>NZ_JAEMVD010000014.1 GCF_029215975.1 Sulfurimonas sp. SAG-AH-194-C20
CCAACATCTTCAAACATTTTTATAAGTGCAGATGTTTGAGCTTGTGCTTTACCTTTATCTATCGTGATAGTTGTATAGCATTTTATTTTTTGTCTGATAAAATCAACTTCAAGGAAAAATGTATTTTTCTTATCTTTATCAATCATAAACTGTGATGTAATCGTTTTAGACGTTTGCAACATCTTTTCAATCTCTTCTTCTCTATTATCTTTTGTAATTAACTCAACATGAAAGTTAGACTTATCCGTTAGTTGAAAACTGATGTCTTTTTCTTCTTGTTTATAAGATGAGATAATATCATTTAAAAGCTCTTTATCAATTTTTTGATCTGGTGTGTACGAATGGACTTTTATTACTGCTTCTTTCCAAGTTTTCCCCATATTGACAAAATTATTTAGATTTTTGTGTGAATCAAAGTATCTTCTTAATTCTTTTAAAATATAGATATGGTCTTCATCCTCAATACTATCTGTTCTTACAAGTCGTGTTCCCGTTACTTTTAAATAAACCCATGACCAATGGAATAAGTTAAAACTTCTTTTCTTTAATTTTATAGGACTTTCTTTTGGATTTGAGACTAAGTAGTTTGAAATAGTAATAATATCATTTATACCTATTTCCCGTGCAAATTCAACATATTTTTCAATTTGAGTTTCATTAATTTCATTATCTCTTACTTTTGATTCAATAAATCCTGCCCATTCAATTATTGGATTGTGTTTTCCACTAGTGATTACTATTAAACCATCAGGTCTATCACCAGTCTTATCATTACTTAATTCTGTATAGGCATGTAAGACTGCATTTCTAGCTTTTAATTTTGTAATACCTATTTCTGAAAATAGTTCTTCTCTATATTCCTTAACAGCACTTAAAGATGCCAAAAAGATTGAAGTTGTTGACACTTCATTATCTGTATTTCCACTTGGGAATAGTCTTGCTTTTTTATTGTCAAATTCTTCTTGTGTTGTATATTTAATACTTCATGCAAATCTTTTAAATTCGTCTTTCCAAAGTCTATTTTCTTTATCATAATATCCCCGTTGTTACTTATTTAATATCATTGTACTATACAAATTTAATTAGATAAAAAATAACAGATATAAGAAATACTTGAAATTTATTTGCTTTTGATGCGATAGCTCTAAAAGAAGGGGTATTTATATAAAATGAAGACATACACTTAAAAAATTAAGTGTATATTTAAGACTGTGTTACTTTCTCTTTTTAATCCACTCAGAAATCATACTTAACTCATCTCTGTCTATACTGTGGTCTTTATCATAAGTAACAAACTCTATGTCAAAACCACCATCTTGAAGTTGTTCAATTTGTTCTTTAGATGTCTCATATGATAAAACTGGATCGCTAGTTCCGTGAGTACATAACCAGTTCTTCGCGTTTACATCAGGGTTCATCTCTTCTAGTAGTGTAGGAACATCATATATGTAACCACTTATGGCGATATAACCCGCAAGGACCTTATGGTATCTCGCTCCAAATTCAAATGTAAGTAGTGAGCCTTGAGAAAAACCAAATAGAAAACTCTCGTCTGCTTCAAAGTCACTCTCAAAAAGAGTATCTAAATCTTTTGTGAGTAGAGTTCTTGAGTACTCTATCCCTGGGAGTTGCTCAGGAGGGAGTTGGTACCATGAGTTACCACCCATGTACTCAAAAGGTGCATCAAAAAGTATGTAGTTCATATCATCAAGTGCTAAAAATGGAGGAAATCCAACAAATCCTTCACTTGAGTCTCCACGACCATGTAGAATAATCATCAGTTTTTTTGATGGTGTCTTTGCAGGGATAAAAATATTTTCTAATTCTAGGTTCTCATAAGATGTCATTTGTTTCTCTTTCTTTTTAAATTTTCACTCGGTACTAAAAACTCTAAATTACTTACAGACTTCACACTTATTTCACCATCTTTGATGAGTCTCTCTAAACTTATCTGTGTCTGTTCATCAAAAAGTAGTTTTGTATCTTCACGAGTAAGGGGGCGTTTATCTAAAGTGTTGAGTATCTCTTCATCACTATAGTAAGCATTGTTTGGTTCTGCATGTATTCTTGAGGCTATGTGTATAGGAAGCGCAGTGTCAAACGCCATCGCTATAGTGTGAAGCTCTTTATAACTCACTCCCATAACAGGATAAGCCGGAGGTCTGTCTATAGTTCCTAGGTCAATTCTGAGAGCATTTACATCAAGTAAAACATCATTTAACTTTTGTATCTCTTCTTGTGTATCATTTAACTCATGTACAAATAAAATTTCAATGAAAAGTTTACCTGTATACTCTTTAGAAAAGGCTATAACATGCTCTACTATCTCTTCAACTTTTATACTCTCATGCGGTCTGTCGATTTTTCTAAAAACATCTGGGCTTATAGCATCGAGTGAGAGTTTTACTTGGTCTAGCTTTAAAAGTGCTTTATAAATATTGGGGTCTACAAGTGTTGCACTGTTTGTAAGGATGAGTGTCTCAGTTTTACCTTTAACTATGTCAATGGCATCTATTAGTTCACTCATTTGTGGGTAGAGTGTAGGCTCTCCATTTGCTGTGAGGGTTATGACATCTGTGTTAGTGTTGAGGTGAAGTTTTAGCTCTTGTATAATCTCATCGACAGTAATAGTATTTATTTGTTTATCCATAGTGAGAGCAGGGGCTAGTTCGCAGTAGAGACAGTCAAAGTTACACTGTTTGAGTGCAGGGGAGAGATCAATCCCTAAACTCATGCCAAAGCGGCGTGAGTTGATAGGTCCAAAGATTATATTATTTTTTGCTGACACGCTGACATTCGCTAACAAAGTGTTTAGCATTATCTACAGGAACATCTGGAAGGATTCCATGACCAAGATTAAAGATATGGCGTTTACCATTCATAACTTTTTGGATTTTCTCTACTGAAGCAGTTGTTTGCTCTTTTGAGTACAGACGACATGGCTCCATGTTTCCTTGAAGAACATACTTGTCACCAAGCTTTTCGTTTGCAAATTCCATCGGAGTAGCCCAGTCAACACCAAAAACATCAAAGTTTCCGTATACCTTGTCATAAAACGCAGGAATACCTTTTGGAAACATGATAATAGGAATATGAGGATATTTCGCTTTAATGTACTCAGCTATCTCAACCATATAGCTCCAAGAGAACTCATCATAGTTATCAACTTCAATAGCAGCTGCCCATGAGTCAAATATTTGAACAACATCTACTCCGGCTTCTATCTGTTTTTCTAAGTAAAGTTTTAAAACTTCTGTTACTTCTCTTAAAATGTTATGTAAAAGTTTAGGGTTAGAGTACATCATCTTTTTACAGATGTTATAAGTTTTTGTTCCTTGTCCTTCTATCATGTAAGTAGCAAGAGTCCAAGGAGCACCAGCGAAACCGATGAGGGCGATGTTGTCAGCACGTTCATCGAGTTGTTTACGAAGGAGTTTGATAGTGTCAAAAACATAAGTAAGTTTACTTGCAGCTTCGTCTCCACCGATGAGTCTATCTAAGTCAGCTTGCGTTTCAATAGGGTCAGAAAACTTTGGTCCCTCACCTTTAACAAAAGATAAGTCCATACCCATCTCATCAGGAATAACTAAAATATCTGTAAATAAAATAGCCGCATCAACACCAACGATGTCTAAAGGTTGAATAGTTACAGCAGCAGCTGCTTCAGGGTTATGACAAAGGTTAAGAAAGTCTCCTGCTTTTGCACGAACTTTCATATACTCTGGAAGATAACGACCAGCCTGTCTCATCATCCATACTGGAGTGTATGGTGTTTCTTTACCAAAACATGCATCTACAAATATTTTACCCATTTAATTTCCTTAAAATTATTTTTTAACTATCTAATGATTTTTTCCAACTTTACCTAAAAAGTATAAACCTACGGCTACAGCAGTGATAGAAAGTGCGAAGTAGAGCATGTCTAAAGCACCGTTATACTGGGTATGTCCCACTTTTTGAAAAAATCCAACTACAAGAACCATAACGATTACTTTAGATATTTTATCTTTTAGTTGGTCTAGAGAGTGAATTGCTAAAATTTTATTTTCTTTACCAGAATCATCTTTTGCCGCATCTATCTCAGAGATAAAAAGCTCATATAAACCAAAAGAAAAAAGAAGCATAACTACACCAATAAGATATAAATCAACAGCACCGATAATACCACCAACTACATCTTCATGAAAATTTTCAGGATGGATATGGCTTAGATATGTACTCAGCACAAATTTAGCAGTATCATATATGTCAAATGAAGCAACAATAAAAAGAACTACTGCTCCAATAAGACCAAATATAACAGCCATAATAACCATAAATCTTGAAGCCCAAAGACTACTTTCAAATATTTTTTCCATACTTATACTTCCTCTTCTTGAAACTCTATCCATTTTTGAGCAATTCTTACCGCGTTTGTAGCAGCTCCTACTCTAAGGTTATCCGCTACTACAAAAAGATGTAAGATGTTTTTAGAGTAAATATCACTACGAATACGGCCAACAAAAGTCTCATTTTTATCTACACAGGTTGCAGGCATAGGATAGAGTGCTTCATCAGGATTATCAAGGATGACAAGATTAGGAGCTTTAGCTAAAACTTCTCTTGCTTCATCTGCGTTTACTTCAGAGTCAAAAGTAAGAGTAAGTGCTTCTGCATGACCACGAAGTGTAGGAACACGAACACATGTTGCAGAAAGTGCTACATCTTTGTTTAAGATTTTAATAGTTTCGTTTACCATTTTCATCTCTTCTTTTGTGTAACCATTATCAGTAAATACATCTATCTGAGGAATAACGTTAAGTGCTATTTGCTGGTTAAAAGCTTTATGCTCAGCATCACTAAGTGTAAATGCAAAAAATGCTTGCATCTGTTTAACTAACTCTTCCATAGCAGTCTTTCCTGCACCAGAAGTTGCTTGATATGTACTTACATCAACGCGAAGAAGGTCGTATGCTTCATCAAGAGGTTTGAGTGCTTGAACCATTTGAATAGTAGAGCAGTTAGGGTTTGCGATTATACCTGTCTGTCTCCACTTTTTAATGTCTTGTGGGTTTACTTCAGGAACAACTAAAGGAGTGTTTTCATCCATTCTAAAGTGAGAAGTATTGTCTATAACAACAGCTCCTGCTTTTACAGCAGAGGGAGCAAACTCAGCACTCACAGATCCACCAGCAGAAAAAAGAGCTATCTCTATTCCATACTCAGTAAAAACATCGTGAGTTAATTCAATAATTGGAAGTGATTCACCATTGTAATCAACACTTTTACCAACACTTCTAGAACTAGCAAGAGGGATGAGTCTCTCTAGGGGAAAGTCTATCTCAGCTAAGACATTAAGTATCTCTTCTCCAACTGCTCCATTTGCTCCGACTATTGCTACATTATATTTTTTCTGACTCATAATTTCTCTCTTTATATTTTATTGTTTATTTTCTAACATTCAAAAAGAGTTCATCTTTTTGTATCTCTTGCGTTTCACTCAGAATGACTGATCGCTCAACTACAGAGATAAGCTCTCGTATGTTTCCAGGCCAATTATAATCAAGTAACTCAGATTTAGCTTCATTTGAAAATGTTTTTAACTCAAAGTCATACTTTTCGCAGTTACTTTTACAAGTTGCTTCTGCGATTTGAAGTATCTCATCTTTTCTCTCACAAAGGGGAGGGATATGAAGAGGAATAGTATTTAAACGGTAGTATAAATCCTCTCTAAAAAGACCATCTTTTATCTTTTCATCTAAGTTCGCATTTGTAGCAGACACTACTCGTATATCTATTTTTATGCTCTTTGAAGCACCTAGTCGCCGTACTTCTTTTTCTTGCAGCGCACGTAAAAGTTTGGCTTGAACACCATAAGGCATCTCCCCTATCTCATCTAAAAAAAGTGTACCACCATTTGCTAACTCAAACTGTCCCGCTTTGGCTTCACTCGCATCAGTAAAAGCACCTTTTTCAAATCCAAAAAGCTCACTCTCTATAAGGTTATCAGGAATGGCAGCCATGTTTATAGCGATAAATGGTTTTTTAGAACGAGGTGAATGCTTATGTATATATGAAGCAAAAACTTCTTTTCCAACGCCACTAGCACCTAAAAGTAAAATACTTGCATCGGTTTTACATGCTTTATCTGCAATGTTTAGTACTTTGGATAAAGCATCACTTTCCCCCAAAAAACTATTAGAACTTTTTTTTATTTTTGGTGCTTTTTTTTGTACAGACTGCACTTTACTTTCACGTTTTATCGCACCGATAAGTGCATCAACATCAAAAGGTTTAAGTAAAAAGTCTTTGACCCCAAGGTGGATGGAGTCTATAGCTTTAGTTAGTGTGGCGTTTCCAGTCATGATTATCACTTCGTAGCGACCATTTAACTCTTTTACTAACTCTATTCCATCCATTCCCGGCATATTGATGTCCGTGATAACTAAATCAAAACTATCATCAAGACCTTTGAGCGCATCTTTTGCATGTTTAAATGTTTTAACTTCAAACTCTTTATAGTCGCCCATAGCGAGTTCTAGAGATTTTCTCATGTTAATATCATCTTCAACGATTGCAATTTTCAATGGATGTCCTATTCTTTGCCTATTTTAATGGTGAAATTCTAACAAAGTTATCATTAAAATCGACTTTGAAGCATGTAGTCCTGAGTGTGAGGATAGTTGTAGATGTATATTTAAAATTTACTGTGCTATCACTATGTTTTAAACTAAGTCCTAATTTATGTATGTACTCAATAAACTCTTCCTTATTTATAGATAGAATTTTTCTAAGATTTTTATCATCACGTGTTTCAAATATGATTGGATTATAGGCGTTACCATTGCATTTTTGCATAGCATGAGATATTTCTAGTGATTCGTTATAGAGAGTGGCATCTTTGACAAGGTATCTGTAGGATATGAGGTATTCACTTGCATTTAATGCAAGTGAGAAAAGAAAAAAGAGTAGGCTTACTTGAATTGAGTATGAGATATTACAATCTCCATCTCAACTTCACAAAGTCCTTCTTTAAATGTAGTTTCAACGATATTTGCATTTCTAACCATTGCTGCAACAGAAGTACGTACTGTTGAACGTTTGACCATCATATTTTTAATGAGGTCTTGCCCATCGATACGAACACCTTTTACTTTTTCAGCGATTAGTCTATATGCATCAGCAACAGCTGCACGTTTAGCAAGAGCATAAGCTTGTGCTGGTGAAGATGTATTCATGGGTGCTACACCCTGACCAACTACACTTATGAGCATTTTTTCTTCTGCAGCAAGTACATCTTCTTGTGACTGGACATCATTAACTTCAGCTGTGAGAGATGCTACATTTTGTTTTTCTTGTGTTGCTTGAGTAGTGTTACTCTGAGAATATACAGGATAATTAACATTAATAGTTGATGTTGTTGGTACATTTACTGTCTGAACTTTTTGGGGTACAGATTCTGTTTTAACAGTTGATGTAGAAGTTGTTGCTGTATCAACAGCTTCTAAAGAGACAGCACTAAGAAGTGCTACTACTAATAATGAGTATTTCATTGAATATCCTTATGGGAGCAAAATGCTACCTTCTATTTTATTAAAAATTATCTAGCAAGTACTATTCCACTATTAGTGTCTCAGAACCTTCTTCATTTTCATTTTCATCTTTTTCTTCTTTAGGGCAACGTGATATTGATGCAACATCATCACCTTTAAGTATATAGACACCAGAGGTGTTTCTACTGGATTTTGAGATAGTTTGCATATCTACTCTTATCATTTTACCACTTTTTGTAAGTGCCATCATATCCATTTCTTCATCTACCATTAGACAACCGATGATATTTTTACCAGTTTTAGCTGTCATCTTCATAGCAATAACACCAGAACCGCCACGGTTTGTAAGTCTATATTCACCAGCATCAGTACGTTTACCAATACCTTTTTCAGCAATCATAAGAATTTCTTGTTCATCATTTGCAATGATGTTAGCATCAACTACTACATCGCCCTCATGTTTGAACTTAATACCACGAACACCACGAGTATTTCTACCTTGTTCACGAGTTTTCTCAATCTCAAATTTAATACACTGAGCAAATTTAGTTACGATAAATAGGAATCTAATATCTTGATTTGCAATTTTTGCAGTGATAAGAGCATCATCATCATCAAGAGCGATAGCTTTAACACCATTACTTCTAATGTTAGAAAATTCACTTAGGTTTGTACGTTTTACAACACCTTTTTGAGTAAAGAAAACAAGTCCTTTATCTTCACTAAAGTCAGTAGTAGGAATGATAGAGCGAATCTTTTCATCTGCTACAAGATTTATAAGGTTTACAACTGCCTTGCCTTTAGCTATACGAGACCCTTCAGGAATACGATATACTTTTAACCAGTGAAGTTGACCGCGGTCAGTTACAAAAAGAAGTGTGTCATGTGTGTTACATGTAAAGAAATTTTCTATAAAGTCATCTTCATAAGTTGTAACAGCAGTCTTACCTTTACCACCGCGTTTTTGTTTCTCGTATGAAGCAAGAGGAACACGTTTAATATAACCACGGTGAGTAATAGTAACTACCATTGGCTCATTTGGAATGAGGTCTTCGATGTCGATGTCATCATAGTCATCTTCAACATCAGTACGACGTCCTTCTGTATAAGTAGCAGATACTTCGTCAAACTCTTCGGAAATGATACCGTTAAGTACCTCTTCACTTTTAAGAATAGACTCTAAGTAGTTGATGAGTTTCATAAGCTCTGCTAACTCGTTTTCGATTTTTTCAATCTCTAAACCAGTTAAACGCCCAAGTCTCATAGCAACGATACTTGCCGCTTGAATGTCTGAGAAGTCATACTCTGTAACAAGATTTTCTTTTGCTTCTTCTTCAGAGTTTGAAGCACGAATAGTTTTGATAACTTTTTCAATGATATCAATAGCTTTTCTGAGACCTTCTAAAATATGTGCACGAGCCTTTGCTTTTTCAAGATCAAAGATAGTACGGCGAATGATTACAGTTTTACGGTGGTTAATAAACTGTTTAAGTATCTCAATAATTCCAAAAATACGTGGCTCTTGATTTAATATAGATAACATGATGATACCAAAAGTAGTCTGCATGCTTGTCTGTTTAAAGAGGTTGTTAAGAACTATCTCGCTCATAGCATCGCGTTTAAGCTCGATGACCACACGCATACCGTCACGGTCTGATTCATCACGGATAAGTGAAACACCATCTATCATTTTGTCTTTTACAAGGTTTGCAATATTTTCAATAAGACGCGACTTGTTTACTTGGTAAGGAAGCTCATCGATTACGATAATCTCTTTTTTAGCAGTCTGCTCGATGTGAGTCTTTGCACGAACTTTAATACGTCCACGACCAGATTCATAAGCCTCAGTGATACCTTTTTTACCAAAGATAATTCCACCAGTTGGAAAGTCAGGAGCTTTTACATGTTCCATGATTTCAGGAAGTGTTATCTGAGGATTTGCAAGAAGTGCTTTGAGTGCATTCATAATCTCAGTAGGGTTATGAGGAGGAATGTTTGTAGCCATACCAACAGCGATTCCAGAAGAACCATTTATAAGCAGGTTTGGAACACGAGTAGGCATAACATCTGGCTCTTTAGTAGTACCATCATAGTTATCAGTCATGTTTACTGTGTTCTTATCTAAGTCTTTAAGAAGTTCACCAGCATACTTTGTCATACGAGCTTCAGTATATCTCATCGCAGCGGCAGAGTCACCATCTACAGAACCAAAGTTTCCTTGACCATCTACAAGTTCCATTCTCATTGAGAAGTCTTGAGCCATACGAACTAATGCATCATAAACAGAGTTGTCACCGTGTGGGTGGTACTGACCGATTACATCACCGACGATACGTGCTGATTTTTTAAACTTAGCACCATGAGAAAGGTTAAGTTTATCCATCGCATAAAGTATACGTCTATGCACAGGTTTTAGTCCATCTCTAACATCTGGCAGTGCACGTCCTACTATGACACTCATTGAGTAGTCAAGGTAAGAGTTCTGAAGAGTTGTTTCTATATTTATCTGTTGTATGTCGTCATTATTTAGCAAGTCGCTCATTAATACACCCTATTAAATTTAAGAATAATTTTGATTATAATATCTAAAAATATCTTAAGGATATATATATTAACCCTGAAATATTTAATTTATACAACTGATATTTACATGATTAAAAATTAAGCAATATAAAAAATCATTATCTTATCTTTTATGTCATACTTCAAACCGAAATTATAAAAAAAAGGATTCACATGAAGAAATGGTTTGTAGCATTATTGCTAGCTTTACCAGCATTTGCTGATGAAGTTGTGACAAAAGTAGCACAAGGAGACTTAAATAGCACAATTGAAGCTATTGCAACTAAAGTAGTTGAAAAAGCAGCAGAAGGTCTTAACTCTGGGGATACTGCATGGATGATGATGTCTACTGCATTGGTATTACTTATGACACCAGCTGGTCTTGCACTGTTTTATGGTGGAATGACAAGAAGTAAAAATGTACTTAATACATATGCTATGGTTTTTGGAGCATTTGTAGTAGGTTTTATTGTATGGATTATCGCAGGTTACTCAATCGCTTTTGGTACTGCTGATGGCGCGATGAATAAAGTTATTGGTGGATTTGGCAATATAATGCTAAGTGATATCAAATGGACTGACTTAAGTTCAATGGGTGCATTTCCTGACTTCGTATTTGTTGTATTTCAAGGTACGTTTGCTGCTATTACTGTTGCTATCGCTTCTGGTTCAGTTATTGAGCGTATTAAGTTTTCTACATGGTTAGTGTTTGTAGCACTATGGGTTCTTGTAGTTTATGCTCCAATTGTTCACTTAGTATGGGGTGGAGGATATTTATTTGATATCGGTGCTTTAGACTTTGCTGGTGGTACTGTTGTTCACATGAATGGTGGTTTAGCTGGTTTAGTTCTAGCATACTTAGTTGGTAAACGTACGGGCTACCCTAAGATTGCGATGAAACCTGCAAATGTAATGCTTACTGCTTTAGGTGCTGCTATCCTATGGTTTGGTTGGTATGGATTTAACGGTGGATCTGCATTTGGTGCAAATGGAATCGCTGGTTTAGCTTTCTTAACAACAACTATTGCTACTGCGATGGCTGCTATCACATGGATGGCTGCTGAGTGGGTTATTTATAAAAAACCAACTCTTTTAGGTCTTGCTTCAGGTGCTGTTGCCGGTCTTGTAGCTATTACTCCTGCTGCAGGTTTTGTTGATGTTACTGGTGCATTTATCTTAGGTGTTGTTGGTTCATTATTTGCATTTTGGGGTGTTACTGTACTTAAGAAGAAACTTGGTTATGATGATTCTTTAGATGCATTTGGTATTCACTTTTTAGCTGGTTTATTTGGTGCTCTTGCAACTGCACTATTAGCTGTAAAAGACAATGATTTACTATGGGACGGACCACTGAAAGAGTCTGGAGATAGAATGGGACAGTTCATGGTTCAAGTTGAATCTGTTGTTATTGTTGGTTTAGTTACACTAATCGGTACAGTTGTAGTTTACTACATTGCTACTGCATTAACTGGTGGGTCTCGTGTTGATGAAGAGAGTGAAACTATCGGTCTTGACGAATCAGTACACGGCGAGAAATATACTAACTCTTAATAGAGTTAGGCTATAATAAAAAAATTACTTTTATAAGGATTATAAATGAAAAAAATTGAAGCTATTATCAAACCCTTCAAATTAGAAGATGTAAAAGATGCTCTTGCTGAAATCGGTATTACTGGTATGACAGTGACTGAAGTAAAAGGTTATGGTGCTCAAAAAGGTCATTCAGAACTATATCGTGGTGCTGAATATGTTGTAGATTTTTTACCAAAAATCAAAATGGAAATGGTTGTTTCTGCTGATATGGTAGAAAAAACTACAAGTACTATTGTTGAAGTTGCTCGTACGGGTAAAATCGGTGATGGTAAAATTTTCGTTAGTGATATGGAAAAAATTATTCGTATTCGTACTGGCGAAGAAGATAGCGAAGCTATATAACTCACTTCTCTTTTCCTTCAAACACACATTTTTATGTGTGTTTCTCTTTTAAAATATCCCACATTTAATTATTTCCGTATATTTATTTTGCTAAACTGCCTTTAAATTCTTCAATATAAAGGTTTTCAATGTCAGAAGCTGACTTCAAATACATAATAGATACATTTTATACACTCTTTTGCATGGTTCTTATCATATTTATGGTTCCTGGTTTTGCTATGCTTGAAGCGGGTCTAGTGAGAACAAAAAATGTCTCATCAGTACTAACAGTAAATACAATGATATATGCAGTCGCCTCCATGTCTTTTCTTTTAGTTGGTTACACATTAGCATTTGGGTCGTGGGAAAACTCTTCTATGAGCATATGGGCTGCGTTTATGTTTCAGATGGCATTTGTAGGTAAAACAATAAACATTATGAGTGGTGGAGTCAGCGAGAGAGTAAAAATCATACCTCTAATGTTCTTTACGATTATAATGGGTGGTCTAATATACCCTTCTATTGTAAATATAACTTGGGGTGCCAACTTTTTAGCTGACACTTTTTTAGATATACATATGTATGACTTAGCTGGTTCTACTGTTATTCACTCTACTGGTGGGTGGGCACTTTTAGCTGCCATCATGATTATGGGAGCTCGTAAAGGGCGTTATAAAGATGGAAAGATTAGAGTTGTTCCTGCTTCAAATGTACCACTTGTAGTCCTCGGTGCACTTCTCCTGTGGATAGGTTGGTTTGGTTTTAATGGAGGAAGTGTAGGAAGCATATCTAGTGTAGAAAACGCAGACTTAGTTGCTAAAACTATTATGAACACAAATACAGCGGGACTTGCAGGGGCTATTATCGCAGGGTTTATCATGTATGTACGTTACAAACTTTTTGATATAACAATGGTTCTAAATGGAGCCTTAGGTGGACTTGTAGCTGTTACTGCTGGACCAGACTTGTATGATATGTACACTCCAATACTAATAGGACTTATAGGTGGTGCTTTAGTTGTCTTTGCTGTACCTCTTTTTGACAAGTTAAAACTTGACGATCCTGTTGGAGCACTTTCTGTTCACTTGGTTAATGGTATTTGGGGAACATTAGCTGTCGGAATATTTGTAGATAGTGTTTCGATTGTGGAGCAGATAAAAGGTATAGTTATCGTTGCGATATTTGCTTTTGTTAGTTCATATGTTGTACTTTTTATCATTAATAAAATCATTCCTTTTAGAGCAGAAGATGATGTCCAAGTAGAAGGTTTAGATGTAAATGAAGTAGGTGTTGAAGCATATCCAGAGTTCAAACGAGCTATTTAGTTAACTTAACACTTTTGTAACAGATATTTTGATAATATCTGTTTATGATACGACATTCTAACTCTTTTATAGTTTCTATAATTATCCATTTATTACTTGTAGTACTGATATACCTAGTCTATAAAGAAGTAAGCATTGGGCTAAAAGTAGAAAAAAAAGAGTCTCTACTGTGCATAAAACTTTCATCTGTATGTAAACCAACTCAAAAGACTTTAGCTCCTCCAAAAAAACCAAAAAAATTAATAAAAAAGAAGAAAAAAGTTAAACCTCTGAAAAAGGTTGCTCAAATATCTAAACTTATAGTAGAAATCCAAAATAAAAAAGTTCTTGTTGAAAAAGAGGTTTTAGAAGATACTAGCACTCTAAAAAAGACTTCAGTTATAAAAAAAGTACAAAAGAAAGATCTTCTAACTTTAAAAGTTGTCAAAGAAAAGTCAGCACCGCAAAAAATATATATAGATGAAAACATAGAAAAAATTATAGCATTAATAAAAGAAAACCTTTACTACCCTCGTCGTGCAAGAAAAAGAGGTATTCAAGGAAATGTATTAGTACGATTTACACTATCAAAGGCAGCAAAAGTATCTAACATAGAGGTATTATCTTCAAATAGCAATATTTTAAGTCGTGGAGCAATAAAAACTATACAAAATATAGATGAAAAACTACCAAAACCAAACCAAAATATAACTTTTAATATACCTATATCTTATACACTTCATTAAGAGATGCAATGAAACTGAAATATATTTTAAGTATAAATAAAAGTGATTTTATAAAAGGAATAATTTATAAGTTTTTATGATACAATATTCTTGATTTAAAAATTAACATCGCAAGGATTTATTATGGGTATCTTACTTATTACACTAGCTTCAGCATTAGTATTTGGGCTAATTATATTTTTTATTTGTGAGGAAAAGTCATTGACAAATGCAAACTTCTCAGATATGAAAGGTCTTTTTACTGAAGAGTTAAAACTATCAGAATGTGTGGGTGAATTTAATACTGTTCGCTATATGCTAGCATATGTTGCAGCACTTTTCTTTTTTGACTTAATTATTGCACAGACAATATTTATTGAAAATAATTTTGGAATGGCTCAAATTATGGCCTATGTATTTATGCCATCATTAGTTGGTTCATGGATAATTTTACTTGTTAAGTGGACATACCAACCTATGATAAAAGTTATTTCATCATTTATGTATGGTGGTGGCTTTATCGGTGCTGCTGTATTCGCATTCGCAATTACTTATGTTACATCTTTAGCATAAACTTAATTCTCCTCAGAAAGTTACTAAACTATAAAACAGGTGTTAAGTTATACACCTGTTTCTTCTTTGCATCTTACCCTTAACTTGCTATAATATTTTTATGAAAATAATAATACTTGATGACTCAGTGACCATACAAATGATAATCGAATCTCTCCTTGAAGATATGGGTGTAAAAGAGGAAGAGATGTTTTTATTTAGTTGTGGAGTAGAGGCATTAGAATTTATCAAAGAGAATGGTGCTGACATCGTATTTAGCGATATTAATATGCCAATAATGGAAGGATATGAGTTTGCTGTTAAGCTTTTTGAAATCCGTCCAGACCTACAAAACTCATTTTTTGCAGTAAGCGGAGATGAAAGTCGAGAAAGTTACTTAAAAATGAAAGTAAGTGGCGCACACAGATTTTTAAGAAAACCAATAAATGCAGAACATTTTAAACATTTTGTCTCTTTAGAGATTTCAAAATGCAGAGCTTTGGAATTTACTACTGATTTTTAAGCCGGTGAGATACAAATTAAAATACAAGAATATGATAATATTGAGTAATTTTATTCTAAATTGCCAAAGATAGGCTATGTAAGTGGTGACCCCGAGGAGAATTGAAAACCCTTGAAGGAATCCCCTTACTATAGGCTTCTAAAGTATATCTATCCTAACCTCCCCATAATAGGGGTGACTACCCCTATTAATACCTCTCAACCATTTATTATAATACAAAACTGATTACATATATTACTTATCAAAATTACACAAAGTGAGTAACAAATGAGTAACAGATTTTGGGAGATAAATTATGCCGTTTAAAAAAGTTGAGATAGGGATTTATTCGTACTATAAGCAAAGTGATGAAAGTAAAAAACATTTATATTATTACTATTCAACAACTGGTATAGATGGAAGAACAATTAAAGTTCGTAGTAAAAATACTGATATTAGAAAAGTTCGTACTGAGAGAGCAGGAGCTGACCTCAGAGAGGATATAGATGAATCTGTGGCTACAAATAGGAACTCAACACTTAATGAGGTAGCCAAGAATTATATTAGTAGTAAAACTGGTAAACCTATGCCTGATATTGAGTACAAAAAGTATCTAAAGCACTGCGAGTTTGGAATAGGTAAAAAGAAAATATCGGCTATAACAGATACAGATATAGCTAAATTTAAAGCTAAACTTATAGACCAAGGTATGAAGCCAAGAGCAAGGATGATACAATTAAAAGCATTACTGAATTTTGGTGGTAGTAGTAGAAAAATAAAAATAGATAAGGTCAATTCATCTATTAAAAAGAGATTCTTTACAGAGGATGAATTACTCATAATATTTGATATGGCTAAAAGAATTCATCCTGAGTTGTATTTTTTTATGAAGATGCTTTTATATACTGGTCAAAGACCTAAAAATGTTTTGGAATTAAATGTTGATGATGTTCACTTGGATAGAAGTGTTATAGACTTTGGAGAGATTAAAGGTCAAGAAGAAGCAGAGATACCAATATCTAAAAAAGTTAGACCATTACTTGAAGATTGGATAAAAAGTAAAACGGGTAGAATATTCAGACTAAGCCAAGATTATCTACAAGAATTAAGTCAAGAGATATTTGATGCATTTAATAAACCTTTATATTATATAGAATGTATGAGTAAAGAAGAGGAGAAACAAGCTAAAAAAGATGCCTACAAGTCTAAGAGACATCGTTGGAGTAGCTTTTATGGTTTACGACATACAACAGCCGTGAACATTATTAAAAATACTGGTTCAGTTTACAAGGCACAGCAAATGCTTAGACATAGTGATATTAAGATGACAATGATTTATGCACAAGATGAAGACCAGCAAGGAACAGCAGATGCAATATGATAAAGAAGACTTAATACAGTTTGAACAACAAAAACAAGTCCTATTAGATATGAATGATAGTATAGATGAAGAGATATTTAATATCATTCCAGATAAAGTAAAAGTAGATATCAGTCATTTGATAGATACTGAAAACTGTATAGATATTAATGTATATAGATTTATTAGTTATGCATTAGTTGGGTTAGATAGACTAAATAAAGCAGAAATGTATAGTAAAGATTTTAGTAGGGATTTAAAGTCACTGAAAAAGAAAGTTGATTTTTTATCAAGGCTATCGCCAGACCCAATAATAATAGAACTACCTGAGCCATTATCAGTAATTAAAGCAAAGTTTTATAGAGCCTGTAAAGTGATTAAAACACCTGATAAGTTAATAGGGGAAATATTTGATATTACATTAAATTGTAAAACATATAAAGGTAAATTTTCTGAAAATGACATAAATTTCCCAAGCTCGGCTAAGGAAAAAGAGGAACTCAATATGATTAAATATTTAAATAGTATTCGAAAGGATGTTGAGGAAAAAGATGGAAGTATAAATGAAACAAAACTACTCAAATATAAAGAAAACTTTATGGATATCATTAATGCTAGCTACATTGAAGATAAGTACTACATCGGTAAACCTGACTCAATATAGTTAATATTACTAACTACTTAAAATAATCCCCGCTCATAAATAATGCACATATAATTCTTACCTCCCCTTAATTGGGGAAGTCCATTCTATACACCAATACCTCTTAATAGCTACAATTCACTCATAACAAATAGGAGTATCAAATGAGTAAAATAATTGGTCTTAAAGACATAATCAAACAAATAACAGAGTCTTGGAATGGAAATCTATATGGAACAAAAATACAAAGTGCTAAAGCACTGGGTGTAAGTGTGACTACTATAGATAACTATCGTTCAATGGGTTTGCTGGAATCTGTTAAAAGAGGTGGAAAGGTTTACTTTTCAGCAGAGGTAATAGCAAGAGTTATTAGAGATGGTCTTGATGCAAGTGGTATGAGTACCCATATTAAGACGGCATATAAAACAGCATAGTGTCAGAAACAGTGGTAATTGTAGTAAAGCAGTAGTAGTGAAAATAAAATATTCAAAAGGAGATTTAATTATGACAGTATATTGTAATTGTTATCTTCTTTTGAGGAGAGTTTGATATGAGCATAGTCAAATATAATCCAGCTCCAAATCAAGCACATACAAGATTACTTAGAGAAGATACTGATAACATTTCTAATAATGCTCTGGTAGTTTATTATAGACTTTTTGAACTGCATCCAGATTTTAATCCAATTGATAAAAGAATGATGGAAGTATGTAAAATGAGTGCAGTTACATATAAAAAAGCTAAAAAAGAATTGGTGGATGAATATCTTCTATTTGTGGAAAGAACGGGAGGGAAGGGAGCAAATATAATCTATCATATAGGTTCAAAAGCAGTTAAAAAGATACTGGTAAAGAAAGGAAAAGAAGTATTTTGAAAAGTATAAAAACTATACCATTCCTAAGAAAAGTATAAAAACTATGCCTTTCTTGGAAAAGTATAGAAACTATACCAACATAATAAAGACTACAAATGACTATTTTATCAGTGTAGTATTTTTACAAAAACACTCAAGACATTTTATCTGTTCAGCAGTAGCTAAAGTGAAACTAGGTTTCAAGTTATCTAAAGCAACAAACAAATAAAGCTTGAGAAATGTTTTTATAAAAATATACGAATCAATTACAATGGGTTAACTAACCCAAACCCGTTGAACTTGTTGAAGTTCAATCCAAAAAAAAAATCTATTATATTAAAATTATATAAGTCAACTGAATTAGTTTAAATTCATAAGAAATTATAAAATATTAGATATAATGTCATATAAATATAAAGGATATCAAATGATTAAATTAATACTACCAAGCAGACCAGATGATGCTAGATTATCCATACAAGAATCAATTATTAAACAAATTGAGTCAAAGTACAAAGATGCAGTTCCTGAACAGTTAATGTTAGATAGAACTCAATATCTTGTTGAGTTAGAAAATGTAAAAGAAAAAATATTATCTCATACAACTAAAGCAGAAAAAATTATTCTTGAAAGAAAAGCAATGCTCAAACAATGGGAACTATTTGTTAAAGATGTAAATAGTAGTGCTACGAAACATAATATTGATATTAAAGGACTCTCTATATCTGATGGTGCTCTTTTAACTGGTAGAACTCTAGTGGATAAATTTAATTCTATGAATCCTGAAGTGGCTACTTATTCTGGAAAGAGAATTCCTCAGGTTCTGTCTGAGACTAAACTAGAAGATTTACAGATAGAAGAATATGAAATTAATGTCAGTTTAGAAGTTGTTCAGAGAATGATAAAAGAAAAAGCACAACTGTATAGAGAGATGCTTGAACTTAGTGCTTAAGTAGGAATAAGGTAGGTAAAATATTATGACTCAAAAAATGCTCAACTTTTGTATAGCATATGTTTCAACACATAATGCAAGGGAATCATCATTAGTAGCAGGGTACTCAAAACAATATGCTCAAAAGAAATCCCACCTACTTTTAAGAAATGAAGAAGTAAAAAATAAAATAACTTACCTGGAAGAGAAATTTTATAGAGATGAGTTTAAAAAGTTGGCATTAAAATCAGTACAAAAACTGGATGATATTTTATCTTCAACTGAAAGTGAAAGTGTTCAACTGGGAGCAGTTAAACTAGCTCTTGAACTTAGCGGTGTTAGTGAACGAGAAAATAGTACACAATCAATTTCAATAAAAGTGCAGTTACCAAATGACTTATAATATTGACCTCTCAAACATAAAAGATTTAATGACACCAAAGGGCTATGATATGCTCAAAGTGGAAAGTAGGTATTTAATATCATATGGTGGAAGTGGAAGTTCAAAAAGCTACAGTGCAACACAAAAGATTCTTTTTAGAATATTAACTGAAAAAAATCATAGAATATTAGTTTTAAGGAAGACAGCACGAAGTTTAAAGAAATCAGTCTTTCAGTTATTTAAAGAGGTAATAAAAATATGGAATGTCGAAGAACTTTTCGATTATAACCTTACAGACTTAACGATAACTTGTAAAAATGGTAACTCTATTATTATGAATGGACTTGATAATGTTGAACGACTGAAGAGTATATCATCTGTGTCTAGCTTGTGGCTGGAAGAGGCTAGTGAGGTAACATATCAGGATTTTATCCAGCTTGACTTACGCTTAAGAGGCTACAATGCCAGTTATTTCCAATTACTATTAACATTTAACCCTACTAGCAGTAATAGTTGGTTGAAGAAGCGTTTCTTTGATAATCAAGATGATAAAACAAAAGTAGTTCACTCAACATTCTTAGACAACCCTTTCTTAGACTTAGAGTATAAAGACATTCTTGAATCTCTCATTTCCCAGAATAAAAATATGTATGATATTTACTGTAAGGGAATTTGGGGTACACTCAAAGGGGTGATATTTGAAGACTATCAAGTAGTATCTGATTTACCTAGCATTTATGATAAAAAATCATATGGCGTTGATTTTGGATTCCAGCATTTTATGACTTTTATTGAGGCTAGAACGGTTGGAAGTGATGTATATTTTAAAGAGCTTTACTGCAAGACAGAATCATTAGTAAGTGATTTAATTGCATTTATGAAAGAAGAAGGAATAGCTGAAGATGCTCAAATTTTTGCAGATTCTGCCCGTCCTGATTTGATAACTTCCATCCAAAATGCTGGATTTAAACACTGCCAAAAAGCAAACAAATCAGTTTTGGGAGGTTTGGATTATATGCTATCACTAAATATAAAAGTGACTAGTAACAGCACAAATCTTATTAAGGAGTTAGATTTGTATAGTTGGAGCTTAGATTCAAATGGGGAGCCCCTTGATAAACCTGTCAAAATGTTCGACGATTGTATTGATTCTTGCAGATATAGTATCTTTAGAAATGAACCAATTCAAATATCAATAGCAAATATTACAAGTAGAAGAAACAATTACAATTATGATGGCTATGATGATAAAGAGCTTTACCAAAGAGTAGCAGTGAATAATAATTTTTCAGGATATTAAAATTTACCTACTTTTTTGATGTGTTACTTATAAGGAATGTGTAACAAAACAATAACTATGCCTATTTCACTTACTTACCCAAAGAGTTCATCACTCCTATATTAATATATATGATGTGATTTAGGCTTTATATCAATAAAACTATATATATATGTTAAGCAATTTAAATTTAAATATAAAATATTCTTACAGGACACTTTAAGAACACAATCGATATAATCCAAAGAAAATTATAAATAATTGGATTACATTGGTTATATTAGATTTATTTTCAGGTGCAGGAGGACTATCAGAAGGTTTTTTTCGTACTAATAGTACCTTTGTTGGTCATGTTGAAGCAGATAAAAATGCTGCAAATACACTACGTACTCGTACAGCTTATTGGAAATTGAAGAATGAAGACAAGCTTGATATTTATAATGACTATCTTTTAAAAAATATATCGAGAGAAGAACTTTGGAATTATGCTGATGTAGCTAACTCCAATGATGTAATTAATACATTTATTGGAGATGATACATTTGATGATATCACTAAAAAAATAAAACAAAATCTCAAAAATAAAAAAATAAAAAATGTAGATTTAATTATTGGTGGACCTCCTTGTCAAGCTTATTCGGTTGTTGGAAGAGCTAGAATGAAAGATGCTGTTACTTGTGACCCTCGTAATTTTCTTTATAAATATTATATACGATTTTTAGAAACTTTTAAACCAAAAATGTTTATATTTGAAAATGTCCCAGGAATGATGAGTGCCGCTAATGGAAAACATTTTAATGATATTAAAATTGCTATTGAAAAAGCTGGTTATCACATGGAACTTCAAGAACTTTCAGCATCTGATTATGGTGTTCTTCAAGATAGAAAAAGAATTATTATTGTTGGTTGGAAAAAAGATAAACGACAAAAGTATTATTCTTATCCAAAGTTTGAAACTATAGAAAAAAAATATTTAGTACAAGAAGCTTTAGATGATTTACCAAAAACAAAACCTGATAAAATGATTGAAGGTAAAGGAAAATATAGAACTAAAACTAATCAATATCTTATTGACTCAAATATTAGAGAAGAAGGTTTTGATATTCTTACTCAGCATGAAACAAGAATGCATAATGAAAGAGACCTAGAAATTTATAAAGAAGCTATCATAGCTTGGACAGAAAATAAAAAGCGCTTATGCTACAAAGAACTTGCGAGTAGAAGGCCAGAACTAATTACACATAAAAATATCACTTCATTTACAAATAGATTTAATGTAGTAAAAAGTGATATGCAAGCTTCTCATACAGTTCTTGCTCATATAGCTATGGATGGACATTATTATATTCATCCAGATATTACACAGTTGCGGTCCCTTTCAGTTAGAGAAGCAGCAAGGCTCCAATCCTTTCCCGATAATTTTTATTTTGAAGGTCCAAGGAGTTCTCAATTTAGACAAATTGGAAATGCAGTTCCACCTAAAATGGCAGAGCAAATTGCAAAAAAAATTAAGGAAATTATTTAGATTATGGATATTTTTTTGAATTGGCGAATTTATTCGAATAAGATATATTCCAAGCTTTCATTCTGCTATACTGTCTTTTATTTAGTAAAAATTAACTCCATGCTAACTATAAAATTATTTTTAGTTTAACAATAATAATATTGGAGTGGTAACTTAAATCTACCATATACTTTTCATGCCTTCATCTTCTAATTTTTTTATAATTTGTACTATGCGTTTTGATTGTTTATCAGAAGGATATTTATTAGTTGGAATTAAATTTAAAAAATTTATTTCTTCAGGAGATAGTTCATTGTGAGTATTCCCCCATTCTATAATTCCACTCCATTCAGCTGGTGTAAATTTATATAATTTTTTTAATAATTCCATTTCGTTATCAATTTTCTGTTCTTTTTTAGATTCTTTATTCTCGTAGTCTAACTCTTTTTTTGTAATCATTTTTTTTAAAAAATTATTTGATAGTGAGATTGTATCTGAAGTATTAATTATATCCTTTAATTTATCCCAGCAACCATCTTTTTTACACCATTCTGAAATATTTGTGACCTTCTCTGGGGTTGTAGATATAAAACTATTGATATATTTACTTATTCTTTTAATTTCTTCTTCAAAATAAGGTTCTATACCTTGTATCTTCCAGGTATGAGTATAATCCAGACTTAATCCTTCTTTTGACAATAGGTATGAAATTGTAGATAATGTATAAGCAACTATATTAGCTTTATATCCTCCATACCATGGTTCTTTATAAACTATTTTATCACAAGTTTTAAATATGATAATTTTTGCAATAGTGTGAATAAAGTACATATCATTAAATTCTTTATCATTTTTATTCCATCTTGGAACAATGATATTTCCAAATTCCATAAAGTTTTTTTGAGCACCACGACTTACTATTTGTGGCTTATTTTCCCATACCATAAGGAATTTAGCTAAATCTGTTTTTGAGAATAACTGAGGCTTAGGATGTATCTCTTTAAATTCTCTTTTTTTAGCTTCTGTAAGTTTTGATTGAGTTTCAAGATATTGTCCTCTTGCTCTTTCATAAAACCATTTTGTTTTTTTCAACTCCCCTTCTTTAGCAGGAGCCCAGATTCGTCTTGATTTTTCTTCCATTCTAATATGGAATATATCATTAGAAAAGAAATCGGCATCATTTACCTTATTTTGAGTGTTAGCAAACCTTGATATATTTGGTACGACTTCATTCACTTTATCATCATTGATTATTGTTAATTTCATTTGTACAAAAATATCAGATAAATCAACTTTATCCATTTTCATCGTATTGAATAAAGAAGCTGTTGTTTGACCACCATTTACAATTTGAAAGTTCTTTAATTTTTTAATTTTATTATCAGATGTAATTTCAATATCTTCAGCAGTCGCTGTTAAACCATTGTTGTATGCAAAAAACATACTAGGATTTTCATTTATTGTTTTTCGAATCCCTTTATTAATTTTTGCTCTAAATTGTAAGAAACTTCGAACATTTGATTCTAATAATCTAGAACCATATTTTTCATATAGTTTAGCAAGGACATCCCCGCTTATAACACACAGATATGAGTGATAAGGTGATGAAGCGATATGAGCTGGTAGCGATGGGATAAGAGTATTAAAATCTTTTTCAAAATCTATTTCTAAAGTTTCTTTTTTATTTTTAGAAGTTTCAATTTCATAGAACCTTTTAATTTCCCAAATATCATATGTAACCTGATAGTCTTTAATCTGTTCAGATGGCAACTTTTTAACACTTTTACTTAGTTGCTTATTGCTTATTAGAATAATATTAATTGATTTAAATCTATTTTGATTATTATAAAGAAAATATGAAACTGCATACCCTGGAGAAGTCTCTTCAAGTTCATCATAGAAATGTTTTTCTATTGAATAGTTGAAAAATTTAGTCAATCTTTTTATATTAATTTCTATTTCTGACTTAGTTAAAGTTTTTAATTCATAATCATCTTCAAAGTCACAAATAAATAAATTTAGAACTTCTCTATCCTCTATAAATTCATAGCCATCTATCTTCATACCAAGACTTTTATGCCTAAAAGGTAAATATGTATAATCTTCTACTGTTCCATCATCAATAAGATATTCGATTGATTTTTCAAAGAACTGACTTTCTTTAAAGTCTTCTCCTACATCAGCGGATGTATAAATTTGCTGTATAAAATCATCATAAAATTCTTCGAGTTCATTCATTGCTCTTTTCCTTTAATGGTAAATAATTTATCTTTTAATAAAAAGCTTTTGCAGGTGTCTAAATTTATCCTATATGTGAGTTTTTCAATTCCCTCTGGAATTTCAGAGACTTTAGGAAAATCATCTGTTACCGTATAAAATTCATCCGATGTAATAATAAAATAAAAATCCTCATATTCTGAAAGTTCTATAAAACCATATTGCATTAATAAGTTGTTAAACTTATCAATAAGTGATAAGTCATCTAAACCTATTAGCTCTTTAATATCATTAACCATATCATAAATAGTAAATGATTCAGCTGTATTTTTTGTTGCTTCTGTGAGTGTTACAACAAATAAATATAAAGTATTTAATTCTGTAAATAGTTGCTCATAAGATGAGATAGTCACACTATTTACAGAAGATTTTGTTTTCACTTCAATTGTCATTGAATCTATTTCAAAGTCTTGCACAGACTGTAAAGGAGCTTTCCAAAACTCTAATACTTCGTTTGAACTATACTTCTTCAATAGATGTTTTTTTATTAAATATAATTCGCCAATTAAACCCTTTAAGTGTTTTTTATCTATGATTTTTCTAGAGCTCTTTAGAAAGTATTGCCACTTTTCTAATCTTTTAAGGATTGACCTAATTGCTAATGTTTCATTGTCTAAATTATGGGTAGATTTTAATAAGTCCTTGCATAGAGTATAAAATATATCTTTATCAGCTATTGAAGATAATGTTAATAACAATTGGTTTGTAAAGTCAATAGAACCAACAGATATAGATATACCATTTAAAGCAGGAATTTTTTGATTAATAATAACCTTTGATTGAGTATGCAAGATAAATAATAAATTTCCAAATGAATCTTTTGCCCAATAAAACTCAAGTAAATTATCCTTATCAGCAAGAACAGCATTAAAATTTATATTAGCTTGCGGTTCTTCAATATTTAACCAAGGGTTATTATTCATTTTCATCATCTTCATTCTCTGTATCAAAATTATTTTTCAACCAAGTGTTATTTACTTTATAGGTAACAGAATTAATTTTCCTACCACCACTTGATTGACCTGGAAAGCTTATTCCATATGCAACAACGGCTTGTAAATTATTTGGATAATCATCTTCTGTATCTTTCTTTTTGATTTTTAATATATGTAAAATAAGTAAAGGTTTCGTCTTAATTCTTCGATAATCTACACCACTAAGGGATTTACCATTTAATGATTTCTTTAGATTTTCAATATTTTCTAATCCTATTTTTTCATCACTTACACTACCAACTCTTGATTTATTACCACTAATTTGTAAGGTTGCATTATCAATAAAAGATGACCTCATTTCTTTATAAATAGTTATACTATCTGATATTTTATATGGGTCACTATCTTTTTTACTATTAGAGATAATTGTGACATCAAAACTAGTTATATTTTGAGATATTAAATATTTTTCAATTGTACTAGCATCCGTTTTTATATTTAATGGATGATTTTCATATGACTTAATAAAACCCAATATACTATCAACTTGTATATCTTTCCAAAGTAAATTTTTCGTTTCATTTTTATCTCTTTGGGAATTTGGTAAATTTGAGATAAATTTTTTAAGATTATCTAAATTAGCTTGTATTTTTTTATCATTATTACTGATTTTTCTTGTTTCTATCAACTCTCCATAATAATTTATAGAGATAGTAGCATCACTAGAGTGAAACATTTTATTTCTGGCCGTTATGATTAGGGATTCATCATGGTTTTTTACTTTTAACCCATATTGACGAGGAGTCAAATCATGGTCATTCATGATTTTAAATTCTTCTTTTAATTCTTCAGTTGCTTCTGATATGTGCTTATACCATCCTATAGCTTCTTCTCTCATATATAGTCTGCATAAATCGTCATATCCATTTCTGTACCCAAACCATCTTCCCATTTGTAATAGGGTGTCATACATTTGTGAGTTTCTTAAAAAATAGCTTACAGTAAGTCCTTCTATTGTAAATCCCCTTGATAAACTATATCCACCGATTGTTATGGCATTTAATCCTTCTTCATTGTAGTTATCATAGTTCAGTTTTTCTTCTTGAGTTTTTTTACTATTAATTAAAAAAACTTTTATCAGTTGTTCATTTTGATTTATTTGTTCTAACACATCTTGAAATTTTGTTTTTTCATCTTTAAACTCTTTTAACCAACAAGAGTATAATAAGTTTATTTTTTCATTTTTTATCATCTCTTTTATAGATTTTTTATAGTTATATTTAATATGTTTTTTTATTATTTCTAAATATTCAACAACCAACTCTTTTACCTGTTCTTGAATGGCAATTCTAAAAGACACATTTATAAGCATAGATGAGTGTAGATTCTTGTTTCTTCTTAGTTTTCTAATTCCTGTCGCAAGTAAATAAGTATTTATTGCTTCATATAAACTATATGGTAAGCAATCTACAATGTCGTCTTTTTTTAATTTTACATCTAAACAAATCTCATTATCATCAATAAGTCTCAATACATTATTTTTTGTATTAAATATTTGCTCTGCGCCTATGTAGTTGCTTGGGCTTTCTAGTGAAACAATAAAATCTTCTGGGAATAAATCATCCCCATACTCATCTGTCTTACTTTCTGGATTTATAAAAATATTTGCGAATGGTGTTGCTGTATATCCTACATAACTTCTCTTTTGAAACATTTGTAAAATTTGTCTAATTTGTCTATTAATTGTTGTAGTTTCATTTGGGTTTTTTTTCGTATTGATAGAAGCATTATCTGCTTCATCATCTATTAAGAGCATAGGATATGTGGAATAGGCACTTCTTGTCTTGTTTGTTTCTAGCCAGTCCAATAGATTTTTAAGTGTGGAAGAGTTTTTCTTTATAACTAAAATTACAGGTACAGTAGAATTTTCAGGATTGAAATTTAGAGAAGTTGCAATGTCTTTTTTAAAATCATATTTAGTGCTTGTAAATGAAAAAGGTCTGTTATCAAAGCCATACTTACTTACACCAATATCTTCTCCAAGAATTGTATCAAAACCTATGAATCCTCCATTGACTCTTGACTGTGTTTGCATTCGTAGATTATTATGGATACCTGCAATTAATATAATAAGTTTATATCCTACATCGGCAGCTTTATTGATTAAGGCTAAATAGTTGGCAGTTTTACCAGATTGAACATTACCCATAACTAGCCCTTTTTTAATACATGCTGTATCAATATTTGGGTTAGTCATAAAATCTAATGTTTCCTCTGTTGTTTTAAAAATTTTGTCTACGACTTGTCTGGAAAAACCTTCATCTGTATTCAAATAATTTTTATATCTGTCGGAGTAATATGTAGATGGATTGTCTAATGTATGCAACCATGGCTCTTTATCTTTGGACATAATTGTTGAAGCACGAGGTATTGTTATTGTTTCTTCGGAATGGATTTCTCTACTTAAATGTTTAATATCATCTTCTGATAATCTGCACCCTAATAAGTCTAATTCATCAGCTTTTATTTTCAGTAGTTTTTCAACAAAGTTAATTTCAGGAATAAATCCTTGTTCTTTTTGGTCTAAAAATCCTTTAACTAATTTTCTTGCTTTTTCTAAACATTTTATATTCATATTACATTCTCCATAAATATCAGCCAATCTTTAGTGTATATGTTAAACGGTTCAGTTGATTTAAAATATTTTATGAATTCATCATCTGTCATAAAATCTTGTTCCATTTTAATCTTATTATTTGCCATCTCTTCTAGTTCTATATCTGGAATTGATATTGGATTAATATCTTTAGGATTATTATTTCCAATATCAGAGTATAAAGCATCTTTTGGGAAAAACCCACCTATTAAATTTAATATATTATTAAATTCACTCGCTTGAGAATCACTTAGGTCTTCAATAAATTTTTCAATAAAAGGATGTTCTTTATTTATTGTATAATTTATTTCACCCCTAGCACTATGTCTTTCCCAAAATGCACTGTTAGAGCTACTACTTTTATGACCTCTTGCTCTATAAACTCTAGTAGAAGTACCTGCGATTTTTTCAATAATTTTTTTTAATCTTTGTCTTATGATAGATGGAGGAGAAGCATTTGATTTTTTAACATCAATTTTCCATAGATGGTCTAAACTATTCGGTAAATCTATTTGAATTCTCGCTAATTTATACATCTCAGATTGAGGAATTAATCTGAACCAAGTGCCTGATACAAGAAGCCTTTTATTTCTATAAACATAAAATCCTTGATTTTTCAAATAACCACCTTCGCCTGCATAATAATCATATTCATGAGCAGAAATCTTAGTATAGTGCGGTAGTATGTATGGTTTTATGATTATTTTTGAATTATTTATAGTTATTATTTCTTCAGTTAAGTCTTGTGTCGCAGTGTGTTTTGTATGAAAAGGGTCAAAAGGTTTTAATTGTACGTCATTTATAAAAATATTTACTTTATTTTTACCTTTTAAATATCTATGAAAAACTAGTTCAAGATGTTTCTGTACAGAATCTATTTTCTCATATACTATGTCTTCTGTAAGTGAGGAAACAGTATTGTCAATAATTCTATCTGTATCTTCCCATAGTACTAGTGTACCACTCTCTTGCATTGAATTAATTTTATAGATATTTGAAATTTCACTCTCATCAAGTATCTGCAATGACCAATCTTCTGTTTTAGCAACAAAATCTAAATCCCATTTTGCAGATATTTTATTGTTGTATTGTGATGATACAACAGTTAATTTTCTGCATTGAGAAAATGAGGCAGTTTTTAATCCTAAGCCAAAACGACCTAAATCATTTTCACTACGAGTATCCAATGGATTTTTACTACCAGCTCTCATCGCTTCAATAATTTCTGATTCAGTCATTCCGTAACCATCATCAATAATAGCTAAAGACAAGTTTTGATTGTGAAAATCAAAATAAATTTTTATATTTTTTGCATTAGCTGTAATACTATTATCAATAATATCAGCAATAGCACTTTCAAAAGAATATCCTATATCACGAAGTGATTCTATTAATGATGAAGCTTTTGGTAGCACTTGAATTCGTTTTATAATATAAACCTTTGCAAATTTAAAGTAATGTTTTTATATTGTAATATTTATTTCCAAGAATAAACTTTAATATCTAATAATAGTATCTAATACAGACTATTTTATTCTCTTTTGAAACATTATACAAAGAAGATGTCAAAGTATCTTAATAATTTAAACTTAAAGTAGTTTATAGATAGTACAAGATTAATTAGATGAAAATTATATTTAATTTTTAGAATTTGTGAAATATCTAATGAAGTAGGGTAGTTCTAAGGAATTTTCCTATATACTTTTGGACTTTAAGTAATATTTTGAGTAATATTTTAGTTTATATGTGTTGATTAAATACGGTATTTATGGAGTAGGTTGATGTTATTGTAAGTGGTGACCCCGAGGAGAATTGAACTCCTGTAACATGGATGAAAACCATGGATCCTAACCGCTAGACGACGGGGCCACTTTGTAGTTGTTTTTTGATTTAGTTGTGCTGAAGTTTCAAGTGAAACTTACATCTAGTAAGTGAGCTTTAAACTGAAGTGCAAATAAACAAAGAAATGGTGTCCTGTGATGGATTCGAACCATCGGCCACATCATTAAAAGTGACGTGCTCTACCAGCTGAGCTAACAAGACTTGTTTCTCTTAATGTTAAGAGGTCGAAATTATAGACAAATAGGTAAAATATGTCAAGATAAATAGTGCTAAATTATGATATTTATGAAATATAATAATATATTCACATAAAAAGCCTTAATTTTGATAAAATATACTTAATGAATTACTATAGTTTTGAATACCCTTATCTTATTCTTTTACTTATTCCTATTATTTGGTGTTTATATAAATGTAGAGAGTACTTAAAACAGCGATATTTTGTGCATCTTCAATTTTTGCCAGTTAAACGCAGCTTTATGAAACTAGAGTGGATTGTAAAAATTCTTATCTTTATACTTCTATGCATTGCCCTAGCTTCTCCTGTCATAGTCGATAAGTCAAATCCACTTAACCGTAATGGAAAAGATATAGTACTAGTAATAGACGCAAGTGGCTCTATGAATGCTTCTGGTTTTGATGTTGAAGATGAGTTTAGTCAAGGAAAAAGACTCTCACGATTTTCACTTACTAAAATAGTCGCTCAAAAGTTTATACTGAGTCGAGAGAGTGATAATGTTGGAATAGTTTTGTATGGAGACTTCGCCTTTATCGCTTCACCTATTACTTATGAAAAAGAGATAGTAGTAGATATGCTCTCTTACTTAAGCGAAGGTATGGCTGGGCAAAACACTGCCATAGGAGAAGGGATTGCTATGGGTGTGCGAGCTTTTAAACACTCAAAAGCTAAAAGTAAAGTGATGGTACTCCTTAGTGATGGAGAGCATAATAGTGGAACTATTTCACCAAAATCTGCTTTAGTCTTGGCAAAAAATGCAGGTATCAAAATCTATACGATTGCTATAGGTGAAGCAGATTCAGGCTTGATGAAAAAGATCGCTAAAGAGAGTGGGGGAGTTTACTATAGTGCTGTGAGTGCTAAAGAGTTACAAAATGTCTACAGTGCCATAGACAGCCTGGAGTCATCAAAGATAAGCTCTAAAGAGTACAAGTTAAAAGATTATTATTTTCAAAGTTTACTTCTTTTTGCAGCAGCTCTTTTACTTTTTTTACTTTACAGGGAGATAAAAAGATGAGTTTTTTAAACCCCGAGTACTTATGGCTTTTACTTTTTTTAGTAGTAGCCTTTATGAAAAAAGATTTTAAATCTCTGCGTTTAGCCTCGTATGGGTACATAGTAACTTTTGTGTTTATAGTTTTAGCACTTACTCGTCCCGTTATCGAACAAGAACCTATCAAAACACAAGAACTTTTAAACGATGTAGTCATTGCAGTGGACCTCTCATACTCCATGCAAGCACAAGATATAGCGCCATCTCGTCTATCTTTCGCAAAATCAAGCTTAGAAAAGTTGGTTAAACAAGAACAAAATAGTCGCTTCGGAGTGCTTGGATTTACTACAAATGCCATCATACTCTCTCCCTTAACACAAGACACACAACTCCTTTTACACCTTTTTAATATGCTAGATGAAAAACTGATAATGACAAAAGGGAGTAGTGTAATGCCTGCATTAGTTCTTGCTAGAAAAATGTCAAAATCTCCAAGAGTGAGTGTCGTTCTGTTAAGTGATGGGGCAGATGAGTTAAACTATGAAGATGAAGCTCTGTATGCCAAAGAAAACAAGCTACAGGTAAATACATTGATGATAGCGACAAAAAGTGGGGGTACCCTGCGTTTAGAAAATGGAGACCTGCTTAAAGATGAAATGGATGACATAGTTGTAAGTCGTGAGAACAGTTCGATATCTCTCATCAGTAAAGTTAGTGGAGGGGTTTATACTCATTCTCTAAGCGATATTATCTCAGCTTTGCAGTCCCAAAGATATGATGAGTATAAGAGCAATGTTACTATTGTTCAAAATATAGAGCTTTTTTATTATTTTGTTGCATTAGCTCTTTTGAGCTTTTTAGTAAGTGTGAGTACACTCAAGAAATATATTATAGTAGTGCTTGTTTTCTTTGGTGTGACTCTAAATGCAAGTGTTTTGGACTTTGTGAAAAATGAAAATAGAGTAGCATTTGAGAAGGGAGTTGAACTTTATAAAGATGGAGAGTATGAGAATGCCTTATCTGCGTTTAGAAGTGTAAAATCAAGTAAGGCAGAGATAAAAGCAGTCATATATTATAATAGTGCAAACTCTTTGGTTCGTTTAAAAGAGTATGCAAAAGCACGAACAGCATATAAGAAGTCCTTAGCACTACACTACACAAAAGAAGCAGATGAAAACCTTGCTTATATTCGCGATGTAGATGAAGAGAAACAGATGACAACAGGACAGCAAAAAAGTGCGAAGAAATCTAACTTAGCTAAAAAAAATGAGAGTTCTCAAAAGAAGAAAAAAGAGGGTGGAAGTTCTAACATGAAAGTAAGTGCTACCGTTAGTAATGGTACGAGTAAAAAATCAAAAAAGAGTAAGCAAGAGTCGAGTATATCCCTAAACTCAGGTAAAGCAAAACTGAGCTTTAAACAGTACGAACTTATAAATAAAAGGCAAACAAATGAACAAAAACCTTGGTAGATTTATCCTTCTTTTTCTTTTTACAACATTAGTTCAGGCTTCAGAGTATACTTGGAGTGTAGAAGTAAATAAAAAAGAGGCACATGTAAATGAAGCGATACATCTTCACTACACTTGTAAGTATATAGATAGTGCAGAGCTATATGTGATAGAGTTCAACCCTACAACTGATAACAAAAACTATAAGATAGAGATACTAAGAGAAGATGAAAAAATCATAGATGGCAGAAAAATAAATGAGTATGAGTTTGTTCTTTTTGTAAAGAGAAGAGGGAAGTTTACTTTAGCTCTCGATACACTTATGAAAAAGACAAATAAAGACTCGATAGAGAACGGTATGCTTGGTCGTGATAATGCTAACTATGAAGAGTTTTCTCTCTTTGCATATAAGCAAAAAAGTATAGAGTTAAACATTTTAAAGACAAGTAGTCCTAAAGTAGGTGAGTTTACTCTGAGTGTGAGAAAAGATAAGGGCGAGATAGAAGCTTATGAGCCTTATCATTTAGAGTTTGAAGTTAGTGGACTGGGTGACTTTCAAGTTTTTAAAGATATAGATTATAAGATAAAGGGTGTTGAAGTTTTTAGTGAAGCTCCTAAAGAAGAGATAACTCTAACTACCGATGGCTACAGAGGAACTTGGCGGAAAAAGTTTGCTTTTGTAAGTGACAAAAGTTTTGCAATCCCTTCCTGGAAAATAGAGTACTTTGATCTTAAAGAAAAACAGCTTAAAACTTTAAAGTTTGATGGAGTTGACATAAGAGTTAGAGATGCAAAGTTTAAAAAAGAGGAACTACTTGACCCTGAAGAAGCAAAATTTACATTTGATAAAAGTTACATATACTATCTCTTAACATTTATAGCTGGTTTTTTAGTGGCAAAAATCAAGTTTACTA
>NZ_JAEMVD010000015.1 GCF_029215975.1 Sulfurimonas sp. SAG-AH-194-C20
TCTCAGTTTGAACATGAATAATATAAAAGGTATTCTCTTTTTTATCTGTAATTGTATCAGGAGAGATATTGTCTACCTGCCCTTTTAATCCACCATGAATAGCAAAATCATAAGCAGATATTTTTACCATTGCTTCTGCATCTGGATGAATAAAAGCTATGTCTTTTGGTTTTATTTTTATCTCCAAGTAAAGTTTTTTATCTGTTGGAACTATCTCAACCAAATCTGCACCAGGTTTTACAACACCGCCAATGGTATTTACAAACAGTTTTTGCACTATTCCATCAACTGGAGACTTTACCATTGTTCTATCTACTTGATCCGAAAATGCAACTTGTTGTTGTGTAATTCTATTGAGTTCTGCTGTTAGTTCATTAAGTTCTCTTTTTGTTTTGTTTATGAACTCTTGTCTTACTTCTTGGCGCTTTAGTCTATACTCTTCTATTGCCGACTCTAAACGTGGTAGAGATAATGAAGCGGCTTCTATATCATTTTGAATGCCATTTGCTTCGCGTTTCAGCTTCAAAAAATCCACTTTAGATTTTATACCTTCTTTTACCATAGGAGCTGTCATTTGTATCTCTTCGGTTACATATTCTAAAGATTTTCTAAGAGAATGTATTCTTGCTTTAGCCTCTTTTAGCTCTTGTTTTCGTTGTTCAATCTGCTCTGCAATAGATTGGTCCTGTGCTGTTTTTTCAATTTTATTTGAGTTGTATAGCTCTAGTGCAAGTTCTATCTGTTTTTTAAAATCTTTATTGTTCGTTTGCATATGCTTAAAGGGACGACTGTTCGCTTCAGCAGATAAACGTAATTTTTTTGCTCGAAGTTCATTTAATTTTCCTGTATTCGTTGCACTTGTTGAGAAGGCTGCTAAATTGCTTATTTTTAAAATGACATCACCTTTTTTAATAAGGGCACCCTCTTTTACAAGTATTGATTCTATTATTCCACCTTCTAGGTTCTGAATAACTTGATTTTCTCCATATGGTATTACCTTTCCTTCACCGCGTGTTATTTCATCTATCTCTGCAAAAGATGCCCATAAAATAAAAGAAAAAATAGTAAAAATCCATATTTTAAGTACGCGGCTCATCCTACTTGGAGATCGTTCTAATATGGCTGCACTCAAAGAGTTCATAAACTCAAAATCTTTGCTGTTATACTCTTGTGTTTTTTTATTTGCCATGATTATTTACCTCCTTGAAGTTTTCGTAATGCTTCTTCTTTAGCAGCATCAATAACTATTTTTCCATTATCCATTACTATAACTCTGTCAGCTATTTGTAGTAATGTCATCTTCTGAGTAACAATTAATGTTGTTTTACCTTTAAACTCTAGTTTGAGATTTTCTAAAAGTTTTCCTTCGGTAATTTGATCCATCGCATTTGTAGGTTCATCAAGAAGAACTATGGGAGTATCTAAAAGAAGTGCCCTTGCAATACCTATACTTTGTCTCTGACCACCTGATAGTCCAAGTCCTCTTTCCCCAACGGGCATTTCGTAACCTCGAGGATGTTTTTTTATAAATTCAGCTGCACCACTTACCTGAGCTGCTTTTATCATTGCTCCATCACTTGCATGTGAAGCTCTAAATGTTATGTTGTCTTTAACAGTACCTCGAAACAACATTACATCTTGTGAAAGATAAGAGAAATTTTTACGTAAATCAGCAGGATCAATTTGACGAATGTCTATGCCATCTACAAGAACCTGTCCCTCATCTGGTTCATAAAGTCCTAACAGTAATTTTTCAATAGTACTTTTGCCACTTCCTATACGTCCAATAATAGCTATATGTTCACCAGGATTTACACTAAATGAGACATCTTTAATAGCTGGTATTTCTGATCCTGGATAACTAAATGTTACATTGACAAATTCTATATGTCCTGTAAATTCTGGACTTTGAACAAACTTTTTACCTTCAGGTCTCTCACTTGGTTGGGTTATGATGTCATTTATAGCATCATAAGAAGTTTTTGTTGTCTCATAGTTTGTTAAAAGAGCTGTCACTTGTCCCATAGGGGCTAAAGTTCTACCAGTAAGTATTACGATGGCGATAAGTGCTCCCATCGAGAGTTCAAAAGATTGAATTTTATACACACCTGCGATAATAATAACAACAGTATTAAGCTGAATAAGAAGCTGTGTTACAGTTGGAATGGATGCCGAAAGAAGTCTAGATTTTAAACTTTTATTTGCTATTTCACCCGTTGATTCTTCCCATTTCCATTGAATCTGACTCAAAGTTCCTAATGTCTTAAGCGTTTCAATATTACTTAAAGCTTCTATCAAAATCGAATTTTTCTTAGCTCCAGCTTCATGTGTACTCTCAATACTTTCTTGGAGTGGTTTTTTTATTATAAATGCATATAACATTATAAACATTATTGTCGCCATAGGTATAAGTACAATATTTCCACCAATGTAAGCAATTACCATTAAAAAAATCAATGCAAATGGAAGATCAATAACCGCTGCCATTGTCGCATTTGTCAAAAAAGAACGCACATTATCAAAATCTCTAAGATTACTTGCTAAAGAGCCAACTGAAGAAGGATGGTTTGCCATCTTTAAAGAGAGTACTTTTTCAAAAATGATAGAGGACATAATCACATCACTTTTTTTAGCGGCTACCTCCAACAGATAGGTACGTGTAAACTTCGCAAAAGTATCTATTATATAAACAATTATCACTCCTATCGCAAAAACCCATAATGTTTCAATAGCATTATTTGGAACAACTCTATCATACACATTCATAGTAAAAAGAGGCGATGCTAACACAAAAAGATTTATAAGTAGTGATGCATAAAGTACATCTTTATAAACACCCGTGGAAAGTTTTAAAGTACTCCAAAACCAGTGTTTTTGCTGTAAATGAAGTGTTCTAGTGTTTTCTTCTACGTATTCAAAAGCTTTTTTTACCATAAAACCATAACCGATGTATTCATCAGCCAAGTCTTCTACATCTACCCATTGTTCAACAGCCTCTTCAGCAGGCATAATTATTTTTACTAAACTTCCATCTTCACTAAAGGAGTCCAAAATACATGCACTTTGATTTGAAAGAAGTAATATCACTGGCAGCTGTAAAGGGCTTATCTGTTGAAGTGGTCTTTGAATAATCGTTGATTTGAGCCCTGCCCTACTTGCCGCACGAGAAAAAAGACCTTTTGCATTGTTTATAGAAAAAAGTTCTGGTGCTTCAACTCCTGGCTCTATTGGAAGACCTGCTGTAAGTGCTTCGGCTGTGTATGGTTTATGATATAGTTTTGTAAAAAGTACTAGCGCATCTAAAAGAGCATCCATTCGTAAATTATCGACATTTTGTATAAACATAAATGTTTCCTTATTTTCTTAAGTCTTGAGTTTTGAGCGAAACACTCTCATATATTTTAGATGCATTTTTTCCTAAGATTGATGAAACCAGTATGCCCATAGAGTCCATAACTCTATACTTAGCATAGAGTATGCTATACTCTGTTGATAAAATCTGCACATCAGAGTTTATATAATCATTTTGTGCTGCAAGTAAATCTAATAAAGAACGACGACCTAAATCAAACTCTTTTGAGTAAAGGTTTAATGTTTTTTTAGAGTATTCCTTATATGTTTGAAGATGCACAAGCTGTTCTTGTAGCTTTTCATATGCATTCCAAGCAAGATTTAAACTCTCAACAACCTGACGTTTAATAGTATTCTTTTTTTCATGCTCTTGGTAAAGAGTAAATTTACTCTTTTGCAAAGCCGCACTGTCAGCAAATCCATTAAATAAGTTATAAGACAGGTATGCCATCGCTCTAAATCTATCATCTGTTCCTTCTATCGCACTCAAGTTTTTATTTGAAAGTTCTGCTATTTCAATATCTAGTTTAGGATAAAATGGAGATGTCCTCTCCTCTTTTGTTGCTTGTGCTAATTTTACATTATACTCACTTGCTAAGAGTGAAGGGTTATAATTGAGAGCCATTTCAGTAGCATCTTCTCTTGTTTTTGGTAGTTGTGTTAGTATAACTGGTCTTGACATCTCCGTAGGGTTAAGTCTTCTTCCTAAAACACGTCCAAGGTTATATGAAGCATCTAAAAGTGTATTTTCTTGTACTACATAGTTTGAGAGTGCTAGTGCTAAAGAAGACTCTATTTTATGTACTTCAGAAAGAGTTGTAAGCCCTGCTTCGTATAACCTTTTTACTTTTCTCAGTATCTCTGTGTTTATGTCTATATTTCTCTGTGCCGTTTGAATAAGTTCTTGGTTTTTCATAAGAGCCAGATATGTGTTCGCCATATCTAATGTTGTTGTATTTACCTTCTCCACATAACTATATGCCGCCCCAATAGTTCGATACTCTTGTCCTTGAACTTTATGGTATGTATTAAAACCTTCAAATATATTTTGTGTATATTTTAAAGAATTTTGATAGACTGCAAAATCAAAAGACTCTTCTCCTCTAAGTATTGTATTTTTTTTTGTTTGCTCAAATCCACCACCTAAGGAGAGGTCTATTTTAGGGTAGTACCCTGCAAAAGCGATATCAATGTCTTTTTGTGTTGATTCATAGTTTTTTGCTCTCTCTAAAATAATGGGATTTGTCTTCATAAGTTCTTCAACAGTTCTTTGTAAATCTTGTGCAGATGAATCAATAAGTAAAAATATATAGAAAATTATAATTTTTTTCAATGGGTATAGCCTCACTTCTTTGTTATATTATAGTTGATAATACATTCATTAATCTTATACTACTCTTAACTACCCCAAAAGTATCTATAGTCTAAGTAAAGTATTATGATTTTATAATGCTATAATCATAATATTATAATACTAATTTAGGAATTTTAAACTATGACATTTACACTAGAAGCAAGAAGTGGCAAGGCTCGTGCTGCTACTATAGTTACAAAACACTCAACTATTAAAACACCAGTATTTATGCCTGTTGGGACCATTGGAAGTGTAAAGTCACTTGATGCTGATGATGTACTTAACATCCTTGGTGCAGAAATAATCTTAGCAAACACTTACCATACTTATCTTCGTCCAGGGGATACAACCATAAAAAAGATGGGAAAACTTCATGGTTTTACTCAGTACCCAAAGAGTTTTTTAACTGATAGTGGTGGTTTTCAAGCATTTTCTCTTTCTGACATCTCAAAACCGATGAAAGATGGCATTGAATTTCGCTCTCATATAGATGGTTCAAAACACTTCTTTACTCCAAAAAAAGTTATAGATATTCAGACAAATCTCGGCTCAGATATTATGATGATTCTCGATGACTTGGTAGCACTTCCTGCTACTCAAGAGAGAATTAAGACTTCTATTGAGAGAACTACTGCTTGGGCACAAGAATCAATAGACTACTTTAGAAGCCAACAAGAAAAAGGCATCTGTACTGAACAAAATATCTTTGCCATCATTCAAGGTGGAACAGATAGAGCTTTTCGTACAAAGAGTGCAACGGAACTATGTGCTATGGACTATGATGGTTTTGCTATCGGTGGACTCTCAGTTGGTGAACTCAACAACGAAATGTATGACACAGTTGAGCATACAGTTAGGTATATGCCTGAGGACAAACCTCGCTACCTTATGGGAGTTGGAACTCCTGAAGACCTCATCGAAAACATAGAACGCGGCATAGATATGTTTGACTGTGTTATGCCCACTAGAAATGCAAGAAATGGTACACTTTTTACCTCTTTTGGTCGCATAAACATCAAAGGTGCAAAGTTTAAAGAAGACGCTAGTCCCGTTGACCCTGAGTGTGAATGTTTAACATGTAAGACATACTCACGTTCATACCTAAGCCATCTTTTTCGTGCTCGTGAGATTACCTACTTTAGACTTGCTACTATTCATAATCTTCACTACTACCTCAACCTTATGAGAGAAGTTCGTCAAGCTATTCTTGAAGATACATTTAGTGAGTATAAAAAAGAGTTCTACAAGAAAAGAGCTCTTTAAGAATAGAAAAATATTTATTAATGTAGAATATATTTATTACTCTATCAAATGAGGCAAAAATATGGACAATCAAAAATGCACTGTTTTAAATAATACAAATACAGATGAGATTCCTATAACAAAAGAAGAGTATGAAATAATACTTAACCTTGAAAATGAAGTTTTAGCCCTTACTGCTTTAGATATAGAGGCACAAGTCATCTTAGATAAACTCTGCACAATGCTTGAGTCTTTACTACCAAATTCTGTTTCTTCATTAATGATTAAAAATATGCAAGATGGACTTATGTATGTCAAAGCAGCTCCCTCTATTCCTAGCCAAGGATGGGATGCTTTAAATGGTCTTCTTCCAGGACCATACTCTGGTTCTTGTGGTAATGCAGTACATAAAGGAGAAGCTCAGTTTATCTCAAATGTTTTTACAGATAAACGCGGGACTGAGTTTATACAAACGGCAGAAGCTTTTAACCTCTGTTCATGCTGGTCTATGCCTGTAAAAGATGAACAAAATGCAGCCATAGGTTCTATTGCCTTATCCTCTTTTGAACACCGTTCACCTGCAAGTTTCCATAAAAAACTTCTCCAAACAGCCTCTTCTATTGTAAGCATAATTTTGCAAAATGAGTCCAATCGACAAAAAATTCATAATATGGCCCATACAGATAGCCTACTTGGCTTAAAAAATAAACTCTCCTTAGAAACTCAACTCCAAAAAAACACTTTTAATACTCTTATATTTTTAGATATTACTAATTTTTCATATGTAAATACTGCCTATGGCTTCGCTATTGGTGATGAGATACTAAAACAAGTTGCTACTATACTCACAGAACTTTATAATGATGCTCTATACCGTATAAATGCTGACCAGTTTGCACTTCGTTTTGAAGAAAAAAAAGATATACAAGAGATATATTTAAACATTAAAAGAACTTTTGCACAAAGACTCATTGCACTTAAAGACATAAAAATAAAAATTTCTTTTACTTATGGTGGTGTTTACTCAGACAAAAATGTTCTTAAACATGCGGCACTCGCTTTAAAAAAAGCCAAAGAAAATGGAAAGAACAGACTCCATATTTTTGATGAGCAACTTGATAATTCTTCTAAGCGACAAGAGTTCATTTTCATGAACAACTGTATTTACACTGCATTTGAGACAGATTCCATAATACCTTACTTTCAAGGCATCTATAGTAACAAAGACAAAAAAATAACTAAATACGAAGCATTAGTAAGAATAAAAACAAAAGAGGGAGAAATTCTGACTCCATACAAGTTTTTAGATGTAGCAAAACTCTCAGGACTACTTACAGAACTTACTAAGATTATGATAGTCAAAACTTTTTCTTTTATGAGTACAAATAGTTATGATTTTTCTATTAACATTACAGAGGATGACCTCACCTCGGTCTATCTTCTCTCTTATCTCAAAGAAAAAGAGCTACACTACAACATAAACCCCTCTCGCGTAACATTAGAGATACTCGAGGGAATCAGTGCCAATGGACAACGAAACAATATAAGACAACTTAAAGAGCTTAAACATCATGGTTATAGACTTGCCATCGATGATTTTGGTGCTGAGTACTCAAACTTTGAAAGAGTTTTAGCCCTTGATATAGACTTCTTAAAGATAGATGCTCGTTATATAAAAAACATTGATACTGATAAAAAAAGTTATGAAATCGTCAAAGCGATAGTAAGCTTTTCAAAAAATATGGGCATTGTAGTGGTAGCTGAGTATGTTCACTCAGCCTCTGTACAAAAGATAGTCCAAGAACTTGGCATAGAGTACTCACAAGGTTACTACTTTAGCGAACCTGATAAGGCTCTTTTAGACTAAACTTTTTTAACAAGAGAGACTTTACCACTTAAAGTCTCGCCTTCGTACAAAGAACTTGCATTTGTTATCGTGTTTTGCTCTGTTATGTCAAAGAGTATCAACTGAGCATCTACTCCAACTTTTATTTTCCCAGCATTTTCATTTATACTTTTAGCAGGATTTTGGCAAGCTAGCTTTATAAGATCACTCATACTTATAAGCGATGTTTTAACCAGTTTTGTATAGTACAGACTCAGTGCAGTACTCAAGCCCTCACAACCATACGAAGCATCATAGAAGGCTACTTCTTTGTTTACAGGAGAACTTGGTTGGTGTAGTGTTGTTAGTACATCTATGTCACCATGTCTCAAAGCTTTTTGTAGTGCTAGCATATCTTCTCTACTTGGAAGTGGTGGATCGAGTTTTGCCATAGTGTTAAAGTCTTCACATGACTCATCACATTTTATAAGATGATGGATAGAAACCTCACAACTTACTTCCACACCCTCTTTTTTTGCTTGTGCAATAAGAGCTACTGAACGAGGACTCGCTATTGCTTTAAAAAGTATTTTTATCTTACAGTGGCGAGCTATCTCTATCATACGTGAGACATGAAGTACTTCACTCAGAACTGGAATCCCAGCAAGACCTAGTTTAGAGCTTACATCGCCATCTAACATTACCCCTGCGTTTATCAAAGAGTTGTCTTCTGCTTTACAAAATAGTGTCACTTTATACATCTGAACATATTCGGCTATTTTTATAGCGATGTCATTTTTTGCGATTGTACTCATATAGGGTGCGACTACACCTTTTTTTAGAAGTATTGCGATGTTTGAGAGTGTGCTATCTTCTTTCAAAGTGTTAAGCATTAAGTCAATTTTTGCACCCTTAGCTGAATCAACACCATGTTGAGCAAACTCTAAAACAACTTCGGTATCTATACTTGGTGTTGAGTCTGCGTTTAGAACTATGTGCCCTACTCCACCACTCATAGCTTCATCTGATATGCCTCTGATGTTTTTAGCATTTAAAGTAGAGTCTAGTAGTCGTACATTTGTATCTACTAAAGAGGGTAAAAGGTAAGCACCCTTTGCATCAAGAATATCGTTACCACTCAAAGATTCAGCTATTTCAGTAATAACTCCATCTTCAACACGAACATCAACATTTCTCTCACCATCTACGTCACAAACAATCGCATTTTTTATAAGCATACTTAAGCCACCTTTGATATAATAATAGCATTATAAATCATTAAGGCTTAGTTTGCGTTTCATACTACTACTATTTTTAACATTTACCTCTATTTTTGCACTTACACCTTATGAAAAGGGAAAAAAACTCTATATCTCTAGTGCATGTTACTCTTGTCACGGTCATAAACTCGAAGGTATACACCGTTATCCCTATTTAGCTAATCGTTCCAAAGGTTACATGTCCTACAAACTTAAACACTTTCGAGCAAAAAAAGCTGACACACAACGCCAAGAGATGATGATAACATTTGCCGTAGGGCTTAGTGATGAAGACATAGATAACCTCACTACTTTCTTTAGAGATTATGTTGATATACAAAATGCAGAGTCTTATGATGATAGTTATGAAACATATGGGGATGGTGGTTCATGAAGCTTTTAGTATCAGCCCTTGAACACTCAGCAAATGTTCATCTCACTTCACTCACAAAAGAGTTTACAAAAGATGTCCAACTCATAGGTATCTTTGATAAAAACTTAGGTAATCCAATAGTTGACCTTCAAAGTCTAGCAATTATGGGTATAGTCGATGCACTTAAAAAACTACGATACTTTTTTAAACTCGCCGATGAGATGGTAGACTTAGCTGCAAAGGCTGACAAGGTTTTACTTATAGACTCTTCAGGATTCAACCTTCCACTTGCTAAAAAGATAAAAAAGAAGTACCCAAATAAAGAGATAATATACTACATACTTCCTCAAGCATGGGCTTGGAAGAAAAAGCGTATTCCTATTCTTACAAAAACCATAGATAAACTCGCTTCCATTCTTCCTTTTGAGCCGAGTTACTATCCGAGTGATGCACCCATCGAGTATGTTGGGCATCCACTCCTTGACCAGATAAAAGAGTTCAAGACTTCGTTAAACGCAGAGGTGAAAACAGTTGCATTTATGCCTGGAAGTCGCAAGGGTGAGATAAAAAAGCTTATGCCAATTTACTTAAAACTTATTCAAGAGCTAAACGCAGAAGCTACTATTATTATCCCTAAACATTTTAGCACTCAAGAGATAGAAGAACTTTATGGAGATTTATCAGGTATAAACATCTCATACGAAGCTCACAAAACACTACTAAACGCAGACTTCGCTTTCATATGTAGTGGCACAGCAACACTAGAAGCTGCCATCATTGGTGTACCTTTTATCTTAACCTACATCGCAAAACCACTAGACTTTTTCATAGGAGCAAAACTTTTTAACATTAAAGATGTAGGTCTGAGTAACATTATGTTTAAGAAGTTTAAGGGAGAGAGTATTCACCCTGAGTTTTTACAAGAAGAAGTTTCAGTTAAAAACCTTATAAAATCTTTTAAAGAGTACGATAGAGAGAAGTTTTTTAAACACTCTGATGAATTAAGAGAGTATTTAAAACATGGAAGTAGTGCGATAGTTGCTAAACTTATAGAGGATTAATCCTCTTTAGGTTTTCTAGCTTTAATACTGATACGTTTTCCACCAGCTTTAGGTGCAGAAGACTTAGCTCTTGGAGTTCCATCATGGCGATGGTTTCTATCTCCAGTTTTTCCTGAAAATTTTGCTTTTCCATTTTCATCATCACCAAGATATTTATTTTCTTCTCTTTTCTTTTTTGCCCACTGCTTTTCCATCTCTATGGTTTTATCAGATTTTGTTGCATCTTCGTGGCGTTGTTTTGCTATTTCAGTGATTTGACTTTTTGTTAGTTTTTTTCTCGCTTTAGGGTCAAACTCTTTTGGTTTTGGTAGTTCATACATAAACTCTTCTAAAACTTCTTGCTTGATTGCACGACCTAAAAGTGTTTCTATCGAGTGAAGAAGTCTCTGCTCGCTCTCGTTTAAAAGCATAACAGCTTTTGTAGATGCGCGAGATACTCTTGCCATATAAACTATGGCTTTTACAGGCATGTCATAACTAATAAGGAACTCACATTTAAGTTCTTTATCTTTTACAAGCTCTCTATCTTCAACTACTCTTACATCTTTAGAGTCTATGGCTTCTTTTAAAGTACTTACATCAGTCGAACATACTACAACTATATCAAACTCTTTATTGTCTTCTATGAGTTTCTTAACTAGGGCTATTTTTTTTTCATTTTGACATGGGTAAATACGGTGATTACCCGCTTTTATATTGATTTTGTTTTCTGACATAGGTGTTCCTAAATATTAATTATGAAATTATATCCATTTAAAGCAAAATTTATGCTATTATGAAGACAATTAGACTTTCAATAGGAAAAACATGACATTTAATGATTTAGGACTAAACAAACTCCTCCTCAAAGCGATTGGAGAACAAGGGTATGATAAACCAACACCCATTCAAGAAAAAGCGATACCTGTAATACTACAACGTAAAGATATCTTAGCGGGTGCGCAAACAGGAACAGGAAAGACAGCAGGTTTTACACTACCTATGCTAGAACTTTTACTTCGTGCAAAACCCAACAAGAACAGTAAAAAAGTAAAAGCACTTGTACTTACTCCAACTAGAGAGTTAGCTTCTCAAGTTGCTGAAAGTATAGGTCTATATGCAAAACATACACCATTTAAAACGACAGTTATTTTTGGTGGGGTAAAGATAAACCCTCAAATTGTAGCACTTAGAAAAGGCATAGACATTGTTGTTGCTACTCCGGGGCGTCTACTTGACCATATCTCTCAAAGAACCATAGATTTATCTGGTGTTGATTTTCTCATCCTTGATGAAGCAGATAGAATGCTTGATATGGGTTTTGTAAATGACATCAAAAAAGTTATAGCAGTGCTTCCAAAAGAGCGCCAAACATTACTTTTTTCAGCAACATACTCAGACTCTATAAAAAAATTATCAAATAGCTTTTTAAAGTCTCCTACTCTTATAGAAGTAGCACGAACAAATGCCTCAAGTGAGATAGTAAAACAAGCCATCTACCATGTAGATAAAACTCGTAAACGCGAGCTTTTAACTCACCTTATCAACGAAGGAAAATGGCAACAAGTTTTAGTATTTACTCGTACAAAACATGGAGCAAATCGTTTATGTGGGCAACTTGAGACTGATGGAATCACTTCTGCTGCTATTCACGGTAACAAGAGCCAAAATGCTAGAACAAAAGCACTTGCTGACTTTAAAGCCGGAAAAACTCGTGTACTTGTAGCGACAGATATAGCTGCTCGTGGTATCGACATAGACCAACTCCCTCATGTTGTGAATTATGAGCTTCCAAATGTAAGTGAGGATTATGTTCACCGAATAGGACGAACTGGTCGTGCTGGAAATAAAGGTGAGGCAATAAGTCTTGTCTGTGTTGATGAAGATGAGTTCTTAGCAGGCATCGAGAAGCTTATAAACAAAGACATACCAAAAGTATGGCTCAAAGACTTTAAACCAGATCCAAGTATAAAAGCAGAACCTATCAATATGGGTGGAAATCGTGGAGCAAGAAACAAACCTCGTGGCGGTGGTAGTCGTGGTAATGGTGGAAACAGAAACTCTAGTGGCGGTGGAAGAAATTCTGGTGGTGGTAGAGGTAGAAGATAAAAGTATAACTAGCTTTAAAGCTAGTTATATAAACAATACTACTCTGTAATATCTTTTAAAATAGACTCAAAGTCATTTTGTGCTTTTATAAGAGCATCTTCTGAAGCTTTGTCTTTAATCTTCGCAGAACTTAACCAGTTGTAAACAGCTGGAAACCCTACAACAATTTTATCTTCATCTTTTTTCTTATAAACCATAGTCGTACAAGGAGCAAACGCAGAAGCTTCAGGTCTACTCTTTGCAACTGTATAGATAACTTTTAGTTTACAAATAGAGTAAGTATCATAAAAGTCATACACTTCTTCTATCTTTTCATCATCTAAAAAAGTCAAGTCTTGTGTAGCTGCAACAATAAAACCAAAAGGCTCAAAACTACTCTCTAAGTTCATAGCAAACTCGTCTTTAGCTTCTTCCCAATCTTCACCATCTAAGTCAAGCTCATACACAGTAACTAAGTCACGAGACTCTTGTAAACTATTTTCACTTATCTCAAACTTAGCACTTGGTAAATTTTTCTTAAAAAGGTAAAGTAACTGAGTCTCTATCTTCTTAAAGATAGGAGTTTTAATTCCTAATATTTTCTCTTGAGCATCTGAAGTCAACATAGATATATGTAATGTATCTTCATTTATCCCTTGATAAATACCAATTCCCATAGGAGTAATTGCTCCTGCATGTGGATACTTTAAAATCAACTCAGTTGCAAGTGTTTTATGGTGAAATGTCATCAGTGTAAACAACTTAAAGTCAGTCTGTTCAAACTGCTTCTTAAATGGTCCGTTCATTGGACTGTTTAAATCAACAACAAAGTTGTCTGCGTTTAACATCTTTTGAATCTGTTTTGCTGTAACTTTGCCATCTTTATTATCTACACTTATCAAGTGTAGATCACCTTGTGCTTGTAGTGAGACTGCACAAAGAAGTGCAATAGCTATGATTATTATTTTTTTCATTAGTTTTCCTATGGTTTTATGTATGTCCAACCTGACTTTACACTCTCTAGGAGTTCAACTACACCAGCAGTTACAACTACAGAGCCTTCAATCAGGTCTTCTTCTTTTACTTTATATGTTTTCATTGTGTTACCGCAAGCGACAAACTCTACATCTATCTGCATAAGTGCATCTACTCTAGCTGCTGTGCTTACATTGTTTTTGTACAGTAGCTTCAAGCCTTTAGAGTAGGCAACTATCTTCATGTTGATGTTGTCAGCACCGTAGTACTTCACAACATTACTAGCAACACTCAAGATGTGGTTAAAAGCATGCGGACTATCTTCTGTAACTGAAAAGACTACAAGTCTAGGGTTATCAAAAGATGGTACAGGCTCTGCATACTCAGTTTCTGCAAATGCAATCATACAAAAGCTTAGTAAAATTAGTATAAAATTTCTCATGTTTAGTTCTCCCATTCTAACATTCTATATGCGATTTCTACATTTTGTCTATGTAGACTATCATACATATTTATGTTTTTAAATTGACTCATAGTGACTGCGTTTACACACTCACCTATCCCTACTCCATCATCCATCAATGCAAGTACTTCCTCTCGAAGGGTTTTAATGTACTCATAAGTCATCTTCACACTCTCTTTTGAGACCATAGTACCATGTCCACCAACTATGTACTCAACATCGAGTAGTAGTATCTCATCAAGTGCTTCTACCCACCCTTTTAAGTTTCCATCTCTTATGGAAGGAAGTCTATCATTAAAAACTAAGTCTCCTACAAAAACTATTTTCTCACTTGGTATATAGACTGTCACATCACTGTCTGTATGTGCCTTATATCCAATGTTTTTGATAATGACTTTTTTATGTTCTAGATATAGTACCATCTTCTCATCAACAAAGAGTTCAGGGTGTACTTGAGTTGTTAGTTTATAAGCCTCAGGGGATATACGGCGTTTCATTCGTGGCATATCTTCTATCTCTAAACTCTCAAACGCAGTGGAACCTATTATCTTCGCACCTTGACTTTTATAGTATCCATTACCCAACCAGTGATCGTCATGTACATGTGTGTTTATGACATACTTCACTTTTAAGTCCTTGATCTTTTTCATCTCTTTGTATGCTTGTGAAGCATACAAGTAAGTAGGACCACTGTCTACAACTAGATAACTATTTCCCATATTTACAAAGCAAGAGTTCGCCATATTTCCATTGTTTTTATCGTTCATAACTTCTGGAAGTCCAAAAAAACAGTATGTAGAACTAGAGCCAACTTGTACAGGTTTTAGCTGATAGTTAAAAGAGAGAAGTGTTAGAGGGAGGAGTAAAGTAAAAAGTAATCTCTTCAAAGTTTTGCCTTTTTAATATTATATATAAATAATTATAAAGGATAATACTTGAAGTTTGTAAAAAGAGTGTAAAGGAGAGATAAATAAAGTGTAAGCCGCTATCTATCTCAAGATAGTTTGACTTACAGACTAACTAGTATACTTTCACATACTAAAGTTACGCTCATCAGTCATTTCTGAAAGACTTTGAGAGTATAGTGGTTCAGGCTATACCCTCAAGGTTGAAGTTTGTCATAAAAGAAAAGGAAGAATGAATAAAACAAACTCAAGCATCATGACATCAAAGCATAAATTTAACAAGTTATATAACTACTTTCTAAAAGAAGTAGTTATACTCTACACGATACTCATTGTATGAATAATCAGTTTTACCAGTTGTACCCGGCTCTGCAGTTACAACACCAAGTCTAAACTTAAGTTCTGAGCTATCACCAAGGTTTTGACGAAGGTCCATGTGAATTACAGTACTATCAGCTGAAACACTACTTTTAGCATCATCAAAATCTTGTATAGCATATCTTACCATTGCACTAAATCCTGGAAGAATTTTTGCTTTACCGAAGTCATATCCTGCACGAAGCATAATTGTTTGAGTATTTGCATACCAGTTATACTGAGCCATTGCACGAGTAAATCCACCAGTTGGGAACCCTCTCCATGGAGCTACGATATCCGCTGCATCATCAATTTTCGAATAACCAAGACGACCTAGGAATGCACCACTTTTAAAGTCAATTCTAGCTGCTAAAAGACCAGAGTTTAAACTTTTAGGGTCTTTATATCCTGTTGTTTTAGTTGCACCTTTAAGTGAAGCAACATTTGTTGTAGCACCTAGTCTATCTATCTGCTTCATATATCTAATACCCGGAACAATTTTCATTCCTCCAACAGGGATAGTATAATGTGCTTCAAGTGTAATGTTATTTAAAACACCTGGTACTGCTGCAACACTTATATTTGCTTTAAGGTTTTTAATAGCCTTTGTTGTAACTGACCCAACAATTAGTTTGTTATCATTACCAATTAAATCTGTTGTTAACGATTTATTTACAGCAGAATCATCATTCTCTGCCCAAGAATCAGCAGCATTAAATGCTAAAACATCATGAGACTCTGTATGGTCACGTAGCTTCTGTTTTGCTAAATATCCAAGCTTTATCGTAGTTTTTGGTAAAGCTTTAATAGTTGCTGTAACACCATCAAAAGTATTTGGAATCATTTTTGTATCATTTGACTTAGTAAATACAGTCTCAAACATTTGACGACCAACTTTAACACTTGCTTTTCCAAAATCTGCTTGTAGATATGCTTGTCCGAGAACTGTCATACCATCACCAAGACCATTAGCAATTTGATTTCTACTAAATGTATCTTTACCTGATTTAGAGTACTTAACATCAGACTCATCCATTTTAAAGAAAGCTGCATTCTGAGTAGTATACATACCTACAGTTGCACTAAAACCATTTAAAGGTGCTGTTTTATAAATAAAGCTACCACCAATACCATTGTTTTTATTATCTTTTTGCTTTCCACCAGTTTCAAAATCTTCTACAGACCAATCCCAATAGAAAAAGTTTGTTCTTAAACGACCATAAAACATACCTTCTGTAAATGCTTCACCAAGTGTATCAACTGCTGCTGGAAGTTTGTTAAAGTTAACAACCATGTTTCCTTTTAGTGTTACTTTTTCAGTTTTTAATGTTGCATGTGCTGATGTGCTCAATGCTAACAATGCAGCTGTTCCAACTGCTAATTTAATCATACTATTTTTCATTTTATTCCCTTGTTTTTAAATAACTTAGAATCTCGAAAGGATTCCTTTGAAATGGCAGCCTTAGGCCACCATCGGACTAACAATCTAACAGCTCGTAGAGCCTTTAACCGGACAACCGCAGTCGAAGTCAACGAGAGTAACATTTCCCTCATTACTTACATCAACTACACCCTGACGTTTTATATAGTCACGAGTTACATCATATACAGGGCGAATTTTATCTTCTTGAAGGTTCTCACCTGCATTTTGAAGGTTTCCACCCCATGATGAAACTACATAAGTCTTGTCTAAATCTATCGGCTTACCACCGATCATAAGCTTAGAGATTCTCTCTCCTGCTTTACCGGCTACTGCGATAGAATATGTTACACCACCAAGACGACTCATGTCACCACCTTGTTGATACAGAGGATTTGCATTAAATACATTATCCGCTATATCTTCAAGTAAGTTGGCAATCTGTTTACCCTTTAAGTCAAATGTATAAACACTAGGGTAAGTGATACCACACATCTCATATACATTATCCATTAAGATGTCATCACCAGCGAGAACAGTTGTTCCCCATCTATAACCAGGTGTAAATGCCATGTCACATTTCATCTCATCTAAGATAGCATCATTAATGAGCTGATCAAAAGTTGAAAAGAATGTATCACGCTTATAAAGAGTGTGTTTAGTTTTACCTAAAACCTCGTTAAGTTCTTTATCAAAAGGTGCATAAAGATCGTTAACGAGTTTAACACCCTCTGGATCAGCTGGAATAATGTTAGAAGCCATAGGTACAAGTTTATACTCGTAACCATGAACTTTACCATTACTCGCATCTATATCTAAACGTCCAACATATTTACCATGGCTACCAGCGATAACAATCACTGTCCCATCGATAACAATAGGCTGTGGAGAAGGATCATGTGTATGACCACTTAAGATAAAGTCAATACCATGAACCATACGAGCCACTTCTTGATCAACTGAAAAACCATCGTGAGAAATCACAACAACGCAGTCAACCTTATGCTCATTTCTTAACTCATTTACATAGTCTTGAAGTGTTTCAGGTCTAATACCAAAACTCCAACCCTCTGTAAACTCTTTAGGATTTGCAGTAGAAGTAAATGGGAATGCTTGACCGATAACACCGATTTTAGCACCACCACGTTCTTGAATTGTATATGGTTCAAATATTAATTCTTCATACTCATCTTCAAAAGGATCATTTCCAATTACATTTTGAGCAACGAACTTAGCATCTAGCATTTCGATAAGTTCAAGAACTCTCTCTTTACCATAAGTAAATTCCCAGTGACCAGTCATAATGTCAACACCAAGATAGTTTTGAGCCTTAACGATAGCCTCACCACGAGTCTTAAGTGCAACACCAGTACCTTGCCAAGTATCTCCAGAGTCAAGGAAAAGAACATTTTCTTCACCGCGTTCTTTACGAACATGATTAAGATATGTTTTCATATGAGCGATACCACCCATTTTTCCAAACTTTTTAGCTAAAGCTTCAAAGTCCATATATGTATCAAAATACGCATCTAAACTTGATGGCTCTAGTCCGTAGTGTTTAGCAAAAGCTTCACCACAAAGAAAACCAGGAGTTCCCACTAAGTTAGGAGCAGAGATTAATGTAGAAGGCTCTCTCCAGTATAGTGGTTTAATATGGGCATGAATATCACACATATGTAATAGTGTAAAATTACCCATTGAATTAAATTTATAAATATCTTTAGCAGATAATTTATTAATCGTTTTAGTACTAGCGACTCCGCTTGTTGCAGCTCCTAAACCTAGGACAGCTGCAATGTGCATAAAATCTCTTCTTGAAATATCCACTTATCTAACCTTCTATCTTTTTAAACCAGGCACTGCTATTTCAGCACCTTTAGCTTCGCTTGTTAAGTAAACCTCTAATGCTACCATTTCTGGTGAACCGATAGGAATAACTTTAAGTAGTGCATTTTTCATACAACCTTGAAAACGACGTTGCAGAGTTCTTAGAGATGACTTAGTCATTCTATATGCTGGCCAAGTAGCTGCAACTGCAACACCTTTAGCACTTAAATCTGGTAATGGTTGTGTTCTTAAAACACTTCCAATAACAGCGTCAGAGTGACAAGAGTTACAAGATAAACCTCTACCACCACGTTCAGTCATATAAGTTTTCTTACCAAGTGCATACGCTTCTTTCATTTGAGGGTTAGCATTAACATCTATGTTAGACTTCTCACCATTTGCAAGAGACTTAACATAAGCACTCATGTCAAACATATCTGAACTTTTAAGTTTAAATGGTTTGTGACCATTTTTACTCATAAGACCTTGAAGTGCTTGATCGATTCCTACAACTTGACCAAACTCTGGTAAGTAACGTGGAAAACCTGCTAAGTAACCAGGTAGACTATCTTCAGTTTTGTTAAAAAATGCAGCAACACCTTCGTCACCACCACAATACTCAGCTAAAAGGTCTTCACCATTAGCAACCATTAAATCTGCTGGGTTATTTTCTAACATCTCAGCATACATAGCACGGTCAGCATCACTCATTGCAAACTGCTCTCCACCAAAAGAAAGGCTAGAAAGAAGTGCAAGAGATAAAGCTATTTTAATTCCTGTTTTCATTTGACTATCCTTTTGGTTTAATCTTTTTACTTTTCTCATTTACTTCACCAGTATTATCAGTGTAAGTAACAGTTAGTTTACCTTTACCATTAATCTTCATGTAAGTTGTAAACACCGGGTTTGTAGAAAGAGCTTCCCAAACAGTCATGTTTGTAATCTCTTTTCCGTTGTAGTTAAACTTCACATTGTTAATGAATTTTGCTGGAATGAGTTCTTTTGTTTTTTTGTTTTTTGTTGTACCAGTAGCCATAGGGTGCATTACCATAAAACTTACTTTAACAACCTCACCATCTTTGAATTTTTTTGGTTTGATTTTAATCAGTGACTTTCTTTTATCTGCCATTTTTATTTCCTCTTTATTTATATTTTTATAGTCTTACAAGGTTTGGGGTTAAAATCAACCACAACCACCAATAGTTACTTTTACACTTTGAGTAGCAATTAAAAAGTCACCATTACTAAGTTCAACTAGTGCACTTACTTCTTGAGTTCCACCAAGTTTAATACGAGTTGAGAACATTGCTTTACCATTTGCAGGTGTAAGGTTTACATCTATACAGCGTGAGTTGAAGTTCTTAGCAGCTAAAATATGAATAGCTTTTACATAATCACTTGAAGTCATTGGAGACTCTACATTTACAGTTACTGGAACAACTGCACCATTTTCAGCAATTTCTGGAACTTTAAGTTTTACTTTTGCTGATTTTTTTGGAGTTTTACCACCAGTTATTGCACTTACTGCTGTCGCATATGACATAGCATTTTTACTTTTTGGCTTATCGCCTGCAAAACTTATTACGGGAGCAACAGCACTAACAGCTGCCACAACACCTAGTTTTTTGAAAAAATCTCTTCTTTGCATCATTCTATTTTCCTTCTATTTTGGAGATACTATATATGAAGTAATATCACATATTTCTTTTGGAGTAAATAACTTAGTTGTTAAGTTAACAGTCATGTGTGTGTCTGAATTGTCAATACGAGGATCAGCAATTTTTTGAAAAACAAACTTGTTATCTCTAGCACCACTATCAATAAATGTTGCCTTATACCCTGTTAAATCTGGACCTATATTTCCAGCTCCACGAGCACCTTCGATATTGTGACATGCGATACAGTTACCGTATTGCTTGTTTTTACCCTTAGCATTTTTACGAGATAAACCCTTTGGTGGGTTCTTCTTCGCTTTTTTACCATTTAAGTTATGGAATATAAAAGCACCTCTTGCTATTGACTCTGGGTTTGTAGTTACACAACCAGCAGGCATTGTAAATGCTTTAGCAGGTGCCAACAAATCTTTTTCAATCAGCTTACTTGCATTTGGCTTTTGAATAACACCGCTATAATCAGCAGCGAAGACAGAAGCACTTACTAGTAGTGACATAATCAAAGTTTTTTTCATTCTCGTTTCTCCTATGTAGTTTCGGTAGTAAGTATAACTACGCTTTGTAAAATTTATGTAAAATTAGATTTATTTATAATGATTTGTGAGAATTTGATGGAAAGATGTATAAAAAGAGCGTACCAACTTTAGGTTCTGACTCTATAATGAGGTCTATATTTTCTTTGTTTATAATGGTCTTTACTATATTTAGCCCAATACCAAATCCCCCCTTAGAGGTGTCTTCACGATAGTAACGGCTAAAAATCTTCTCAGTTTTTTTGATACCAACACCGTAATCTTTAAAACTCAAGTGACAGCGTTCATCTTTTATATAGAGTGCTATATCTATACTTGAGTTCTCATACGAGTACTTAATTGCATTAGATATATTGTTATCTATTACCCTTTGTAACTGCTTATCATTCATATATACTGTTTTACAATCTTGAAGACTTGTCTGAATGACTATCTCTTTCATTCGAGCAACTTCACTAAAGTAATCAACTCTCTCTTGTAAAAATTCTTTTATATTAATCTCATGTTTTTTGTACTCAAGTCTTTCATGTTTTATAAGATAATCCATATCATCGTAAATATTTGAGAGTACTTTTGTAGCAGCTTTCATTCTTTGCATATATTTATTTTCTTCGTTCTTTCTATTGTAGAGGTCAATGTTAACATTTATAATAGAAAGTGGAGTATTTATCTCGTGCATAGAATCTTTGATGAAGTTGTCTAACTGTTTGTTCATCTTCTGAAAAGGTTTTGCAAAACTTCGTAAGAAAAAGACACTAAGGATAAAAACAAACACAACGATAGCAAATAAAATGATTAATATTTTTTCATATACAACAGCAAAGGATATTGTGTTCTTTACAACAAGATACTTGGCACCAAAGTATCTTCTATTTGGAAGTTTTACGATTATATAAGCATTGTTACCATCGATATGATAACCATCTTTAAAATACTTAAGCTTGTAATCAAGCAGTGAAAAAATAGGTTTAAAACTCTCATCATAGAGACCAGATGTAAAAGTTTTATAACGAGGATATTCAAAAAAGTCTTCTTCTTGATTATAGTCTTGCATCGCTTTTACTATTAAAAGAGACTTTTCCTTAAGAAATAGCTCATTTTGAATAGAATGTATATGCTTCATATAAGTGTAGTAGTAAAATAGTGGTGCAAGTAAAACAAGTGCGACTAATATAGTATATATTAGAGCATACTTAGTTGAGTAGGTACTATCGTTCAATAATATAACCTAAGCCGCGTCTATTTTGAATAATGTCTGCTGGTAGTTTTTTCTTTAGGTTATTGAGTTGTACACGAATAGTAGCTGGCTCTACATAATCACCCCAAACTTCATCTTGAAACATTTCAGTAGACACAATAGCATTCTTATTTTTTATAAGTACTTCTAACATATCTTTTTCAGTTTTACGAAGTACTATTTCTTTGTCATTGTGCTTTAGCTGACTGCGTTTCAAATCATATATCAGTTCCTCACCAAGTGTAACTACATGACTATCATTTTTAAGATAAGTAGCAAGTGCTTGATCAATTCTTAACTCTAACTCCATCAAGTCGAATGGTTTTCTTATATAATCACAGCACCCACGCTTATAACCTTCTTTTAGATCGTTTACATCTGTCATTGAAGTTAAAAAGATAGCAGGGATACTTATATCATCAGCTCTTAACTTTTTTAAGAGCTCAAACCCTGTTAAGCTAGGGACATTAACATCTAAAAGAAGTAAGTCATAGCTAGTATCATATACTGCATCATAAGCTTCAAGTCCATCCATAAAACCATCTACTTTATAACCTAAGTCAGTTAAAAACTCTTCTATACTAATGCGAAGTGAGTATTCATCTTCTAAAAGTAAAATTTTCATTTAATTCTCCCATCTATTTTTTTAACTATTTTTCTGTTGAGCATAATCTGTATTAGTTCATCTTTTGAGTACTTATCAAACTTACTATAAGCCTCATCAAGAAATATTTGTCTATCTTCTTTGTCAATTACATCTTGAAAATATAGAAGTGAGTTTGCACTATACGCATCATAAACACTATTTGCATACTTGTTTTTTTTCACTACATCATAGAGTGAACTTCTCGTTACATTAATCAAAAAACTAATATCATCATCAGGATTTCTAAAGTAATCAAGATATCGTTCAGGTAAAACAAAAACAAAACCACCGATAACTTCAGAACTTCCATCATACATATTTTCATAAAAAATATATTTATTATCTTTATAAATCATACCATTTTGCTTTAAGATGTTAAAATCTATATCTTTTAAAGTTTGAACATGAGAGTAGTTATAGTTTCTATTTGCTACGACATTCTCGCCAATTGTAAGGTTTTGAGTCATAAGAACAGCTGAGTCCATGTGTTTAAAATCAAGTAAAACATATAAATCAACACCAAGTGTACTAAAAAATTCTGTCATAGATTTGAAAAATGAGATTACTTCTACAAACCCTAAGAACTCACCCTCTTTATATACTGGCACTGTCGCCTTGATACCTAAACGCCGCCCAATCTCTATGGAGCTTCTCGGTGTTTTATGTACTTTAAAGTAATCTAAATCAGTTCGATAGTCTCCTATTGGCATACCTGCATAAATATCATCCCAACTTCTAGTGAATATATTTAACTCTTTGGTAATGATTTGTGCACGAATATGAATATCTGTATTTAACTCAATCGTACTTAAAATATCTGATAGTAGTATATAACCTAAATCTTCATCATCATTTTCCAAGGCATTCACAATAGCCTCATTTTTTGATAGTGCTATTGCAGTTTTAAGGTCATCCATCTTGTGGTTTTCTAGTTTGTTCTCTAAAGTGATAGAGAGTTGATCCATAATGCTGTTAATTTTCTGCTCTTTAATAACTTCTTGAACATAAAATGTAAAGAGAATTATGATAGCGATAAGAACACTAAAGCCAAAGATGATTTTTTTTAACAAATACTACTCTTTTACTTTTTTAGTGCTTTTAAAGTTTTAAGAAAATCTTTTGCCTTTTCGCCACCATTTACTCTTTTTAAAATCTTTTCATGAGCATCTAAAAAATAAAAAGTTGGTGTAGCAAAGTACTCTAAGTTTTGAGGAACGAAGTCAGTACTTACATCAAGTTCCACAGATATAAAGTTTTTCTTTAAAAGTTTACTCACTGTAGCATCTTCAAAAACAACAGTTTTCATATATTCACATCCTGGACAACCCTCTCTTGAGAGCATAACCATCACGATTTTATTTTGAGTTGCTGCATCGTCATAGGCATCAAACATATCACTCCACTCTACTTTTGCAAACAAAGATGTAGCGAGGATAAGTAGTAGTATAAGTATATTTTTCATATTTTTCTCTCTTTATAAGGTATTTAAATGTGCTAAAAAGTCGGCAGGTTCTATAAAACCTATGATAGTTTTTGCTTTTTGAATCTTCGTCTCTTCATCAAAAAATATAAGTGCTGGGGGACCAAAAACACCATACTTTTTACTGAGTGCTTTTTCTTTATCTGTGTTTTTTGTCACATCCGCACGGATAAGAACAAACTCGCTCATTTTCTGCTTTACAGCAGAATCTGCAAAAGTTATCTCTTCGAGTTCTTTACAAGAAGTACACCAATCAGCTGCGAAATCAAGTAAAATCTTTTTACCCTTGTTTTTGGCTAAGAGTGCATCTAACTCTTCGATGGAGTTTACTACACTAAAGCTTAACTCTTTTTGAGCACTCACTCCTGTAGTTTGGACTACTGATGGTTGATTTAAAAAACCAAGAGGTTTTGTCATGCTTGATGAACCCGCTAAAAACCCTATAAATAAAGAGACAGAATAGATAAAAATAATCATAGCAACACTATGCTTGAAAAAGTGATGGTCTTTCTCAAACACACCAAGGTATAAAGAGAAACCAATTCCCAAGATACTATACATAACCATAATTATAGAAGGATCAAGAATCTTCTCAAGCATCCAGATAGCTACTGCTAGCATCATCACACCAAAGATAGCACTAACCATAGTCATCCAAGCACCAGGTTTAGGCATAAACTTACCTGCACTCACACCAACAGCGATAAGAGGAAGTCCCATACCTATACTCATAGAAAAAAGAGCCATACCACCAAGAACTGCGTCACCTGTCTGACCGATGTAGACAAGTGCACCTGCTAGTGGAGCTGCCACACATGGTCCAACGATAAGTGCTGATAAAAAGCCCATAATAGATACACCAATGTAACCACCACGATTGCTTCCTGAACTTACCTTTGTAACTAAAGCATCTGGAAGTTTTAACTCATAAAATCCGAACATACTAAATGCTAATGCTACAAAAACCAGAGAAAAAGAGTAGATTACCCATGGCATTTGTAGTGCTGCTTGAAGATTTGCTCCAAAGAGTCCAGCAAGTACACCTGCTATAGTGTAAGCTACTGCCATCGCTAAAACATACACAACTGAGAGTGCAAAAGCTTTCTTAGTAGTAAGTCCTTCTCCTTGAGAGACAATCACACCTGAGATAATAGGAATCATAGGAAAAACACAAGGAGTCATCGCAAGAAGTAAACCAAAACCTAAAAATGTTAAAAGAACGATTCCGATGTTTCCGGACTTAATAGTATCGGCTATGGCATCAGACTCAGAAAGTTCTACTGTTTGTACTAGAGGTGTTGTTTGTGAAGAGAGTTTTGAGACATCCAAAGTAAGAGGAAACTCTTTTACATAGGGGTTGTAACATAGACCCATCTCAGAACATCCTTGGTAAGAAAGAACAAGAGTAAAGTTTTGTACCCCAGTTAAACCTTCTGGATTTTCCAATGTAACTACTATGTTTGGAGAACTTGTATATACTTGTTCTCCTTCATGGTCTACTGAACTTGGCTTTTGAATCTCTTTGATTTTTAAGCTAGTACCTTTCATCGCAACACTCATTTTTTCAGCATAAATGTATATGTCTTTTCCAAGCATAACACCTGTTTGAATTTGAGCTTTTTCATCAACTTTTGCATAAGGTGAAAATGCTTCATCTGGCATCAAAAAGTCACCTGCATTGAGACTGCTTAGTGTAAGCAGGACTAGCGCAAGAGTTTGTCTTATAAATTTCATGTTTTTACCTTCGTATTTTATTTGATAATAGTACTATAAAAAGTGTGTATTCTTTGTGTAATCCTAAAATAATTCAAGTTATTTAATTTTCAATACTCTTCTTAAAGCTTTTTTGTCTAAAATCATACATAACTAATGTAAAAAAAGAGTAAAAATGATTGATTTAGAAACAGAAATATGTGCTTGTAATTCGCTAACTATAAAATGTATCGCAACTTGTATCAAAAAAAATGGCTACAATACCTTAGATGAACTTTTACAAAACAACGAATGTCCCATGGGTGACAAGTGTGAGTCATGCCGTGATGAAGGCATAAATAACGATGGTTTAAACATTCCTTTTGTTTTAGCTCGTGTTAAACGCGGTGAGTTTTAGTATGTCAAATAGATTAGCAAACGAAGATAGCCCTTACCTCCAACAACATAAAAACAATCCAGTTGATTGGTGGCCTTGGTGCGAAGAAGCTTTTGAGCGAGCAAAAGAAGAGAATAAGGCAATCTTTATAAGTATAGGGTATAGCTCGTGTCACTGGTGTCATGTGATGCAAGAGAGTGTATTTGAGAACCAAGAATGTGCCGACATTTTAAATCGTGAGTATATTTCTATAAAGGTTGACCGAGAAGAACGTCCTGATATAGACAAGCATTACCAAGAGGTACATCAACTTCTAAACCGCCGTGCTGGTGGTTGGCCTACATCTATCTTTTCTACACCACAAAACAAGCCATTTTTTGCTGGAACATACATTCCTCCTGAGTCAAACGCAGGAAGTATTGAAGGGATGGGTTTTAAAGAACTCACTACCCTTATAGCTTCAAAAGTCAGTGCACATGATGAACAACTTTATAAAAATGCTGATGAAGTTGAGGGTTTTTTAAACAACATACAGCACCCCAAAGAAGCAACTGTTTTAAAAGAGGACTTCACAAAGAACTTTATGCTTCAAGCAAAAAACAACTTCGATACAAAAAATGGTGGTTTTTCCATAAAACCTAAATTTCCGCATGCTTCAACACTTAACACCTTGCTTACCATAGACAGACTCTATGATGATAAAAGTGCTAAAGCGATGGTTCAAACAAGTTTAGATGCTATGAAAAAAGGTGGTATGTACGACCTAGTTGATGGTGGTTTTTGTCGTTACTCCACTGATGAAGAGTGGATAGTACCCCACTTTGAAAAAATGTTATATGACAATGCCCTTTTATCAGGTGTATATGTTGATGCTTATCTCTCTTATGGTGATGAGTCATACCTAAGAGTAGCAAAAGAGTGTGTTGATTTTTGGTATAACTTTATGAGCGAAGATGAACTTTTTTACTCTGCGAGTGATGCAGATAGTGAAGCAAAGGAGGGAACATACTTTACCTACACTTATGATGAAGTCTCTCAAGCTTTGAATGATGCTAAGATAGATGATGTAAAAAATAAACTCGCACAGATGTCTGTAACAGATAAGGGGAACTTTAAAGGTAAAAATATCGTTCGTTTTGAAAATAGCATTATTCCTGAGTGGTTTGAAGATGTCAAACCCATTCTTGCACAACTGCGTTCAAAAAAAGAGTACCCGTTTATAGATAAAAAAATACAAACTTCATGGTCTGCCATGATGATAAACTCTATGTTTAAGCTAGGAAGTATTGACACAAAGTACAAAGAAAGAGCGATAAAACACCTTGAAAAACTCCTGAACACTATGTTTTTAAATGGTACTCTTTACCATACAACTCTTATCCATAAAAAGCCTAAGATAGAAGCTTTTTTAGAGGACTATGCCTTCCTTTCTCAAGCACTTCTTACAGCCTATAAACATACTCAAGATGAAGTCTATCTTGTGTATGCCCATAGGTTTGTAAACAAAGCACTTGAAGAGTTTTATGACAAGGGTGTATGGAACTTTAGCGTAGGTGAGTTTATCACTCAAGCTGAAACAAGTGACAACACTTATACTAGTTCTATAAGTGTAATGCTTGATGCACTACTCACAATTGGCACACTTCTTGAAGATGAAAAGTACACACACTTCGCATTTAAAACCATGGAGTATAACTCTTACGAGTTAGGTCGTAAACCAATCTATGCTCCATATATGCTTACACAAGTACTTAGACATCTAAAAGGTGATAGAGTTGTAAAAACATCTTTAGAAAACATTGATATAAACTCTTTTACTTTAGCGAAGATAAACTATCCATTTGTTTTATTAAAGGAAAGCGAAAATAATGACTACACAGTTTGTGGAGAAAAAAGTTGTTTTGCACAAACTTTAAATGTAGAAGATGTAAACTCTTTAGTTATTAATTCTTTTTAAAAAAGCTCCTCTTAATAAGATAAAGCATATACTAAACGATCAAACTAATCATAAGGAGAAACAATGAAAGCTTTAATAATTACAACGATCATCGCACTTGCTACTATGAGTGTACTTGCAGGATGTGAAAAACCTGACTACCAACATCCAGGTTACAGAAGTGGTAAAGTAAAATAACCATTTGTTACTGTTTTTAGCTATAATTTATCTTTATTAAAAGGGTATATATGCTAAAAACTTTCGGTCCTAAAAATATTGGTAAATTTATATTTATGGTTAAGCTTGGTCTTAAATATGTAAACATCTACAAAAAAACTTTTTTCCACCCTTTCATCACACTAAAACCTGCTTATGAAGAACTCTCAAAAGAACGTCAAAACTACTCAAACGCAGTCCTAGACTACTTAAACCTAAATGTCAAAGTTATCGGCTCTCTTCCTAAAGAAGACAGGGTTCTCTATGCAATTAATCATCGTTCCCTTTTAGATATCATGGTTATGGAACATGTCTTTGAGACAGAGTCAAAAAATGGTGCTTGGATTGCTAAACAAGAGTTGTTTGAATCACCGATTTATGGTAAGTTTTTTGAGTATAGTGGTTGTATAAGTGTTGACCTTGACAACAAACGCGGGCTTTTATCATTTTTTAAAAATATCAAAAAAACCTTTAAAAAAGTGAATAACATGAACCTCTATATGTTTCCAGAAGGCGAACGATATAAAGGTGCAGGGATAACAAGCTTTCAAAGTGGTGCGAGTAAAATAGCAAAAGCAAATAAACTTAAAATCATTCCTGTTTATATAGCAGGTGATAATAGAATCATTTTTGAAGATGCACCGTATAAAGAGAAACAGACTATAACTGTCTACATTGGTAATGAAGTATCACATGAGACGCTAGAAGAAGAGTACACAGAGTTTTATACAGCAGCACTAAAGAGTCACAATGACTAAGATGACTTTAGGTGTAAACATAGACCATGTAGCAGTCCTTCGTGAAGCTCGACGTGTAAATGACCCTGACATACTCCAAGCACTTTATGTAGCTTGTGAGGCTGGTGCTGATCAGATAACTATACACTTGCGTGAAGACAGACGCCACATCCAAGATAGTGATGTGACAAACATCATGGCAAACTCTAAAGTACCTGTAAACTTAGAATGTTCTATAAACAAAGAGATTTTAAATATCGTCTCTAAAGTAAAACCCCACCGTGCCACTTTAGTTCCTGAAAAACGCGAAGAGGTTACTACTGAGGGTGGACTTGATGTTTTTAAGTATGAAGATGAGATTCGTTTTGCGATAGAACAACTCCACGACAGTATCATTCCTGTATCACTTTTTGTAGACCCTACCATAGAAGCTATGGATAAAGCTAAAGAACTTGGTGCTGAAATGGTAGAACTTCATACTGGACTTTTTGCTAACCTCTGGGCGATGCTACACTCAAATCTAGCCCACTCAAACCACTGCGTAAAAGAGTTAGACTTACCACGATATGAACTCCAAGAGAGACTAGAACAATCTCTTGAAGACATTCAAAGTGCTGCAACTCATGCAAGAACAATAGGTCTAGAGATAGCAGCAGGACACGGACTAAACTACCATAATGTTCACGAGATGATGAACATTACAGAGATAACTGAGTTAAACATCGGTCAAAGTATCATCGCTCGAAGTGTGTTTAGTGGGTTAAGTGATGCTGTTAAAGAGATGAAAAAACTTACGACTCGTTAAATACCAACATCAAGAGATAAAATGTTTCAAAAATCAGTTTTAAAAAATGCAAGTCAAGATGAGAGTAAAGTAGCTCTTAGGTGGGCTGAGTATCAGAAGTATTTAGCCAAAATCGACTTTATAAAGACAGTCAAAGAAGAGAAGTACCAAGATGGTTTTTTAAAAGACATCTTTGAGAACTGTTTAGGCTACACTCTTGATAGCACCAACCCAAGTAACTTCAACCTTGAACGCGAAAAGAAAAACGAAACTGATGGTAAAAAAGCTGATGGCGTTATCTATGTCGATGAAAAAGTCATCGGTATCATAGAACTAAAAGCCCAAGATACAAAAAACCTCGACAAGATAGAAGCGCAAGCTTTTAACTACCACAACTCACACTCCAACTCAAAGTACATCATCATCTCAAACTTTGATGAGCTGCGTTTATACATAGACAAAAAAACTGCTTATGAGCAGTTTTCACTTTTTAGTCTTGATTATGAAGCATTTAAAAAACTACATTTATTGCTCTCTTATGAGAGTATCAAAGCTGATGTTCCCTTAAAACTAAAAGAAAAATCGGCTACATTTGAGTTAGATATATCTAAAAACCTTTACAGAGATTTTTCACTCTTTAGAACACACCTTTTTGAAAACCTAGTCAAGAACAACGAGATTGACAAAGCAAAACTACTGCGTTTAACACAAAAGCTCTGCGACAGAGTTATCTTCATACTTTTTGCAGAAGACAGAGGTCTACTCACAGCGAACACAATCAAAGAGATACGTGAACGCCATAGTGGTGATGGGTTTGGCGATAGAAGTATGTACGACTACTACAAACTCTACTTTGACGCCATAAACGCAGGAAATAAAAAGCTAAACATTCCAAAGTATAACGGTGGACTTTTTGCATCAGACAGTGAACTAGACTCTCTCATCATAGATGACGATATACTTGACTTAGAAGCACAAGCACTGAGTGACTACGACTTTATGAGTGATGTTGGTGTAAATATTTTAGGGCATATTTTCGAGCAGTCTTTGACGGACTTAGAAGAGATAAACGCGAGTATAAACGAGACTGACTTTGACATAAAAAAGTCTAAACGCAAGAAAGATGGTGTCTTTTACACTCCTGAGTACATCACAAAGTATATCGTGCAAAACACTTTAGGAAAACTCTGTGAAGATAAACGCAGTGAGTTAAACATAGGAAGTGAGTCTTTAATCTCACCAAAGAACCCTAAAAAACCGACAAAAAAAGAACAGATACTTAAAGATAATTTAGAAATATACAGAAACTGGCTCCTAAACCTTAAGATTTTAGACCCAGCATGTGGAAGTGGTGCGTTTCTAAACCAAGCCCTAGACTTTCTCATACATGAGCATCAGTCACTCCAAAAAGATTTAGTCATCATGGGCGACATAACCGCCTACTATGAGATAGAAAAGAGCATCTTAGAGAACAACCTTTATGGCGTTGACATCAACGAAGATGCAGTAGAGATAGCCAAACTCTCACTATGGTTGAGAACTGCGGTTAAGGGGAGAGAGCTTACTAAGTTGGCGGATAAAATACTTTGTGCTAACTCACTTTTAGATATGCCTTTTGATGAGGGAAGTTTTGATGTTATTATAGGGAATCCTCCTTATGTTAGAGTACAAGGACTTAAAAATAACTATGAAAATGAAGCCTTACTTTATGAAGAGAAATATCAAAGTGCTGTAGGTAATTATGATTTATATGTTTTATTTATTGAGATGAGCTTTAAAATGTTAAATGGAACTGGAAAACTCAGTTATATATTACCTCATAAATTTTTAGTTTCTGAGTCAGGAAGTGGAATTAGAGATTTTTTAAGTACTAATAATGCAGTAGAAAGTATATTACATTTTGGAAGTGAAATGGTTTTTGAGGAGGCATCTACATATACATGTATTATAAC
>NZ_JAEMVD010000016.1 GCF_029215975.1 Sulfurimonas sp. SAG-AH-194-C20
CATTCCTGAGTTAATCTCTTTTGCTGATATAAAAAGTGATTTTATTTTCATATATTTTACCTTTAAGGCTTGCCCTAATTTAAACTAGTATAATTCTATCTAAAAAATGGATACTTATATGTGTATATGTGGTTTAGAGAAAGAGTATGATAAATGTTGTGGTGAGATTATAGATGCACTAAGAGTTGTAGGTACTCCAGAGGAGTTAATGCGTAGTCGTTACTGTGCTTATGTTAATGCTAATGCTCGATACTTACTGCTAAGTTCTGTTAAAGAAAATCAGTATGAAGAGGATATAGAACTCATCGAAGACTTCTCTTCTCAAGTGGACTGGTTAAAACTCGATGTTTTAAAAGTTGAGGGCAACACAGTTGAGTTTAAAGCCTACTATAGAGATAAAGAGCAGATACAAGTTCTTCACGAGAAGAGTAACTTTGTTTTAGAAGATGGTGTTTTAAAGTACAAAGATGGAGAGTTATACAAGTCCAAGATAGAGAGAAACGAAAGTTGTCCATGCGGTAATGGAAAAAAATATAAAAAGTGTTGTGCATTAAAGAACTAATATTTTTAAGAGAATTTAGCTCTATAAACTCTTCATAAAAACATAACTTTTTTTTGTGAAACCATTTTTTTCATAAAAGTTATGTGCTTTTTCTCTTTGTATAGAAGAAGAGAGTACTATCTTTTCACACATCGCTGTTTTTGCATAGACTTCAAGGTACTCCATCATCTCATTTGCAAATTTTTTAGAACGATACTCCGAGTCTGTCACTAAATCATATATATAGAGATGGCGTTTATGGTAAAAATTTGTCTGTACAGCGACTCCTGCATAAGTTATAAGTTTATTTTTTTCAAAAAGCCCTAACATTTTATACTCCATGTGTCTCATATCATAGACTAAGTCGTCAAACTCCTTAAAAGTTAATCCTGTTCTGAGTTGAGATAAGACTTCATAAATGACATCTAGCTCTTTTAAATTCATTTCTCGTATTTGCATCGTATGGGTTTTCCTTATTAATATTTGTATTTTATACTAATTTAGTTACAATCAAAAATACTCAAGTTCGGCCAAAGGATACACAATGAATAATACAGTTACAGTTACAGATAACAGAACGGGAAAAAGTTATAGTTTTGATATTTTAGATGGTTCTCGTGGACCAAGTGTTGTAGATATTTCTAGTTTTTATACCGATACTGGTATGTTTACTTATGATAATGGCTACACATCAACTGCTAGCTGTAACTCATCTATCACTTTCATAGATGGAGATAAAGGCGAACTTCGTTATCGTGGTATCGAGATAGAAGAACTTGCACACAAAAAGAGCTACCTTGAGGTCTGTTTTCTTTTACTCAACGATACTCTTCCAACTGAGATACAAACAAAAGAGTTTGATTTAGAGTTACGTCACCGTTCATTTTTACATGAAGGACTCACCCAACTTTTTCATTCTTTTCCTACTGGCTCACACCCCATGGCTACACTCTCTGCCGCGACAGCTGCACTCTCTACATTTCACTTTAACCACTTAGATTTATGCAAGGAGAGTGAGTACCAAAGAATGGCTCGTCGTATTGTCGCGAAAATGCCAACTATTGCTGCGTTTGCTTATAGGCACTCTATTGGAGCGGGGTTTATTCAGCCTGACATATCTAAAAGTTATACAGAAAATTTTCTTTACATGATGCGTGCGTATCCTGGTGGAAAAATGCATATAGGTATGAATGGAGAAAGAAAAATAAAAGAGATAGAAATAAAAGCACTCGACACTATCTTTACACTTCATGCGGACCATGAACAAAATGCATCAACAACAAGTGTGAGAAATGTAGCTTCTACAGGTGCCCACCCTTATGTTGCAATCAGTGCTGGTGTTTCTGCACTTTGGGGAAGAGCTCATGGTGGAGCGAATGAGTCTGTTATCAAACAACTTGAGATGATAGGGAGTGTTGATAATGTCGATGCTTTTATAGCACGAGCTAAAGATCCTGAAGATGAATTTAGACTAATGGGTTTTGGACATCGTGTTTACAAAAACTTTGACCCTCGAGCAAAAGTTTTAAAAAGCTTACAAGTCCAACTACAAGATGAGCTAAAACTTGACTCAAATCTTATGAAAATTGCTAATAAAATAGAAGAAATAGCTCTGAATGATGAGTATTTTGTCAGCAGAAAGCTTTACCCAAACATAGATTTTTACTCTGGTGTTATTTTAACTGCACTTCAAATCCCAACATCTATGTTTACCCCCATTTTCGTAATCGGTCGCACTGTAGGTTGGATAAGCCAATGGATGGAGTTTAAAAAAGGGAAAAATACTAAAATTGCTCGACCACGACAGCTATATTTAGGTAAATAATTTTAAAATTATGTTAAAATATAAAAAAATAAGTTTTTAGGTAAATAATATGAATATAAAAAGCATTAACTTCAGAATAGTAACTTTCTTTATAACAGCCTCTGTTATACTCGGTTTTGGTGTTGCATATGCAGTTAGTCAAAGTGCAAACAACGAGATACTTAACACTAGAATGGAGCAGATGAGTTCTATAAAAATGAGTAAGATTCAACATATTGAAGATTATTTTGAAGAGATGAAGTATATTTTAACTTCAAATGCTACAAATAGCAACACTGTACAACTTTTATGGAATTATGATGAAGCTTTAGAAAATCTTGAAGAGCTAGAAATTGACAGAGACCTAATTAAAACTTCTTTACTGCAATACTATAAAGATACATATCTAGCACATAACAATTATGATTTAATCGGTGCACCTAGTGAACGCAAACTTAGTAAGTATTTACCTCAAAATGAAAAAGCTTTACTCCTTCAATACCTTTATATTATTAAAAATCCAAACCCTTATAATAAAAAAGAACTTTACAAGATGGATAGAACACACCAAACTGAATACTCCGAACTACATGTCCAGCAACATCCTATTACGAGTGCAATATTAAAAGAGTTTGGAAGAAATGACCTTTACTTGGTAAATATAGATGGAGACATTGTATACAGTGTACTCAAGAATGCAGATATTGGAACAAATCTTTTAACCGGTGTTTACTCTAAAACTGGTCTTGCCCGTGCCTTTAAAAAGACTCAAAAAGCTAAACGAGGGCAGGCTATATTTGAAGACTTTTCGATTTATGAACCTGCATACAATGAAGAAGTTGCATTTATAGGTATGCCAATTTATTTTGGTGAAGATAATGAAGGTTCTATTATATTTCAACTGCCAAAAGCAAAAATCAATCAGATTATGAACTTTAACAAACAAGTGGACAAGGTTGGTCTTGGTAAAAGTGGTGAAGCTTTTCTTGTAGGAACTGACTTAACTATGCGTAACGATAGTCGCTTTATAGACAAGATTCAAGAACTCGACCCTGCAACAAAAAAAGCAAAAACAACTATTGGAAACTATAAGATAGACACACTCGCGGTAAAAGATGCACTAAGAGGAAATAGTAAGACTTCACTAGGTGTAGATTACCTTGGAAATCCTGTAATTTTATCTTATGCTCCTGTAAAAGTTTATAATGAAAAATGGGCTATGATTGTTAAGATAGATGAAAATGAAGCACTAGCAAATGCTAATTCTAACTTCATCACTGCCTTGATTGGAACAGCTGTTTTTATAGCACTTATTATAATTATTTCACTTATTATAATTAAAATCATCATCATTAATAAACTACAAACTTTACAAACTGCTACTTATGACTTAGCAAAAGGCGAAGGGGACTTAACAAAGCGAATTCAAGTTGAAAAGGGTGATGAAATCTCTATCGTAGCTCAAAATATAAATGAGTTTATAGAAAAAGTACGAGTTACTGTAAGTGAAGCGACAAGCACCTCAAATAGCAATACACAAATCGCCACTACACTTTCACGTGCATCAGTAGATATGAAAGCTAAGGCGGAAGATGAAAGTCGAATTGTTCACGAGGTAGCAAAAGATGGTCAAGAATTACAAAATATTTTAGCTATTTCAATCGAGCAGGCAAAAGAGACAAAAGAAAATATTGACAATACTGGAAATACACTAAAAAGTGCGAATGAGCAGATAATAAACCTTGCAAACAACATAGAAGAGAGAAGTCATGATGAACTTGAACTCGCACAAAAACTTGTTGATTTAAGTTCTGAAACATCAGCTGTTAAAAATGTACTTGAGGTAATTGCTGATATTGCAGATCAAACTAACCTACTTGCACTAAACGCAGCTATTGAAGCTGCTCGTGCTGGTGAGCATGGTCGTGGTTTTGCTGTTGTTGCTGATGAAGTCCGTAAACTTGCAGAACGCACACAAAAATCACTCTCCGAGATAAACACAACTATCAGTGTAATCACTCAGTCTGTAAATGATGCGAGTGAACATATGTCTACAAATGCTAAAGCGATAGAAGCACTTTCACAAAATGCTAGTGAAGTCGAAAAAGACATAAACTCTAGTGTCCATGCAATAGAAGAGTCGATCAATCAAGTTGATGAAACTGTTACCGGATATATAGACAACTCTAAGACTATCGCTACGATGATAAATAAAGTTTCAAGTATTGAGAAAATTTCTCAAGAAAATCAATCAACAGTAGAAGAAATTTCTGATGCCTCATCAAATCTAATGCAGATGACTAATAACCTTAACGACCTACTTCAAGGTTACAAAACTTAAATCAACATCTTTTAAACAACACTTGGGTATAATCGCGAAATTAAAATATACCTAAGCGAGCAATAAACATGGTAACAGTACAAAATCTTCTTATGCGTTATGGAAATAGAGTTCTATTTCAAGACATCAACCTCAAACTAGACAGACACAAACGATATGGACTTATCGGTGCAAATGGTGCTGGTAAAACAACTTTTCTTAATATCCTTTGTGGAAAAATAACTGAATATGATGGTGAAGTAGTAATCCCAAAAGCAAATAAAGTCGGTGTTTTAGGACAAAATCAATTTGCATTTGAGACTTTTACTATCGCGGATGCTGTTCTTTTTGGTAACAAGCGTCTTTATGATGCAATCAAAGAGAAAGAAGAGCTTTATGCAACAGGAGATTTTGAAGATGATGCGGTAAACAATCGTTTAGCAGACCTTGAAGTTATCTCTGTTGAAGAAGATCCAACTTATGAGTACGATGTAAATATTGGTAAAATCTTAGAAAATGTTGGTATTCCAGTAGACAAACATCAAGAACTTATGAGTACACTTGATAGTGCTGACAAGTTTAAAGTTTTACTTGCACAGGTTTTATACCCTAAACCAGATGTACTCTTTCTCGATGAGCCTACAAACAACCAGGACATAGAAACTATTACATGGTTAGAGAACCAGCTTAAGCGCCATGAGGGTACACTTGTGGTTATCTCTCACGATAGACACTTCCTAAACGCAGTAGTAACGAATATACTTGATGTTGACTACCAAAAAATTCGTGAGTTTACTGGTACGTATGATGACTGGTATATCGCTGCAAATGTAATGGCAAAACAGCTAGAGCTTGACTCTGCAAAACAGCAAAAAGAGAAAGAAGAGTTAGAAGCTTTTGTTCGTCGTTTCTCGGCAAATGCATCTAAGGCAAAACAGGCTACATCTCGTCAAAGAAAACTTGATAAAATGGAATTTGACGACATTAAGCCATCTTCACGTCGTGATCCAAGTATTGTATTTAAAGCAAAACGTAACATGGGTGATGAAGCATTAAATATTGTTAATATTTCTCATGCTTATGGCGACAACCAAGTACTTAATGACATTAGTTTTAAAGTAGTTCCAGGTGAGAAAATAGCTCTTATCGGTGGAAATGGTGCTGGTAAAACAACATTAATGAAAATTTTAACTGAAGAAATGAAAGCTAATGGCGGCGAAGTGCAAATGGGAGCTACTATTGAGCCTTCATACTTTCCACAAGATACAGCAGATATTATCAGCGGTGATGGTACTTTATATGATTGGTTGCGTGCTTATGACCCTAAACGCGACATTGCTGAGATAAGAAACTGTCTTGGTCGTATGCTCTTTAATGGAGAGCAGCAGGAAAAGTCAGTGGTTAGTATCTCCGGTGGGGAAAAGCACCGTATGATGCTTAGTAAAATGATGCTTGAAAATGGTAACTTTTTACTTCTAGATGAACCATCAAATCACCTCGACCTAGAGGCTATTGTGGCACTTGGTGAAGCACTTCATGAGTTTAAGGGAAATGTTATCTGTGTATCGCATGACCGTGAGCTACTAGATGCATTTGCTTCTCGTATTATCGAGATTCAAAGTGATGGTAGCATTATCGACTTTAAAGGTTCTTATGAAGAGTTTGCAGAGCAAAGAGCTGCTGGAAAGATATAACTTTTTATGCAAAAAAAATATAAAGACTATTTAGGTCTTGGTATCGCAGGTAACTTTGCTCTTCACCTAGCACAAGCCGGTGAACTTGAAGAGTTTAAAGATATTATTACAGCTGATGAAGCTGCACCAAAAGGGATTTTTCCCTTTTATCTTCCCTCTTATACTCCAAGCAAGAAAGCCACAACAAGAACACCAAAACATATTTTAACTACCTACCCGCTCTCATCTTCTACTATTAAATTACCACAGCAAGATGTAAATGTTCAGACTGAACCGGAAGTAGGACTTATCTGTGATGTTCACTATAAAAATGCTAAGATAAGTGACATCATTCCTACTCATTTTGGAGCTTATAATGACTGTTCTATTAGAGTAGCAGGTGCAGAAAAAATTAGTGATAAAAAGAATTGGGGTGGATCTTCAAAAGGTATAGCATCTTCACTTATCACAATTGATACATTTCAAAAAGGCTCCATTTTAGATAACTATAGCATCTGTAGCTTTCTTAAACGCGATAATATCATTGAAGCTTATGGAGAAAATGTAGAACTCACCGGTTACAGTTATTTTTATGAGAAACTCACTCTTTGGATAACAAATCAGATAAACACACAAAAAGACTTTGGTCCATTAGAGCCTCTTAATGAGTATATAGAGGCTTGTAACTACCCATCTAAAGCGGTTATTAGTATTGGCGCAACTCGTTATACTGAGTATGGAGAGAAAACCTACTTAAAAGCTAATGATGAAGTTTTTGTTCTTGTTTATAATCACAATACATACTCCCTTAAAGATATAGTTACTGCACTAAACTCAGAACAGTATCCAAGAGAAGATATAAGCATTCTTCATCAAAAGGTAGTCTGATTGAAAACTGGTATTTACGAGCATTATAAGGGAAATCGGTATGATGTTATTGACACTGTAACACATAGTGAAACAGAAGAGACTCTCGTTCTCTATAGAACGATGTACGGAGATAAAACTTTATGGGTGAGGCCTTTTTTAATGTTTAATGAAACAGTAGAGATTAACGGACTAGATGTTCCAAGGTTTAAGTATATTGGAGAGTCTCATGAGTAGAGGAAAAAAGCTCGACCTCTTTATTGGTGCAGACATCGATGAGAGTTGGAGTGAAGTCCAAGTTCCTAGAAAGACAAAAGTTTTATCTGATGATCTAGTACCACAAAAACATTTTTTAATCTTCGCAAAAGAGAAACGAAGAGGTAAAACAGTAACACTCGTTGGTGAATTTCAAATTTCTGAAGAAGATGCTACTTCAACACTTAAGCTATTAAAAAAGAAGCTAGGTTGTGGGGGTATTTATAAAGATGGTTTTATGGAGTTTCAAGGTGAATTAAAAGAGAAACTTCGTTCTCTTTTACTAACACTAGATTTTCGTTTTAAAAATGGCCATTAAGCACTTTTAATTTTTGCACTACTTACATTTGAAGTGATTATGTATCTATCACGTCCAGTCTCTTTAGCTTCATAGAGCATCTCATCTGCTCTAGATATCAGCATGTTTTCATCAAGGGCATCATCAGCGATGCAACAAACTACACCTATTGAAATAGTCAAAAATTCATTTACACTTGAGTTCTCATGTTTAAGTTTTCTATCTCTTATTGCATCACAAATATCTCGTGCAAGTTTAGCAGAGTTTGACTCATCTGTATCTGTTAGAAGCACACCAAACTCTTCACCACCAAGTCTAAAAACATAGTCACTTGGACGCTGTAGTGTATCTTTAAGGACTTTGGCAACTGTTTGAAGTGCATAATCCCCTTCTATATGTCCATAAGTATCATTGAACTGTTTAAAAAAGTCAACATCTAACATCATAAAAGTTATATAACTATTTTTGCGTCTTGCTCGCTTAATCTCTCTCTCGTAAACAAGGTTAAAGTATCTTCTATTATGTAAAGAAGTTAAAGAGTCAGTATAAGAAACATTTTCTAATTTTTTATTTACTTTTTTGAGTTTTCTTGTTGTAAGTTCAAGTTGTGTATGATCTTTTTGAATACTTTTAAACACATACATAGATATAAGTAAGATAGCCATAATGATAAGAAATAAAGCTATCCCAAGTTGTCTTTTTGTAAATTCGTAACTCACAATAAACTGTCTGCGTTCATAGTGGGCTACATCAACCTCATACTTTATAAGTTTTTGTATAACATTATGAATATTTGATACTTTTTTTTCTAATAGACTTAGATTGATTCTACTTAAATTCGTTCCGCCTTTAGCAACTTTATATATTTTTAAAAAGTACTCATTTGTATATTTAATTTCTAAGGCTGCATAACCAAGGTATTCTAACTCATCATCGCGTTTAAAATGTGACTCATAACTTTTCCATTTTTTATTTATTTCTCTGAGTGAATGTTTTATTTCTAAGGAACTTTGACCCGAACTAATCTCTAAACGCGATGCTTTATAGACAGAACTTGCAAGTCTGTTATGATATACTTGGATTATTTCATTCAGCTCTGTAACAGGGACTAATGAACCAAAGTAAAGTTTATCTATATTTTTTTTCATGGAGTTTAAGTGCATACTTCCTATAATGCCTACACTAATAAGGCCCATAGTTATTAGTATAAAAAGAAAAAACAACTTGTTTCTAAGTTTTAGTGCTTCGATAAACTGCATGTAACCCCTTAATATACTAAATTAAAAGCATTTTTTGTGCCATTTATCTATATACTTTTACAAAGACTCTATATCTTTTATCTCTTTGAAAATATCCCTTGAAAGATTCTCAAAAGCATCTTTTGTTACTAAAATATCATCTTCTATTCGTATTCCAATTCCACGGAATTTTTTTGGTACATTCATATCCTTTTCATCAATATAAATACCTGGTTCTATCGTCATAACCATACCTTTCATTAGAGGAATTTCTTTGCCTTTTTTATCTTTATATGGAGCTTCATCATGAACATCAAGTCCCATCCAATGCCCTATTCCGTGAGGATAATACTTTTTATATTTCTTCTTCTTAATCAGTTTATCTATATCACCTTTTAAAATTCCCAAAGTAACTAAACCTTTACACAGAAGTTCTTCTGATTTTTTTTGTAAATCAGTTCGCATTACTCCTGGTTTTATCATATTTATTATCTCTATTTCAACATCTAGTATCATCGAGTATAACTCTTTTTGAGCCATAGAGAACTTTCCACTTACGGGAATTGTACGGGTTATATCACTCGCATAGTATTCATACTCACAACCCGCATCAATTAAAATAAGTTTACCATTTTTTAGACACTCATCATTCTTTATGTAGTGAAGTGTATTGGCATTATTTCCACATGCAACAATGCTTGTGTATGCATCACTATAAGCACCCTCTTTTTTAAACACATACTCTAATTCTGCTTGTAGTTCATCCTCAGTATGTAGAGATTTTGCCTTTTTCATAGCTATGTGATGTGCTTGTTTTGTGATACTTAGTGCTTTTTTTATTAGTTTTATTTCGTCCCTAGACTTACACAAACGCAGTCTTGCAACTTTACTAGCGATGTTTTTATATCCACTTAAATGAGAGCCTATTTTTCTAAGTTTATCAACTCTTTCATCTTGCATAGTAAAATCGAAATAGAGGTTATATTTATCTTTGAGAAATTCTTGTACCTTTTTATCAAACAAGTCAGTTGTTAAAACCACATCAATATCAAAAATATTTTTAGCTACTTTCTCACCAACTCGCTTACCTGTCCATAGCTCTAAAAGTTCGTCTTTTTTCTGAACAAAAAGATATGTTTTGACCTTTTTCTCTTTTTTAACTATGACAAGTACTGCGTTATCTTCTTTAAATCCACACATATAGTAAAAGTTACTATTTTGTCTATATGGGTACTCAGTATCATTTGAGCGCTGTTTTGCTTTGGCACTAAATAAAATAGCTATAGAGTGCTTTTTAAGTGTTTTTGCTAATGTATTCCTGCGTTTAGCATACTCTTCTTCTTGTATCATTTACAAACACCATCTAACCAAGAGTTTGTCTTAAGTAAAACTTTTGAGAGCACATTATTTAATGCTACCACTCCACCTTTAGCATCTGCACTTAGAGTCTCAATCTCTACATTAAAAGTAGCATGTGAGATACTTTTAGAGTCTTTAGTATTTAAAAGATTAAGTGTCATAACCACAACAACAGATGATTGTTCAGCCTCCTTTTCAAAGTACTGCATAAAAGTTTCAAGGTGTGTCTCTAAAAGTAAATCTGTTTTAGCTCTAGACTTAAAAGTACTACTATTTGCAAACAACTCACTCGCCCTTACACTTTTTACAAGTGCATCACTTATTGCTCTGTTTGGTGTTCTCGCCCACTCTGACTGTGTAAAGGATGACTCTTCATATTTACCTTGTACATAGTTCATCTTTTGCGACATTAAAGAGTTTGAGCTAAAAACCTGCCCTACTTTTAAAGACTTCTCTTTGCATGATGTAGACACATACTCTTGTTTTTGTATCTTAGGTTCTAAGTTATATTTGGATACATGAGGCTGAGTTGTCGTACAACCAACTAAAAATATTGCTAAAACTATCCATACTATTTTCATTTACTTTTCCCCTGGAGCTTTTTTAATTGTCTCTTTTTTATACAAAATGTCCGAAGGACTACTGTTATACTGTTCAAGTGCCCCTTCAAACCCTATCATCAATTCTTGCATTTGTAGAAAAGTGTTGTTCATTGTTGGGATTAAATCAGCACTAATATCCTGTATATTGAACTCTCCACTAGCAATAGCTCTTTTTATTTCATCCATTGAAGCAGTTATTCCAAGATAACTAGTAGTGATAGAAGTAAAAGAATTAGCAGTTTCATCTTCCCACTTTACACTTTTTTCTAAAAATCTGTCTATATTTGGCATCATTTTATTTAGTTTTTGACTAAATTCATCAATATTTTTTGCGCTTGATTGAATATGAGTAATTGTTTTCTCATCTAAGAGAAGATCCATTTTATTCATAACACTTGCACTGCGTTTGAGTAAGGATGCCATCTGTTCTTGATTATCCGAACCAAGGAGTTCTTCTGTTAATCCTAAGGTTGATGACAAACGTGTAGAAACACTTCCTAATGATTTCTCAAAATTTTCAAAGAAGGAAGGAACTGTTTTAATCACGGGATAGTTCTCATTTTCTTTAGCTTTGAGTACCTTCGCTGTATGTTTACCCATGCTAAGGTTAATATATGTAAGACCCGTAATACCCTGAGCCGTTAGTTTTGCTACTGTCGTAGTTTTAATTGGTGTTGTTTTTAATACACTTACTGTCACTTGTACTTGTTCAGAATTTCTAGGATTAATTCGAAGTACTTTTACTTTTCCAACACTTATTCCTCTGTACTTAACTGGAGCATCTATATTTAAACCCAGTACCGACTCATCAAAGTATATAGTATACTTTTTAACATCATTAGGGGCTTCTGTTTTCATTAGCCAGTATGTAAATGCTAACATAAGACTTATGCCAACAATTACTAAAACTCCTACAACTGTATAGTTTACTTTATTGTTCATTATCTATTTTACCTTATTTGAAAAATGTTTGAATGAAGTCACTTTTTGATGATTTTACATCGATTAAAGGACCTTCATAAACTATTTTCTTAGCATCTATTATAGCCACTCTGTCTAAAGTATCATATATAGAGCGTAAGTCATGTGAAACCATCACTACTGTTAACCCCAACATATCACGTAACTTAAGAATAAGTTCATCAAACTCTCTAGCTGAGATAGGGTCCAACCCACTTGTTGGTTCATCTAAAAAAAGTAGCTTAGGATCCATTGCTAGAGCTCGTGCTAAACCTGCTTTTTTCTTCATTCCACCACTTATTTGGGATGGATATAGTTTTGAATCACCACTTTTTAATCCAACTATATTTATTTTAAACTTTACTATTTCGTCTATCATAGCAGAGGATAAATCGGTATATTCCACTAAAGGTAAAGCGATATTATCATGTATGCTTAAAGAGGAGAACAGTGCCCCACTTTGAAACAGTACTCCCCACTCTCTTCTTAACTTTTGTGCATCAACTTCAGAAATATCACTCAAGCTCTTATCTAAGATAGTGATACTACCTTTACTAAACTCTTGAAGCATTACCATCTCTCGAAGTAGTGTTGTTTTACCACAACCACTAGGACCTAAAAGTCCGTAAATTTCACCCTCATTTATATCTAGGTTAAGTCCATTATGGACTACTTTTTCATCAAACTGAGTGTGGATATCTCGTATGCTTATTATACTCATCTTAAATCCCTAAACTTGTCAATGCAATGGAGAAAAGTGCATCACAGACGATCACTGCAAAGATAGACTCAACAACACTTTTAGTTGTATTGATTCCTATGCTTTGTGTATCATTTTTGATAATCAAACCACGGTATATAGAAATACTGGCAATCAAAAAGGCAAAGAAAGGACCCTTTAGAAGCCCAATAAAAAAATGCTTTGCATCGACAACTGCACGAAATCTGTCTAAAAAAACCTCATAGCTAATACCTAAATCAACTTGCGAAACTAGCATACCTCCAAATACACCCATCATATCTGCTACAAATATCAAAAGAGGTAGTGCAATCATGAGAGCTATAATTTTTGGTAGAACTAGAAAAGAGAAAGGATTAAAACCCATTGTTTTCATAGCATCTAACTCTTGTGTTATTTTCATAGCCCCAATTTGAGCTGTAAAAGCAGAACCACTACGTCCTGCTATTACTATTGCTGTGATAAGAGGAGCGAGTTCTCGCAGTATGGATATTCCGAGCATATCAACTATGAAAATATTTGCGCCATAAAGCTTTAGTTGATAAGCGGACTGAAAAGCCACAACTAAACCTATAAGGAAACTAGTGAGTGCTACAATTGATAAAGCTTTTAAAGCAGACTCATTAAGTTCAAACATTATCTCTTTAAAACGGATATGTTTAAATGACTTGAGATAATACAGCAGTGTAAGAAATATTTTTCCAAAGAATTCCATAAAAAAAAGAAATCCGTTTAAGTACTGGTTTATTTTTACTACACTTTTTTGTAAAAATGAACTTTTATTATCATCAATTTCAGTCTCTAAATTTGTAATAATTCTTTGCATTTTAACGAGTTCGAGGGTAGCTAGTAGTTTTTTATCAAAACATGAAATAGTAGTTTTTATTGATTGTTTGTTATATTCTTCTTCTAGGTTTACAATAAAAACTGCTGCAGCAGTGTCTAAATAGCTTACTTTGTGTAAATCAAGTACGAGTAGACTAATTCCTTTAAATCTAATCTCTTGAGTCAGCTTTTCTAGTGTAGTTATTGTGTAAAGTGTTAGCTCTCCTGAAAAATTTATAGAGAGCTTATTTCCTTGAATGCTTTGTGTTAAATTACTAGCCATTTAAGTATATATCTTAAAAATCACGCTCTAGCAGTTTGTTTACTTTTAAAATTGTGATAATTTTATCTGCTTGTTTACCAACACCTTCGATAATTGTATCCTTACCACTTACAGTATCTGGAGCAGGTCCAATATCTCTTTTTTTAAGACGAATTGCCATTGTAAGTCTATCTATTACAAAGCCCGCTACATCGTCACCATGGCGCATTACTATAAAACGTGTCTCATCTGACTGTTTTTTTGTTTGTAGTCCAAACTTTGAACGAAGATCAATGAGTGGGATTACTGCACCACGAAGATTAAATACACCAAGAACATAGGCTGGAACCTGCGGTACTCTCGTCCAAGAAAATGGTTTAATAATCTCTTGAATAGCTAAAATAGGAATAGCATACTCCTCGTCCCCTATAACAAAACCAACAAGTTGTACTATATCATCAAGTTGATTTAAGTCTGTGTTTTGTTGCTTGTTTTGTTGGTTTATAACCTCTTTTAGTTGATCGCTCATTATAAAAACTCCGATTTAAAGTTAACATTTCTTTGTACTACACTCGAGAGGTAGTCAGCTGAGTAAGGTTTAGTAATATACTCTATCATTCCAGACTCAACACCACGCATACGATCTGATTTACCAGTACGTGAAGTTACAGCTATAAGTGGTAGATTTTTATACTTGTTATATTTTTTTATCTCTGTTGCTAGAGTGTACCCATCCATACGAGGCATTTCTATATCAACAAGCATCGCGTCGAAATTATAATCTCCAGATTTCAAGATATTAAGAGCTTCTTGTCCATCAGATGCTTCAACTAAGGTAATGCCAATTGGTTCTAGTGCTTTTCTCATGATAGTTCTATCAGTCTTTGAATCATCCACTATCATTATAGTATAGTCACTAGCCTTCGTTTTTTCATGACTAACTACAGCAGAAGAAGGTTCACTTAAAGCGGTTGATTTCACATCTCTTGCCATAGACATAAGTGCTACAACATCAACGATTAGAGTCACTCCACCATCACCACGGATAGTAGCACCAGCTACACCCTCAATACCCTTAAGATAATCTCCAAGAGATTTAATAACTATCTCTTCTTGTCCAACTAAGGTATCAACAATTAGTCCTAATTTACTTGTACCAAGACCCAAGACAACAACATAAGCATGTTCATTCGCATCTAGGATACGTTCAACCTCAAAAATATCACCAATGTGAACAAGAGAAAGAACTTCTTCACGAAGTCTCATAACGGAACGCCCTTCCACAGTATAGATCTCATCTTTAGAAATTCGAACTGTTTCTAGCACTGAAGCTAGTGGTATTGCATAGTACTCTTCTTGTACACCAACTAAAAGAGCTTGAATAATTGCTAGAGTTAGAGGAATCTTGAGCTTCATAGAAGTTCCAACGCCAATCTCAGAGTCAATGTCGATCATACCGTTGAGTTTCTCAATGTTTGTTTTTACAACATCCATACCAACACCACGACCACTAACACTGGTAACAGCAGCAGCCGTAGAAAATCCTGGTTTAAAGATAAGAGTGAAAGCCTCTTTATCACTCATGCTATCAGCTTCTTTTTCAGTGATAAGACCTTTTTCAACAGACTTATCTTTAAGCATAACAGCATCAAGGCCTTTTCCATCATCATCTATCTGAATGACAATTTGATTTCCTTCATTATATGCTTTTAATCCAATAGTACCTGTTTCATTTTTACCTTGTGCTAAACGAATGTCTGGAGTCTCTACCCCATGATCACATGAGTTACGAATAATGTGTACAAGTGGATCACCAATCTCTTCAACGATTGATTTATCAAGCTCTGTATCTTCACCGCCTAGTACCAAGTCTATCTTTTTGTTTAGTTCACGAGACAAGTCTCGAATCATTCTAGGAAACTTGTTAAACACTTTTCCTATCGGAAGCATACGAGTTTTCATAACAGCAATTTGAAGGTCAGTTGTAACAAGAGAAACAATACTTACAACTTGATTTAACTCTTCTAAAAACTCTTCACCCTCATAACGTTCTTCAACATCATCATTTATCTTAATGAGTCTATTTTTAGCAAGTACTAGCTCACCAATAAGGTTCATAAGGTGGTCAAGTCTTTTTACATCAACACGAATAGTCTGCTCAACTGCAGCAGGTGCACGTTTAGTTGGTGCTGCCGCTTTAGGTTCTTCTTTTTTTGCTGCTGGTGCTTGTGCAACAGGAACGGGTGCGGGAGTAGGCTCTGGAGCTGGAGCAGGACTTGCATCTGCTTTGGCAGGGGCAGGCTCATCTTCTATAGGCTCAGGAGGAGCAGCGAGTACTTCCTCACCTGCATCTATTTTTGCTTGGCGTTTTGCCTTGTCTTCATCTTGGCGCTCTTGAAGAAGTTTTTCTATCTCAGCTTCAAGGTCATCAGGACTCATACTGTCATAATCAACTTCATCTTCTGCGGCAACAGCAGCCTCTTCAACAACAGGTTCGGGAGTAGCTTCTACTGCTTCTACAGCAGCCGGAGCCGGAACTTCTCCATCCCCACCTGAAATCTTATCAAGTCTTACAACACATGCAGCTACATCAATACCTGCATCGGCACTAGTATCACGAATAGTCTCAAGTAGTGCTTTCATAAGGTCAATAGACTCTAAAACTACATCCATAATATCTGGTGTGATTATAAGGTCTCCATGGCGTGCTTTATTTAAAACATCTTCCATGTGGTGTGTTAAGTGTGTTAAAACATCAAAGTTTAAAAATGATGATGCACCTTTAACCGTGTGTGCAACTCTAAATATTCCATTAAGAAGTTCTAAGTCTTCTGGATTATTTTCCAGTTCAACTAAATCCTCATCCAATTTTTCTACAAGTTCAAATGATTCAATTAAAAAATCCTGTAGTATCTCTTGAAATTCATCCATATTTACACTTCCTCCTTCGTATGTTCACGTACAACACGTGCAACTTCATTATAAAATGAGCTAGCTTCAAACTTAACTAAGTAAGCTTCTCCACCTGCTTCAATTCCTCTACCTTCACTAAAGTGATCACTAATTGACGAATTGAAGACTATTGGTATTTCTTTAAATCTTCCATCATCTTTTACATTAGATGCAAAATGAAAACCATCCATTTTAGGCATCTCCACATCTGATATAATAATTTTTAGATTCTTTGAAATATTTTCACCATAATTTTTGTAGAGTTCCTCAAGCTTTTTAAGTCCTTCTTCTCCATCCATCGCTTCAACAACACTAAAGCCCATTTTCATAAGTGCTTCTTTTACAATTTTTCTAGCAGTTGCACTGTCATCTAAAATAAGTGCAATCCCTGAAAAAGTCTCTAACTCTTGGGGAATGTTATCAACATCAGGTGAGTAAAGCCCTAAATCCTGAACAACAGACTCTAAGTCAAGAATTAAAAGGACATTATCTCCTTCTATCTTTGTTACACCAGTAATCTTATTTGAGTCAAGTCCACCCGAGCTACTCATAAAACTCGCCGGCTCGATGTCACTCCAGTTAATACGACGAATTCGCTTCGCCTCATGCACTATGAAACCTATAAGTACATTATTAAATTCTGTAATTATTATTCGGGAGTTATTTATTGCGGATTCTGGTTCAGTAATGCCCATCCATTTTGCTAAATTTACAACGGGTATAACAACATCACGAAGGTCAAAAATACCTTCAATAAACTCTGGGGTACCTGGTAGGTCCGTTAATTGCGGTACACGAATAATTTCTCTTACTTTAGAAACATTTATACCATAGATACCTTCATATACGGAATCTTCTTCTTGCTTTAGTATACGGAAGTCAACAAGTTCCATCTCATTGGAACCAACTTTTAAGGAATTATCATCCATCTATTATATCTCCACATATCTGTTTTCATCTATCACTAGTTCGTTATCTTTCATTAATTTTACAATAAAATATCTTTGATTGCAAGCAAAAGCTGCTAAATTTATATAGTTTAACTTAGGAAATAAAAAGCTCTTGTTTTGATGATAATGTCCTTCTATAAAATACTCAGATCCAAAACTTTCAAGTTGGCGATTTTTGATGTAGTTTTCAAAACCTACAAACTCCTTACAGTCATCTTTTTTATCTAAATAGTTATCTAACTTATTGAGTATAAAGTTGTTTGAGAGTCTATTTATAAAGTTTAATACATAAAGTATACAAGTATTTCGGATAAAACTTGTATATATACTATAAGAGACTCCTATATCAAAATCTCCATGTGCTAAAGCAACGGTTTTATCTTTAAAAGTACAGATAAGAGGCTGTTTTTGTACAGGAACAATTTGGGCACCTTTAAACACTGCTTTAAGATTAAAGTCATGGTTTCCTTCAAGGTAAATGAGTTCTATACTCTCACTTATCTCGTTTAAAAGTTTTATCATCTCTTTGTTATTTTCTTGGGTTTTAGGAACTTCAAAGAAAAGTGCATCAAAAACATCACCCATAAGTATAAGTTGAGAAGTAGTTATCTTTTTAGAGTGTATATCTTTTATGAGAGAGAGTAGTTCTGTTCGAGATGAAGAGTAGTGTGCATCTGAGATGAGTAGTGCACCCTCTTGGAGTTCTATTTTATGGGACATAGGCTATGTTTGGCACACCTGTATTTTCATCAAGTCCCATCATAAGGTTAGCATTAACGAGTGCTTGAGATGAAGCCCCACGCATAAGATTATCGATACTACTTGAGATAAATAGCATATTGCCCTTGCGTTTAACATATATGTCACAGAAGTTAGTTCCGGCTGAACTTTTCATTTCAACAGGAGCATCACTTACTCTTACATTTTTCTCACTTTTATAAAACTCTTTGAGCAGAGCAACGGCATCAAAGTCACCATGAACTTGAATGTAGATAGAACTTAGCATTCCACGAGTTAAAGGTACTAAGTGCGGTACAAAATTCACCTCATCAAAGTCTATCTTTAGTTTTTGTGCTATTTCCGGTGCATGACGATGTATAAAAGGGTTATAAGCAAAAAGATTATCATTTACATTTACAAAGTGTGTTGTTTCACTGAGTTTTTTTCCAGCACCACTTACACCAGTTTTTGCATCGATGATTATAGGAGTACCTTCTATGCGTTTAGACATAAAGGGGAGTAAACCTAAGATAGCAGAAGTTGGAAAACAACCGGGATTAGCTACTAAAGAGGCTTTTTTTATCTCTTCTCTAAACATTTCAGGCAGACCATATACAACATTTTCTAAGTTTTTCACATCTGTATGAGGACAGTAGTACTCTTCATATACATCTTGAGCAAGTCTATAGTCAGCTGAAAAATCGACTATTTTTATACTCTTTTTCATAAGTGGTTTCACAAAGGCCATCGCTGTTTTATGAGGCACTGCTAAAAAAACAAGCTCACAAGCAGAGGCACACTGCTCTACATCAGCTTTGACAACATCAAGTTCACAAACACCACTCAAAGAAGGGTGTATCTTTTCTACACTTGTATCACCCGTAGAGTTTGCAAGATAGTTAAGAGTAAATGTTGGATGATTTATAAGCATTTTTACAAGCTCTAAACCTGTGTAACCACTTACTCCAATGATTCCTACATTTATCTTTTTGCTCATTATGTCATACACTCAAAAACTGTTTCTTCATACTTCACTTCATCTATCTCAAACTCTTTTTCTCCACCAGGAAGACGAACTTTTACTTCATCTCCCTCTTCTTTTCCAAGAAGTTGTTTTGCGAGTGGAGAGTTAAAAGAGATAAGTCCCATGTCAGGATTAGACTCACATCCACCAACAAGTGTATATGTAACCTCTTCTTCGCTATCCATATCAGTCATAACAACAGTAGAACCAAAAGAGATTTTTGCATGTTCAAGTTCACTTGGGTCAACAATTTGTGCTTTTCCAAGAATCTCTTGAAGGTCACCTAAACGGTTGTCGATGTTCTTTTGCATCTCTTTTGCAGCATGGTACTCTGCATTTTCTTTTAAGTCACCATGTTCTAGTGCTGTTTCTATATCTTTTACGCACTGAGGGCGTTGTACTTCTTTAAGGCTCTTTACTTCGGTTTGTAATTTTTCATAACCAAATAGTGTCATCGGTTCTACGTTTTGCATTCATTTTCTCTTTTATTTTATTAGTACCTAATTATAGCAGAGTTAATTAACCCCAGCAAATACAAATGAAAAATGCTTTTACACTTTCTTTTCACTCTTACTCTAAACTACCGGTAATTTTTCATAGGAGGAAAATATGAAAATATCTTTAAAGGGAAAGCTAACATCACTCGCTCTACTTATGGCATGTTCACAAGTAAATGCAGCTGATTGGTTAGCACTACAGGGTTATCAACCTGAATTTGTTGCACCAAAGGGTGTCAAAGTACCATACAGAAGTAAAACACCAAAGGTTTGGGGTTTTATTCAAGCAAACTATAAAAAAGATTATGGAAAAGTTGCGATAGGTCAAACTGGTGGTGCAACTGGAAAAAATCTAACTCCATTTTCGCTTTTAAACCCTGACTTAAAAGCACAAGAAGGCTTTAACCTCTTCCGTGCTCGTGTTGCTCTTCGTGGGATGGCAGATAACGAAAATCTAATTAATTACTTTTTCATGACAGAATTTGGCAACAATGGCATTAACAACTTAGCAGGAGATAGAACTGTAGCAACTTACTTTTCAGATGCTTCCGTTACACTTAAACATATTCCCGGAGCAAAAATTCGTGTAGGTATGTTTAAAACACCTGGTAGTGAAGAGGGTTTAGCTGCAGTTTTTGTTGCACCGTACATAGAGTTTACACAGATGGCATTTCAACAATTACTTGAGCGTCAAATTACAGATGTAGGTGTAGCACAAACTGGTGCAGCAGCTGGTGGAGCTAGTTCTGTTCACTATACAGGTAAAGCAGACAAACCTATTGCAGCATTTAGAGATGTAGGTGCACAAGTATTTGACACATTACCTATCGCTGACACTTGGGATATTTCTTATGCATATATGTATGGTAATGGTGCAGGTATTTCACTCAATAGTGGGAATACAAATGCAACACACTATGGATATTTATCATTTGAAAAAACTTTTGATCATAAAGGAAGAGGTTACTACACAAATGCTTTAAAATTCTTTGTTTGGGGTCAAACTGGTACTCGTAGATTATTATCTAATGCTGACAACAATACTTCAACAAATGTTGAAGAAGTAAACAATGAACGTAATCGTTATGGTTTAGGTTTTTCTTACCATAAAAGTGGTTTAAGAGTTGAAGCTGAGTACACTATTGCTGAGGGAATGATTTATACTGGAGCTAAAGACCAAAATGCAGATCCACTCCAAGAAGACTGGCAATTCCAATTTGCTGCTGGTAAAGAAAACAAAGCAGATGGTGGATACTTAAACATTCAATATGAAGTTGTAGATAAAAAAGTTGAAATATTTGGACGTTATGACTACTTAAATCGTTTAACAAATGATGTTAAAGGTAGACGTGACTTTCAAACACTTACACTTGGTGCTTCATATAGATTTAAAGGTGCAACAAGAATCGACTTAAACTACCTTATCAGAGAAGCAAAAGCTCCCGGTAATACAACAGCACAAGGTGTTCTAGACAATATGGGCAACCGTTTAGCACTTCAAGTAACAGCTGCATTTTAAAGAGTAAAAGGAAAATAATATGAAAATAATAAAAATACTATCTGTACTATTTGCAATAGCGATGATGGTTACACCATCATTTGCTGATGAAAAGAGTGCAGAAGATGATGTAGTAAAAATAGTCTATCAGTGTGATTTTGCTGATGTTAGACGTGTTCACTTAATGCTTAACACTTTAAATAATGTTGTAAAGTATTACGACAAAAACTTAATTCAGTACGACTTAAAAGTGGTAGCACTTGGTCCATGTCTTCAATACATGATGAAAGGTTTTGAAGGTACTGGTTTTGTTTCTATGCCTTACTGTGAGCATGGTGGACCAACTGGTAAAGGTACTGATTCACGTTTTTCTAACTTGAAGCAATTAGGTGGAGATAACATAGAGTTTTATGCTTGTAAAAACACAATGAAGAAGAAAAATGTTAAACCTGAACAGATTGATGATTATGTTACACTAACAGCAGCTGGTATTATAAAAATTATTGATCTTCAACGTGAGGGTTATGCTTATATAAAAATTAAGTAATTTTGTAGTAACATAAATTCAAGGGACATAATGAAACTGTATCAAAAATATCTTGCTTTTATTTTAGTAGTACTAGTCGCTTTAACCGGCTACTTTTATATTAAAAATGAGCAGGAGTTTGAAGAAAAGATTCATGCTGTCCTTATAAATCTCCTGAGTGAAAAAGTTGCAAGTGAAAGAGCTAAGGCTTTTAACTTTGCACTTGCTCTCTCTCAAAATGAAACACTCCAAAAAGCCATCAAGAACAACGATGCTAAAAAAAGCTATATAATCTTAAAAAACTATATGAACACAATTGAAACCTTTTCAGGTTCACAAGTAAGAATTCAAATTGTTTCAAAAGAGTATGTAATTTTTGCAAGAAGTTGGGACAACTCCGATGCAGGTGTAAACCTCACAACAAATCGTCCAGATTTACGAAAGGTTAGAGAGACACTTACTCCACACCTCTCTTATGTAGCAGCTAGACGTCTTGTTCTCATCGCATCTATTCCTGTTGTTAAAGAGGGTGAGTTTATTGGGTTTTTAGAAGTTATACAAAAGTTTACAGAGCTAGAGAAATACTTTGCAGACTACGGCACAGGTCTTTTAGTTTTACTGGACTCCAAGTATGAAAAACAAGCTGTTTTACTCAGTAAAAACCCTAGAGTAGCAAATATGATAGTAGCAAACGAAGGTGCAAATATAAATCATATAAAGATTTTAAGAAAGATTAACTTACAAGAGCTACGTGATTATGGTTTTATAAAAAAAGATAAATACATCTTCTTTTATAAGTCCATTTTAAATGCTGATGATGAGAACATTGGTTCATTTATTTTGATTCTCTCCCAAGAGAGACTCAAACTCTTTAGTGCTTTTGATACCGAACTCAATACTTTTTTTACCTATGCAAGAAAAGATATATACAACTCCACTACAAGTAAAAAGAAACTCAATCCCTACAACAACTTGACAAATAAAGAACTACTTACTCTGAAGAACTGTGCCTTTAACGAAGATAGAATCTATATAGAGCAGAAACTCTCAAATGAGTTACTCTCTTACTCAAAAGATGAACTAATATCTCTTATTTTAGAGACAAACACAAACAATATTTCCAGAGGAAAAATCAAGTGAAAATACTACTACTAGAAGATGAATTAATGTTACAAGAAAGTATTGAAGAGTTCTTGATTTCAAAGGGTTATAGTGTAGATAGTTTTGATAATAGTGATGATGCTTTTGATGCTATTTTTTCAAAAAACTACGACCTTTTACTACTTGATGTAAATGTTCCAGGAGAGTGGGATGGCTTTGCTCTGAGAAAAGAGTTAGCTAAAGAGGAAAAAGATATCCCAACTATTTTTGTTACTTCTATGTCTAGTGCTGATGCTATGCTTAGAGGATATGCTACAGGATGCTGTGACTACATAAAAAAACCTTTTGACCTCATCGAGTTGCTCCTACGAGTACAGCATGCACTCAAAGCAAACTGTTTTCATACAGAGAGTGACTTGATAGAACTCTGCCCTGAGTACTACTACAACACTATCAACTATAGCTTGATTCACAACTCAAAAGAGATACCTTTAAGTAAAACAGAAAGGTCACTTCTAAAGCTTTTTGTAGTACAAAAGAACCAGATAGTTAGTCTTGATATGATTTATGAAGAGATATGGGAAAATAACATTGAAGCGGGTAATGCACGTGTCCAAATCAACAATCTCAGACGAAAACTTCCAAAGGACTTGATAAGAAACATATATGGTTTAGGCTACAGATATGATAGTTGATGAGCAAGGATTTGTCAAAAAGTATACTTTTATCTACACATTTATAATCTCAGTAATTTTACTCGCCCCACTTTACTTCTATGTAGTCTACAGAATGAACCTTCAAGAGATAAAAAAAGAGATGACATTAAAATCTATACAGTCACATATCATCAATGCAATGGACAATTTTGGAAACCACCCAAATGACACTTTTACTTTTCCAAGTTTGACTACTTCCACCTCAGGACTTTATAAACGAAATTTTTCACCTGTCTATACACAAATCTCTTCAGAATTACCCTCATTTTCTACAGGATATTTTAAAAGTGATTCAAAGCGCTACCTCGTTACTGAACTCCCCCATAACAAGTACTTCTTTGCCAAGTACCTAATCACAGAGAGTAAAATCTCTTTTACTCATGTCTATTTAGAGGCAAGCTTTATTGCGTTTGGTATAATTTTACTTATACTTTTACTCTCTTTTTACATTCTAAACAGTTTTTCTCGTCCTTTTAAAAGAGTAAATGAAAAACTTGATGACTTTATCCAAGAGTCTATGCATGAGATAAATACACCTCTTTCAATCATAAATGTAAATGTAGACCTCTTCGATGAAATACATGGAAAAAACAAATACTTTAACCGTATTAAATCTGCTACGAAACTCCTAGCAACCATTTACAATGACATGGACTACCTAATCAAACAAAATCGTGTGTATTATGAAGATGAAATAATCGACTTAAATGCCTACCTCCAAGAGAGAATTTTTTACTTTGAACTCATTTCTCAACTTAAAAATATCACCCTATCAGTTGAGTGCAGTGTAGCTGTAAGTATTATGTTTAATAGGACTAAACTTCAAAGGCTCATAGACAACACTCTTTCAAATGCGATAAAGTACTCAGATAAAAACACAAAAGTAGAAGTCTTTTTAAGACAAAAAGAAGAAGATGTTGTACTTGAGTTTATAGACTATGGACAGGGCATAAAAAACCCTAAAAAGATACTTGAGAGATACTACCGTGAAGATAGTTATAAAAGTGGTTTTGGAATAGGAATGTGCATAGTAAAATCCATCATAGATGAATCAGACATAGACTTAGACATAGACTCAGAGCTAGGAAAGGGGAGCCGTTTTTCTTATACTTTTAACAAAACTATGATTGTAGAGATGACAAATCAAAACAACGGACTTCATCTTCAAAGACTAGACTAATGATACACCCTTTTTTACTAATCTCCACAATATTATAAAGCTTACTCAAAATCTCTTTTTTATCTTTACTCTGAGGATCATAAGCAAAAAGAGTCTCATCTTCTACAAAAAAGATTCGTCCACCGCCACAACCATCGCCTATAATGCCCTCACAAACCAGAGGAGAATCTAAATCAAAACCATGACTCATCTAAACACTCCTCTTTTGTCTCACTCAGCCACTCATTGTACTCAGTAGAGTTTTTATCTAAAACGATATACTCATCATGTGTATAGTTTTTAAAAGTTGCTTCGTCTATGCATTTGCATAGTTTTGTGTTACTTGTATCTTTACAGTGACTTATCATTACCGTTTTTTGCTCTTCTTGCCAACCTACATAAGAAGTATAGTAAGGGTAGAGTGTCCAAATAGCAAAACCGATTGTGAGGACTATATTTACAATATACTCTCGTTTACGAGTTTCAAAATACTTTTTGATATCGTAGCTAATGAGTATGACAAAAAGCACCTCTAGGCCTATGTTAAACCAGTCTGTGTCTAAAAAATCAAACAACTACTTTTTTCCTCGTATCTTTTTTATCGCTTCACCGCACATAGTCAGTCCAAACGCAGCCGTTACTCCCATAAAAGAGCCTTTTTCTTTAATATTGGCCTCTTCACTTGAAAATATAACCTTATACTTCTTTTTAAAGCCGCGTTTCTTTAGCTCATACCTTATTTTTGAGCCAAATCTATCCCCATAACTCTTCCAGATATCATCTACTTTTATTTTCGTCGGGTCCATACGTTTAGCTCCACCAAAAGAGCTTATGAGTTTTTTGTAACATTTTTGAGCTAGAGCCAATTTAGCATTTCTATCGTCAATAGCATCTAAAACTAAGTCATAAGGCTCAAAGTCAAAGTCCCAAACCCACTGTTCATCTATGCGTTTTTCTATGATAGTGAGTTCTGGATAGTGTGTTTTCAGAGCTTCAACTTTTACTTCACCCTCATGCAACTCCGACCACATTTGACGGTTTTGATTTGAGTCATCATAAGTGTCAAAATCTACAATAGTTATGTTCTTTACACCACTGCGATAGAGACAGTCAAGACAAAATGAGCCAACCCCACCTACACCAAGTAAAATGATATTTGCATTTTCCAACTTTGTGAAATCATCTTCAAGTAGAAGCTTTATTCGGTCGTACTTACCCATCTAAAGCCACTCTTGTAAAGTTTTCATACTTTTGTAAGCACTCAAATCAAGCATGATGGGAGTAACAGAGATAAACCCTGCTTCAATAGCATCAAAATCAGTCATACCTATTTTCCCCTCGCGCGAAGAGAAGTTTAGAGGATGCAGTCCTAACCAGTAAAACTCTTCTCCACGGGGATTTCGATGTAAATGTGAATCGTTTGCATAGTGTCTATAACCCGCATAAGTAACTTTCATCTCTGCACTTTTAACATCTGAGGGGATGTTTATATTTAAAAATTCTCTTGTTGGTAGCGGAAAACTTCCCTCTCGTATCTTACTCACAAGCTTTTTTATACTATGCTGTGCAAGTCTAAAATCACCATCAGGATTACTAAAGTCCATTACTTGACTTATGGCTATGGAGGGAATGCCGTGAAGTACTCCTTCCATAGCTCCTGCTGCTGTTCCACTATAAGTGATATCTTCACCCATATTTGAGCCTCTGTTTATACCACTTACAAGTAAGTCTGGTTTATAGTCTGCAAAAAGAGTACTCAAAGAGAGGTAAACGCAGTCAGTAGGAGTTCCATCTTCTAGCTTGTAGAAGTCATCATCTACACTTACAAAACGCAGAGGACGAGTAAGTGTTAAGGAGTGTCCACAAGCAGACTTCTCATTTGCAGGGGCGACAACAATTATTCGCACATCATCTAACTCTTTTAAAGCACTTACTAAAGATAAAATACCCTTAGCCTCATATCCATCATCATTTGTTACTAAAATTGTATACTTTTTATTCATAAGTATATTTTACACTAATGTTGGCAATAACTCAATAAATGCTCATTTTACATATTAGTGTGAAAAACTATATATTATGGCATAAAAGATGCTAAAATATTTTTATGAAAATATTTTTAACACTTTTAATACTATTTAGCTCCTTAGTCTCACTCGAACTTAAGAAAAGTTATGAAAAGTTCTCCTATGAACTAGATAAGACCTCTTCTCGTTTAAGTCCTGAAGTCAAAGTGACACTTTACTACCTTTCACTTGCTACACAGAACAAACTACTATTAAATGAAGATATAACTTCCATCAAAGCAAAAATGCTACAAAGTATTTCAAATCTACATGAAGAGCAAAGTAACCTAAATCCAGATGAGATAGAAAACCTTCGTTTACTTTACTTAGAAATGTCAAATACAAAAGTCATTCATGCACAAACTACTAGTACAGAAATTTTTTACCCAAGCTATGTTTTTGTAGCCTTAATTTTCTTACTTTTTGGTTTTGGAGTTGGATATATTTTCTTCTCTAAAAAAGAAGACAAGCAATATAAAAAGATGATTATTAAAATAAATGAGTTAGAATATGACAATACTAATATGCGAGATACATTAAGAGTGAATCCAAATATTCAAACTACACAAGTCAGTACCATAAAAGATGAAAAACTCAAGTCTGACAACTCAAATTTAGAACTTGACAATAAAAAACTTACTAATAAACAAGCAGAAATGCACCGGGACTTTACAACTCTTGAAACCTCGTTCGAAGAGCTTCAAGCGACTCATGAAATCGAAACACGACAACTAAATGAGTATATACATAGTTTAAAAAATGAACTAGCCAAACATGAAAGTAACACAGGAAGTAATAATTTTGAGTTTTCACAAAACCTTAGTGCTGTTCAAGAGCAAAGTCAAGATATACTAACAGTTCTTGACACCATTGCCGATATTGCAGAACAGACTAACTTACTTGCCTTAAACGCAGCCATTGAGGCAGCTCGAGCGGGAGAGCATGGTCGTGGTTTTGCAGTAGTTGCTGATGAAGTACGAAAACTAGCCGAAAGAACACAAAAAACACTCAGTGAAGCAAAGGTCGATATTTCCGCTGTTGTAGATGGTATTAACTCTCTCAAAAGCTAAAAACTTGACTTTAGGGCTTTACTTAGTGTAAAATTACACCATTAAAAAGAAGTATCTTTGATTAGCTTCTTACAAAACATTAAACCCTCTCTTCCCCGTTTAACAAAATCATGAAATTAAGGCAGACATTTATATGAGTGAAAACAATTCACAACAACCCCGCAAGAACACAAACCCTAAAAACAATAACAATCGAAATAACAACTCAAAACGCACACATGCACCTGCTAAAGGTTCAAGCATAGATGATCTTCGCACTAAAAGTATAGAAGATCTTATTGCTATTGCTGATGCACTTAAAGTTGAACATCCTCAAGAGCTTAAACGCCAAGATGTTATCTTTGAAATTTTAAAGGCACAGACTGAGCAAGGTGGATTTGTTCTTTTCTCTGGAATCCTTGAAATTATGCAAGATGGGTATGGTTTTATTCGCTCTATCGATAAATCTTTTAACGAGTCTGTAAATGATGCCTATGTTTCAAACACTCAGATTAAACGTTTTGCACTTCGTAATGGTGATGTTGTAACGGGTCAAGTTCGTCCTCCAAAAGATCAAGAGCGATATTATGCGCTTATTAAGATAGAAGCTGTAAATGGTCTGCCACCAGAAGAGTCTAAAAAACGTCCACTTTTTGAAAATCTTGTTCCACTTTATCCTGAAGAGAGATTTCAGTTAGAGTACAGAGAAAAAGGCTTAACGGGTCGTATGCTTGACCTTTTTTCTCCTATTGGAAAAGGACAACGTGGCCTTATCGTAGCCCCTCCTCGTTCAGGTAAAACAGAACTTCTTAAAGAGATTGCTCATGGTTTAACTGCTAACCACCCTGAAGTAGACTTATTAGTTCTTCTCGTTGATGAGAGACCAGAAGAAGTTACAGATATGGAAAGAAGTGTTAAGGGTGAGGTTTATTCTTCAACTTTTGATATGCCTGCAAAAAACCACGTTAAAGTAGCTGAAATGGTTATAGAAAAAGCAAAGCGTAAAGTTGAAATGGGTCTTGATGTAGTTATACTACTTGACTCTATCACTAGACTTGCTCGTGCATATAACACTGTTACACCTTCAAGCGGTAAAGTACTCTCTGGTGGTGTTGATGCAAATGCTCTTCACAAACCAAAACGTTTCTTTGGTGCTGCTCGTAACATAGAAAACGGTGGAAGTTTAACTATCATCGCAACTGCACTTGTAGATACTGGTAGTCGTATGGATGAAGTTATCTTTGAAGAGTTCAAAGGTACTGGTAATATGGAAGTTGTTCTCGATAGAAAAATCGCTGACCGACGTATATACCCTGCAATCGACATCCTTAAATCAGGTACTCGTAAAGATGATTTACTTATCTCTAAGGCTGACTTACAAAAAGTGTTTATTCTTAGACAGATGATTCACAAACAAGATAACGAGATAGAAGCACTCAAGTTTGTTTATACAACTATGGGTAAAAAAGCTACAAATCAAGAGTTCCTTGATAGTATGAATACGGATAAGTAAGAACTTATACCTTTTGTAAAATAAATCTACATCCATCAGTATAAGAGTTGTCTAACTTTAAGGCATACTCATTACTCTTGGCAAGATTATCTGCTATACTCAGTCCTAATCCAAAACCATTTTTTTGCCTATTTCTACTTTCATCTATAGCAAAAAATGGTTCAAAAATTATCCTAGAGAACTCAGTATCAATTCCTATACCTGTATCTTCAACCATTATATTTTCACCTTTTACTATCACTTTTATATAACCTACTTTTGTATATTTGCTAGCATTATGTAAAAGATTTACTAAAATCTTTTTTAGGGCTATTGGGTTAAATACTATACTTTCTGTATCACTTACCTCGCACTTAAGCTCTACATTTGTATCAACACGTAAAAGTGGACATACTTCCATGTGAAGAAAATCCTTTAAAAGAATTAGCTCTTTTTTACTACTTGTTACTTCTTTAGATTGAATATATCCAATCACTTCTGATGTCAGTTCATTTAAGTATGCGGTCTCTTTTTTGAGTATTTGAGTTACTTTAGGTATATCATCATATGCAATCAGACCATCATCCAACTCTTCTAAATACCCATCTATAATGGTAAGTGGTGTTTTAATATCATGTGAAAGTGATTTTATAATTGTCTGTAAATTGTCATTATTATTTTGAAGTTCTAAGATACTCTCTTGTAGTCTTATTGAAAGATGTGTAATAGAGTTATGAATATTTGATATATCTTTTATATTATCTTTATATGATGAATTTGAAAATTTATTAGTATCTATATCATCAAGACGCTGAGAAATATACTCAAACTTTTTAGAAAGATATATTCCAATAAAATAACTAAATATCCCGATAAGAGGTAGCATACTTAATACAACTATACTTATCTTCGATGTCATTTTAAAACCTATTGGTTCATCGATGATTATGTATGTCATTATAGCTGTGCAGAGTGATATTCCTAAGCCTGCAAAACTGTATGTGATAAGTAAAAATGGTTTAATTTTCATATAAAGTAAATCCTGTCCCTCTAATTGTTTTAATTATTTCTACATCTGTCAAATCTGCTATTTTTTTTCTCAAAGTGTATATATGTGTTCTGATTCCGTCCTTGTCAATATTACCAAGGTCTTCATTATAAAGTATTTGAGAGAGTGTATCTTTAGAAAATACTTTTTTAGGATTATTAAATAGAGTCTCAAAAATTAAGTACTCACTTGGTGTTAAGGCTAGGTCTTTTTTATCTATAAAAAATTTCTGTAAGTCTTTACTCTGTTGTATAAATTTTTGAAATTGCATATCTGGGTTAAGCAACTCAAACCTTCTTTGTAATAAAGATTCGATTTTTAAAACTAAAAGCTTAGGAGAAAATGGTTTTGTAATATAATCATCAGCACCTAACTTATAAGCTTTCTCTTTAGTCTGAGTTAAGTCCAAAGCACTCAAAATAATAACAAGTATTTTTTTGTTCTTTTTTCTTAACTCTTGACATACAGTTAAACCATCAACTTCAGGTAACATAAGATCAAGAGAGACTAAATCAAACTTTTGTGTTTGCACTAAAAGAAGAGCTTTATCTCCAGTGAGTGCAACTGTTACATCATACTTCTCTTTATCTAAACGATTAGAGATTAGGTTTACTATGTCAGGTTCATCTTCAACTATCAGTATCTTATGTTTCATATATTAAAAGGTTGATTGCATACTTGTAAAGAGGTAATCACTATCTTTGGTAAGGGCATGACAACTAATACAGCCTTTTGTTCCTTTAGTCCAA
>NZ_JAEMVD010000017.1 GCF_029215975.1 Sulfurimonas sp. SAG-AH-194-C20
GTAATTCTTGAAGTGCCTTTTTTTCTATCAATATTTTAAAAAGAGTCAATAATTTTTCATCAAGTACAAAGTTAAATCTAGAACTAAATTGAATTCCTCGTAATATTCTCAAAGGATCTTGTGCAAATTTTTCTATATCTACACTACGGAGTATTTTATTTTGTATGTCTTTTTGACCATTAAAAGGGTCAAGTAGTTTTTTCTCTTTTACATCATAACCCATGGAGTTTATAGTAAAGTCACGACGACTTGAAGCAGTTTTAAAGTCAAGATTTTTGTTGGTAGTTACATGAAAACCTTTGTGTCCGGCAGCAACTTTTGAATCAGTCCTGGGAAGAGAAAAGTCAAGATCTAAGTCATAAAACTCAAGTTTGCATACTCCAAAGCTTTTCCCAACAGTGTTGATATGTCCAAATTCTTGTAAAGTATTTTCTAAAATTTCTAAAGAATCAAGGCCATATAGCTCTATATCTATATCTTTTGAGTCTGTGTGTAGAATTTTATCACGAATAAAGCCACCAACGATGATAGGTTGTATCCCTAATGAGTACATTTTATCAAATATAATATCTAGTTTCTTTGGATATTCAAACATATTACTCTTTTTATTTTTTACTAAATATTAAATAACTAACAATTATTTAAACTAATTTCTTTGAAAAATAGAATAAATACTTGCTAAATATATTCTATTTTCGACATTAAAACTTTAATAAGTATCAGTATATCACTTATTTTACACATATATTATAATAATTTGGGTATAATTCGCAAAATATTCCAAAAAGGAACCCCTTATGCAAAAAATAAGAAACATTGCCGTTATCGCTCACGTTGACCACGGTAAAACTACACTAGTTGATGGTTTACTAGAACAGTCTGGTACATTTGGCGATCATGAGCAACATGACGAAAGAGCAATGGACTCTAATGACATTGAAAAAGAACGTGGAATTACGATTCTTTCTAAGAACACTGCTATTCGTTATAATGGTTATAAGATTAACATTATTGATACTCCGGGACACGCTGACTTCGGTGGTGAAGTTGAACGTGTTCTTAAAATGGTTGATGGTGTTTTAGTTCTTGTTGATGCTTACGAGGGTGTTATGCCTCAAACTAAGTTTGTTGTTAAGAAGATGCTTGCACTAGGAATAAAGCCTATTGTTGTAATTAACAAGATTGACAAACCTTCTGCTGAGCCAGATCGTGTTGTTGATGAGATGTTTGACCTATTTGCTGACATGGGTGCTACTGATGAGCAACAAGATTTCCCAATTATCTATGCTGCTGCTCGTGATGGTATAGCTAAGATGGATATGTCAGAGCCTGATACAGATTTTACTTGTATTTTTGATGCAATTATTAACGATGTTCCTGAGCCTCAAGGTGATGCTGCTAACCCACTTCAAGCACAAGTATTTACACTTGACTATGATAATTATGTTGGTAAAATCGGTATTAGCCGTATTTTTAACGGTACAGTTAACAAGGGTGATAACATTATGCTTGCAAAAGCTAATGGCGAAATGGTTAAGGGTAAGATATCTAAGCTTATCGGTTTCCTTGGTCTGAACCGTATGGAAATTGACCAAGCTGAAGCTGGTGATATTGTTGCATTTGCTGGTATGGAAACTGTTGATGTTGGTGATACTGTTGCTGATGTTAATAATCCTGTAGCACTTGACCCAATGCACGTTGAAGAACCTACACTTACAGTTGTATTTGCTGTAAATGATTCTCCTCTTGCTGGTAAAGAAGGTAAGCACGTAACATCTAACAAGCTTCGTGAGCGTTTAGAGTTTGAAATGAACACTAACGTTGCTATGAAACTTGAAGTTGTTGGTGAAGGTAAGTTTAAAGTTTCAGGTCGTGGTGAGCTTCAAATTACTGTTCTTGCTGAGAACATGCGTCGTGAAGATTTTGAGTTTTCTATCTCTCGTCCAGAAGTTATCGTTAAAGAGATTGAAGGTGTTAAGTGTGAACCATTTGAGCACTTAGTTATCGATGTTCCTGAAGATCTTTCAGGTGGTGTTATTGAGCGTCTTGGTAAGAGAAAAGCAGAGATGAAATCTATGCTTCCAATGGGTCAAGGTTTCCAAAGAATCGAGTTTGAAATTCCAGCTCGTGCATTAATCGGTTTCCGTGGTCAGTTCTTAACAGACACAAAAGGTGAAGGTGTTATGAATCACTCTTTCATCGAGTTCCGTCCTTACTCTGGTGGTGTTGAGTCTCGTTCTTACGGTGCTCTTGTTTCTATGGTTGCTGGTTCAACTTTAGCATTCTCACTATTTAGTATTCAAAACCGTGGTGTTCTTTACATTGGTGTTCAGACTGAAGTATACGAAGGTATGATTGTTGGTGAGCACTCACGTGATAATGACCTAGTTGTTAACCCTATTAAAGGTAAGGCACAGTCAAACGTTCGTTCATCAGGTGCTGATGAAGCTATTAAACTTATTCCACCTCGTGACATGTCACTAGAACGTGCTTTAGAGTGGATCGAAGATGATGAGATTCTTGAGATCACTCCTAAGTCTATTCGTATTCGTAAAAAATTCCTTACAGAAGCAGAGCGTAAGCGTCACTCTCGTAAAGGTAAATAATTTTATCTTCTGTATCTTTTCTTTTTTGAAAAGATACACTCTCTTTATTTTTTCTTCAAATTTCTCTCTTGTAATAACACTTTTATTTGTTTTTATCTCTCACTACTGTAATGCGTACATTATAACCGATATAGATATCCAGTGTTTGATGATAATTTGATAGAAGGGTTGTTTGTGTGAGGAGTAAAAGTATTAAAGTGTATTTCATAATGTGCCTTTTGTATCTAAAAAAGGATTATGACATTAAAGAGTGAGTAGACAGTTAGTTATCTACTTTGCTTTTGAAGCTACATCGATTTATCAGCTAGTTTGACAAGTGAGACTTAATTAAGTCAGAGATGAGCTTAAAGATTCTTTTTTCAAATATAAGTAGAACTTTTAGTGTAGATGAGTTTATCTATGAGTTGTGGTATGACACGGATAACTCCAGAATAGCAGTACTAAAACCTCTCATGAAAGGTCTTCGGAAAAAACTACCAGAAGGTACTATCAAGAATATTTTCGTAGTAGGGTATACTTTTAGAGATATAAATCAATATATATCTACTAATAATTAACTTACAGTATTATATTATAATACCTTATAACAAAAGATAAGGATTAAAAATGCAAGTAATATCTCAACTAGTTTTAGACGAAAACAATATAGCATTTCACCCGATGATGGGAAATAGTTATCAACTCAATAACATCTCTAAAGAAATTATTTTACTACTACGCGATAATAAATCAAAATATGAGGTAGTAGAGCTATTAAAAGAGCGCTATGATGTTAGCTATAATGAACTTTTTATAGATGTTAGCGATCTGTATTCTAAACTGAGAGTGTATGGGCTAATGGTATGAGAGTTGCAGTAAGTGGGCTTAACAACACTGATAATCCAGCTCCTGGGATACCTGTCATAAAGAGTATCTCGTCTAAGCATGATGTGGTCGGTTTTTCCTATGACCCTAATGAGCCAGGGAACTACATGAGTATGACTGAAAAGACTTATCTTATGCCTTATCCATCTTTAGGATTTGAGGAGTTAAAGAGAAGACTTTTGGAGATAAAAGAGAAGAGTGGTGTTGATGCTATCATCCCAAACCTTGATGCAGAGCTCCCTTTATATATTAAGTACCAAGATGAGATAGAAGCACTAGGTATAAAGCTCTGTCTTCCATCTGCAGAGAATTTTGAACTGAGAAATAAAAACAGACTTGATGTGTTATGTGAAGACTTAGGTATTATATATCCAAAAACACATGAGGTTAGTTCTATCTCTGATATGCAAAAGATAGTGGATGATGGAAATCAATTTCCTATGATGATAAAGGGTAACTACTATAAAGCTTATAAAGCATATAACATGGAGAGTGCCATAGAGTACTTCTATAAGATATCTAACGAATGGGGTTTTCCTGTTCTTGTGCAAGAAGTAGTCACTGGAGATGAGATAAACCTTGTGGGTGTTGGTGATGGAGAGGGTGTTTTAGTAGGTGGTGTCTCTATCAAAAAACTTACAACTACTGAGATAGGAAAGATTTGGACAGGTGTAACTATTCATAACGATAAGCTTATGAGTATAGCGCAAGAGTTTATGGCACTGACAAGGTGGAAAGGTCCTTTTGAACTTGAAGTGATGGCAAATCTAAATAATGTTTATATGATAGAGATAAACCCTCGTTTTCCTGCATGGGTCTATTTCGCAACTGAGATAGGTGTGAATCTTCCTCTTATGGTAACAGACATTATGGAAGGTAAAAAGCTCTCTCCAATGCTAACATACCCACAAAACAAGATGTATATCCGTTATACAGGGGAACTTGTAACGGACTTTAATGATTTTATAAAACTACTCTCTACGAAGGAACTTTAGATGAGCAAATTAACATATGAAAAACCGACAATAAATAAAATAGACTTTGTAATGGCTTCAAAGTATGGAAGCCCTATTCACACACAAAAAATTCGTACAGAGATAGATGGAATAAGTGTAAATGAGCTAACAGAAAAGTTTGGAAGTCCTATATTTGTCTTCTCTGAGAAGAAGATGGAAGAGTTGTATAATAATCTATACTCTGCGTTTAGCTCGCGTTATTCTGATGTACAGTTTGGTTGGAGCTATAAGACAAACTATCTCAACGAGATATGTAAGGTCTTTCATCGTCTTGGTTCTTGTGCAGAGGTTGTGAGTGAGTTTGAGTATCAAAAAGCTCGTGCTTTAGGAATTGAGGGAAAAGATATCATTTTTAATGGTCCCTATAAACCTTATGCAGATTTAAAAATAGCAGTACAAGAGGGTGCAAAGATTCATGTAGATAACCTTTTTGAGCTTGATGATTTAGAAAAAATAGCAACAGAGTTAGACATTGTTATTTCGCTTGCTATTCGTATAAACATGGACATTGGCGTTTACCCACAGTGGAGCCGTTTTGGTTTTAACTATGAAAATGGTGATGCTTATGAGGCGATAGAGCGAATGTATGCAAGTAAGAAAATGAAACTAGTAGGGATACATTCACATATCGGGACATTTATGTTAGATGCAAATGCTTATAGAAATGCAACTACAAAAATCATGCAACTCAAAGAGCAGGTTGAGAGAGATTTTAAGTCTGAAATCGCTTACATAGACTTAGGAGGTGGTTTTGCGAGTAAATCAAACCTCAAAGGGATTTATCAGTCAACAGATGTAGTTATTCCAACCCCTGATGATTATGCAGAGGCAATTACAAATGTCATTTACGATTTAAACAAAAGCGAAAAATTACCAAAACTCTATCTCGAAACTGGACGAGCTCTTATAGATGAAGCGGGTTATTTACTTACTACTGTACATGGCTACAAACGCTTTCCTGATGGGAAAAAAGGCTATATTTTGGATGCTGGAGTAAATCTTCTCTACACTTCTACATGGTATAACTTTAACATAGAGACAGATAGGCATTACGAGGGTGAAAATGAACCATCACTACTCAATGGTCCTCTATGTATGAACATAGACATCATAGAAGAGAATATCGCACTTCCACCACTTAACCGTGGAACCGTTTTAAGTATCTCTCCTGTTGGAGCTTACAACTACACTCAAGCCATGCAGTTTATTCGCTATAAACCAGCAGCTGTACTTATAGATAGAGATGGCAAGGCGAGATATATTAAAGAGGTAGATGACCTCTCTACTGTAAACTATAAAGAGATATAATTTTGATGAAAAAGCATATGCTCCTTATAACGAGTATTTTAAAACCATACAGTTCACTGCTGTTTTTAAACAACAAGTATGTTGGGGCATTACTTCTTTTAATTACATTTACGAATCCTTCAGTTGCAATTAGTGGACTGTTTGGGGTGCTTTTTACTATACTTTTTGCAGAACTAATAGAGTTTAAAGAGTCCTATCTAGCACAAGGGTTTTACATCTATAATTCTCTACTCGTTGGTATGGGAATAGGATTTCTATTTAGTCCATCACTCATCAGTACAGCCCTTATTGCTATGGCCTCTGCATTTACTTTTATGTTAAGCTTTATGCTCAACCGACTTTTTAGTGTTTATAAGATTCCAATTCTTTCACTACCTTTTTCTATAGTCACGATGTTTATTTATTTAGCATCACTGAAGTACTCAAACTTACTCTCAACACTGCTCAATAATGCCACGACTTTTGACATACAACTCCCCCTCATTATAAGCGGATTTTTAAAGTCTTTTGGAACAATATTTTTTCTTCCTTCAAATATTGCAGGAGCTATGATTCTACTACTAGTTTTGTACTTCTCTCGCATACTTTTTGTGATGGCAGTGAGCGGTTACTACTTTGGTATTACTATACATAGTTATCTTATTGGCTCTTTTGAACAAGCACTATACGACCCCTATGCATTTAACTACATTTTAGTAGCAATTGCTCTTTGTGGTGTTTTTTTACTGCCAACTTGGAAGAACTATATCTTAGCTCTTATAGGGGTTGCTATTAGTGTAATGCTTACAGATGCTATTAGTATTCTTTTTAGTTACTACTCTATTCCTGTTTTTACTCTCCCTTTTAACATAACAGTCATAGTGTTTATATTTATCCTCTCAATGACCTACTACAAAGAGTTTAACCTAGAGATAAAATCAACACCAGAGTATTCACTCTCAAACTATCTCTCTCGCATCTTTCGTTTTGGAAAAACTCATGTGAGACTCTCACTACCTTTTAGTGGGGAGTGGAGTGTTTATCAGGCTTTTGATGACAGCTGGACACATAAGGGAGAGTATAAGTATGCGTATGATTTTGTCAAACTAAAAGAGGGTAGAACATATGAAAACGAGGGACTCTATGCAAGTGATTACCATGCCTTTGGGGAGTCTATTTTATCCCCTGTAAGTGGGTATGTAGTAGCTGCAAGACATGACTTGATAGACAACATCATAGGAGAAGTTGACCGTATAAATAACTGGGGAAACTATATCATCATCAAAAGTGACAGTGGTTTTTTTGTAGAGATAAGCCATTTAATGCAGTACTCTTTAACACTCAAAGTAGGGGACTATGTTGAGTCAAACGCCATCGTGGCAAAGTGTGGAAATAGTGGATACTCTCCTGAACCACATATTCACATTCAAGCTCAGTATCTCGGAGTTTTAGGTGGATTTACTCAGGAGTTCTGTTTTAGTGAGTACATACAAAAAAAGAGACTATTTTTTAACACTGTACCGCAAAAAAGAGAGCTTGTGTATGCGGTGATTAAAGATAGAAGTATAAGCTCACGTTTACATTTTATTTTAGATGATAGTTTTGAGTACGAAGTTTATCTAGATGAAAAATATATTGAGAATGTAGTGTTTAGTGTAAGAATGAATACTTACAGTCAGTTTTATTTAGAAGATGTATTAGGAAATGAACTTTATTTTTACAATGATGCAAAACAGTTTTATTTTTACAGTTACAAAGGTGGAGAGTCTCATCTGAGGTGGCTATTTAAATTAGCTCCTCGTATCCCTTTTGTGAGTAGTGGTACGATCAATTTTGTAGATTATCTGCCTGTTTATCTACTTAAAGGCAAGCTTGAGAGTGCATTTATCGAGTTTCTCTCAACTATCAACCAGAATGTTTACAAACAAGAAACAGAGTATCATTTTGATGGTAAATGTATAAGTTCAAGTTATGGAGAGGTTTATTTAGAGTCGACTAACAAAGCACTAACACTCATCAGCTATAATCAAACACAACTGAGGAGAAAATTATGAAAAAATTACTTTTTGCTGCATCTTTTTTAGCAATAATGCTACATGCCGAGGTAATCTCAGTTCTTCCATACGGAGGATCTTTATCTTACGATACGGATAGTGCAAAATCAATCAAAGTTAAAGCTAAACTTTTAGGTGTTCATGCAACAGTTGGTACACTCAAATACCTAATAGAGGCAGATTATCTAACAACAGATATAAGCTATAAGGATACAAGTCTTGAGAATTTAAACCAGAGTGACATGACTTTTGCTTATGGAAAATATTTTAAAAATTTTATGTTACGCGGCGGTATTCACTATATCTCAAATAATGATCCTATCTTAGGTAATGGTTACGTGGGTTTTGCTTCTATAGGTGGGTATAAGTATGTTGGATACAATAAGTACACTTATGGTGTTGAAGCATATTTCTCACAATATGATAATAATGTATCACTCTCGCAATTTACCCCTTACTTCACAGCATATAAGTCAATAAATGCTAACTGGGGGAATGCTCTTGTTTTAAAAGCAAACTATCAACTAACACCTGATTATCTACAAAATAGCTATCTCTCGTTTGATGTCAGTGATACAATTTATTATAAAAAAGCTTACCTGACTCTTCGTGGTTATAGTGGTGAGATGGTAAGTGGTGTAAAAGATAGTGGATTCACTGTAACAAATACAGTAGATTTAATGAAGACAGGATTTGGTGCTAAACTTGGTTATTATGTTACTCCAAGAGCAGTTTTATCCTTCTCTTATGATATGAATATCTACGAAGAAGTAGACTTAGTGCAAGGTAGTAGTTCTGTGAGTATGCTGAGTTTTTATTACGGGTTTTAAAATATGAAAAATCTTATCATTTTTCTTTTCTTAGTTGGACTACTTGGAGCATCCGAGGAGTTTGAATCAATAAAGAAAAATTATTTTATATCTTATGATTATGAGCAGATGGGAAAGTATTCTCAAGCGATAAAAGTCCTCTCCTCTCTATATTTAAAGTATCCAAAAGGCTACACACTCAACCTGCGTTTTGGGTGGTTGTTCTTTTTAGATAAAAAGTATAAAAATGCACAAAAACATTACAATATAGCTATTTTGAGTAATCCTTATGCCCTTGATCCACGTTTAGGACTTACCCGTGTATACTTAGCGAGTGCATCCTATGCTGAAGCAGAACATGTAGCACACGAACTTCTTAAAATTGATTACTATAACTATTATGCTAATATATATATAGTGCAGGCACTTATGGGACAAAAAAAATTCAATATAGCTCAAAAAGTAGTCTCCAAAATGCTTGGCATTTATCCAACAGATATTAATTTTCTTGAACTTCTATCGGTTATTTATAAAGAAACGAAGTCTCCATACCTAAAAAAGGTTTATGAAGATATTCTAATACTTAATCCACATAATACTCTTCTTGAAAAAGTTAAATTTATATAATAATTTAAAGTAAAAATTCTATTATTCTTTTTTCAAGCCAGTACTCTGGTTTAAAAAAAGTTCCCTCCACAAAACCAACATGCCCGCCCTTTTTTGTTATCTCAAGGTCAATAAAGTCGGATAACTCTGCTTCTGTCGGGATTACTTCTGGTGTCATAAAAGGATCATCATAAGAGTGAATGATAAGAGTTGGTGTTTTGATGTCTTTTAAGAACTGTTTAGCACTACATTTTTCATAGTACTCACTTGCCGAACTAAAACCATGTATTGGGGCAGTAAAAGCATCGTCATATTTCCAAAAGCTATCAAGTTTTTGGATATTACTGCGTTTAAAGTTGAGTAATTTTTGCATATCATGCCTATCATATTTTTTATAAAGAGTAGACTTGAGATCTTTGAGTAGTCTGTACTGATAGTATCTCGATAAACCCTTATTCATAGAACTTGCACATATATCTAGTTGCATAGGAGGGGAGACAGCAACTACTTTTGTAAGCAGTGACTTTTCCCCAACTTCGCCGAGTAGTTTTAAGAGCATATTTGCTCCAAGTGAGTAGCCAACACCAAAAAGTTTAGACTCTGGAAATTTTTTATGTAAACTCTGTATAAATTCTAAAGCATCACCAGTCTCACCACTATGATAAGAACGGGGTAAATCATTTTCTTGGGTAGCACAGCCTCGAAAATGCATAAGCACAGAGTTAAAACCATTTTTTGAGAGTTCTTGCATAATACCTTGAATATAGGGTGATTCAAATGAACCTGTGAGACCGTGAAAGAGCATAACTATGGGTGTGCTCTCATTAGAGTTCTTTGTATAGTGCCAGTAACTTTGCAAAAAATCACCATCATTAAGAATAAACTTCTCTATTGTAAACTTTAAAGGGCGTACTTTTCTAAAAAGTGTCGAGTAAACAGTCTGTAGATGTCTGTTTTGTAAAAAAAATGAGGGAGAAAACTCTTTTATGCTAAACCTTTGCTTTGTTAATTATATTATTAAATCTTATCTTATAAAATCTAAACTCCTCCTGAATAATTTTGCTTTAATGAGGAGAAAGATATAATCATAAACTTAAATATTTTGGAGCTCAAAAAATGGATAGAAAAAAGATTTATAACCCCGAATCGACTGAAAATGTAAACGATAGAAAAATTTTCGGTGGTAATCCAACGGGTATCTTTGAGCTTAACAACATCAAGTATCAGTGGGCATATAATCTATGGGAAATGATGTTAAACAACACATGGTTTCCTAAAGAAGTAGACATGACACGCGATGTGAATGACTACAAAAATCTTACAACTGCTGAAAAAACAGCATACGATAAAGCACTCTCACAACTCATCTTTATGGACTCACTTCAAACAAATAACATCATTGACAACATCAACCCTTATGTGACCTCTCCTGAGGTAAACCTTATCTTAGTTCGTCAGTCATTTGAAGAAGCATTGCACTCTCAGTCTTATGCTGTGATGGTTGATAGTATTTCAACAAATTCTGAAGAGATTTATGAGTTATGGCGTCGAGATATGATGCTTAAGACGAAAAATGATGCAATCGCTAAGATATATCTCGAGCTTGCAAAAAATCCTACGGAGACAAACTTTGTAAAAGCATGTTTTGCAAACCAGATACTAGAAGGTATCTACTTTTATAGTGGTTTTACTTACATCTACACTCTCGCCCGTTCAGGAAAAATGCTCGGGTCTGCTCAGATGATTCGTTTTATCCAACGCGATGAGGTTACTCACTTGGTACTTTTTCAAAACCTTATAAACACACTCCGTAAAGAGAGACCAGACCTCTTCACATCAGAGTTAAAAGCAGAAGTTATAGAGATGTTTAAAGAAGCAGTTCAGCTTGAAACTGACTGGGGACAGTACATAACGCAAGGTCAGATCCTAGGTCTTACTGATGACATAGTTGAGCAGTACATTAAGTTTTTAGCGGATGAGCGACTCAGTGCAGTTGGATTTGATAAACTTTACAACGTCTCAAACCCTATAAAGTGGGTAGATGATTTTGCAAAATTTAATGACCAAAAAACAAACTTTTTTGAAGGAACTGTAACGAACTACTCTAAAGGTAGTTTATCTTTTGATGATGACTTCTAAAACACAAGAGCAGACTCTCTGCTCACTTCTTTTTGAGACAAGTTCTGACTACTCTACTAACCTCCATACACTACTACAACTTATCGAACAGACTAAAACTAACACCATTATCTTAGCTCATGAAGTTTGTCTCACTGGCTTTGATTATGAAAATATAGAAAAAGCGGCTGCGTTTAGTCTACATGCCTCGCAAGAACTTCTCAGTATTTCAAAAGACAAAACTATCGTTTTAACTATGCTTGAGAGACTTGATGGTGAGATATTTAACATCGTAAAAGTTTTTCATGATGGTGAAGTTATTCATGAGAGAGCTAAAACTAGGCTCTTTAGACTTGGAAATGAAGAGAAGTATATGAGTGAGGGTAGTGATGAAGAGTTAGAAATTTTTGAGATAGATGGTGTAAAAATAGCGATTTTAGTCTGTTTTGAACTGCGTTTTAAAGAACTATGGATAAAAGCTGAGGGTGCAGATGTTATTTTAGTACCTGCTTGGTGGGGAAAACCACGAACCCGTCATTTTACTACACTAACGCAAGCCCTAGCCATGATGAATGAGTGCTATGTTTTAGTAGCAGATGCTTTAAACGAAGAGTGTACAGCACAAAGCTGCATTATATCGCCACAGGGTGAAGTGACTTTAAATGGGAATAAGCCTTGCTTAACAGAGACATATAATCAAAAAAATATAACTTTAATGAGAAGATATATTGACATAGGTATAAAATAATTTGGACAGAATTACAGCAACTAAAACAGCACGAATGGCAGATGAGATTGAGAAGGTATTTGCACTCTCTCCTGAAGTAAAAGAGGCGATGGCTAAAACCAATAGAGAAGCCTTTGTCGCGACTGGTTTTAAGCATAGTGCCTATAAACTAGATGCCTTACCAATAGGAGGTGCACAGTTTATAAGTTCACCACTTACAGTAGCAAAAATGACGGAGTATCTTTTTCCTCGTGGAGCAGATAGAGTGCTAGAAATTGGTTGTGGCAGTGGTTATCAAGCAGCAGTTCTTTCACATTTGTTTCGTGGTGTTTTTAGTATAGAACGCATTGAACCTTTGATGCTTCAAGCAAAACAGCGCTTTAAAAACCTTAACATTCACAATATTCATACGCGTACAGATGATGGACAAAATGGTTGGGTATCTTATGCTCCTTATGACCGCATACTCTTTTCTGCAACTGCAAAAGAGATACCTCAAAAACTTTTCGATCAGTTAGCTGATGGTGGTATACTTGTAGCTCCAATGGAGAAAGATGGCAAGCAGGTCATCACTCGTTTTATAAAAGATGGCGAAAATATAGAAAAAGAAGAGTTGGAGGATTGTGATTTTGTACCTATTTTAGATGGCGTACAAAAATAGTGAAGTTTTTTATCATCATAAGTCTACTTACTAGTTTGCTTTTTGCTGAGACTGATTTTGAAGCAGCTTATAGAGTCTATAAGTCCAATAATTTTGAACAATCCTTACAAATGTTTACGCACTTAGTCGATGAAAAAAAAGATTACGATGCGGCTTATATACTGGGGTATATGTATGAAAATGGAGAAGGGTGTGAGGTAAATATTGCAAAGTCGCAAATGTATTATAAACTCTCCTCACATGGTTACTATTGGCAGAATAAACCAGATCCTAGTCGTGATATACAAAAAGAGTATAATAGACTATATACGAGCTTAGATAAATCAAAAAGTGAGATAACACAAAAAACAATTCAGCAGTACACACAGTCTTTGTACAACATTAAAGCATATGGTGCAAATTATTTTTTACCAATAAGTTATCGTTTGAATGGGAATTATCCCCCAACCAATGGACATGAAGCACTGCAGAGTGAAACAGAGTTTCAACTAAGCATTAAGTATGATTATGCCGTAAATATTTTAGGGTTTAATGAGATATATAGTGTAGGGTACACACAGTTATCATTTTGGCAACTCTATGCTGATTCAGCTTATTTTAGAGAAACAAATTACAACCCTGAAGTTTTTATAACCCTGCCAGTACAAAAAAAATATTTTAAAGCGATAAAAATAGCATTTGCCCATCAGTCGAATGGTCGAGGAGGAGTAGAGGAGCGTTCATGGAACTTTGTGAGTCTGAGTTCTTACTTTCAAACAGCTTTCTTTTTTACACACCTTAAGCTTTGGCACAATGTTTTTTCACTGGAGTACAATCCCAATTTGATGAATTATATAGGGTATGGGGAAGTGGAGCTTATTTTTCCTTATGAGGATCATATACTCAAAATAAAGTCACGCAATATTTTTAGCAAGTATAGGGCAACAGAATTCAATTACTCCTATCCCTTTATAGGTTCCAAAGACCTCTTTTTCTATTTCAAAGGATTTAGTGGGTACGGGGAGTCTCTTATTGATTATAATAAGCGAGTAGATAAAATAGGTTTCGGATTTAGTATATCTAGATAGTAAATCTAAGCTTTTTTATAGTAATATAATACATATATAAACTCTAGGTGGTTTCATGGAAGATATGTACGGTATAAAATATAGTAAGCCTGAAGTAGTTTTACTGCAAGACACAGGTATTGGGGTGGCTGAGACTGCTGCTCGTACTTGTTATGACTCTTTTTCAAACAGTGAAAACCAAGTCATCAAAAGCTTAGAGACACAGATGCCTGATGATAGCATGCTTGATGAGTTAAATGCTATCGATGATTCAGCTCTTTTAGACGACCTTGCTTGGGCATACTTTCACCACTCTATTTTAGAGCATGCAAACCTCTCTTTTCTTATTCGTGGGACTTCTCGTGGTGTGCTTCAAGAGCATGCACGGCATCGTATTCAAGCAATTTCTGTTCGTTCTACTCGTTATACTATGAGCTCACTTATAAATGCTTTTGTAGCTTCAAAACAGAGTGAAACCAAGAATGAAGGTAAAGAGTTTTTCATAAAAACCGTACTTAGTTTTGATATGTTTGTGACTGCTGATGAGGCGTATAATCGTGTTGAGATTAGTGGCATGTACGATAAGTTAGACTTTCAGTTTAACAAGGTAGAAGACTTTTATGCGATAAGTGTGGCTAAGAGTTCACTTCCTTTTTTAGAAGAGTTTGCTAAAGATAGTGCAGGACTTTACAAAGCACTTCAATCGGGAAAGAAAAAACGTAATGTTGGTGATGCCTTTAAGCACATCATTAGTGATAATGTAAAGGTAGATATGGTTGTGACTTTTAATCTTAGAAGTCTTAAAAACTACTTTACACTTCGTGATAGTGGGGCTGCATTTTTTCAAATCCGTTGGCTCGCTCAAGAGATGATGAGTGTAACACCTCAAAAATATCTCGACTTAATAATAAAGAAGAAATAATGTATAAATTTTTACTATTTTTAATGCTAATTCTTAGCATAAATGGATGTTCAAACTTTACACTCAATGGTAGTATGTGCGACAATATCGGTATCGGCAGTCAAAGAGGTATACAAAATATTCCTCAAGAGTGTAAGGATTATGATGAAAAGAAAGCAGATGAGGCATTTCATAAAGTTGTTCAAGAGAAAAAAGTATCTGATAAAGATATAAAATTTGATAAAGAAGAAGAGTAGAGATGGCAAATCGCAGTAATATATGTGAACTATGTTCAAGTGAAGAGGGTGTTGTTGTAGTTGAGTTACCTGTAAGTGATGCAAGTGAAGAGCAGAGTGTTTATCTCTGCTCAAACTGTACTACTCAGATAGAGTCTGGTGCCTTAGATGAGACACACTTTAACTGTTTAAATGATGCTATGTGGTCTGAGACACCAGCAGTAAAGGTAATTTCATATATTTTATGGGATAGACTTGGTCGTCAAGATATGGTAGAAATGATGTATCTTGAAGAGGATGAGTTAAAGCTAGCCCTGCAAGCAGTAGAAGCAAGAGCAAACAAGCTTGTTTATAAAGATGCAAATGGTGTTGAACTACACACAGGAGACTCAATAGTAATACTGAAAGATCTTGAAGTCAAAGGTGCTGGTTTTACTGCTAAACGCGGGACAACAGTAACTCGAATAAGCTTAGCTCCAGGTGATGTGGGTCATGTTGAAGGTCGCGTAAATGGCACAAAAATTTTCATTAAAACAGAGTTTATTAAAAAAGCCTAATGAAAACAGATGAGAGATTCCATAAAATAGACAAAGATTTTCGTAACCCTTTTGCCCGCGATCGCGATAGAATAATCCACTCAGGTTCATTTCGTAAGCTTGAGTATAAAACACAGGTCTTTTTAAATCATGAGGGTGATTTTTTTCGTACTCGGCTTACTCACTCTATAGAAGTCTCACAAATAGCTCGCTCAATTACTTCTTCTTTGGGGCTAAGAGAGTCTTTAGCAGAGGCTATCGCACTCGCTCATGACCTAGGTCATACTCCTTTTGGACATGTTGGTGGGGATACTTTAGACGAGTGTTTAAAAGCAGATGGTTACTCTAATGGTTTTGAGCATAACTTTCAGAGTTTTCGTGTAGTCTCGCGTTTAGAAAAACGCTATAAAAATTTTGATGGACTCAATCTTACATTTGCCACCTTAGAGGGTATACTTAAACACTCATATCCGTATCATAAGTCATTCTTACCACCCTCTGTTCACGAACAGTTTAACTTAGATAAACACCCATCTTACGAGGCAATGATAGTAGATCGTGCAGATGAGATAGCCTACACAAGCCATGACATTGATGATGGTGTGAACTCTGGACTGATTAGTTTTGAGGATTTAAAGGAGAGTGAATTAGTTCGAGAGATACTTGCAAAAGTTGAAGCTGAAGGTGTTGGAGAAGAAGAGGATGAAATGTTTCGTTATAGATTTAGCTCACATCTTATAAATCATCTTGTTTATAACCTCCTTGAGTACTCAGAGCCTCGTCTTAAAGATAAAACAAACGAAACACCTATTGGTATGGATAAAGAGTTAGAAACAAAACTCAAAAAGCTTAAAAAACTGATGTTTACTAAAATGTACCAACATAAAAATATAGTGCGTAAAATGTATGCTGGAAAACAGGCTATAAAAGGTCTTTATCGTGGTCTTATGGAAGATGAAAAAATGCTTCCAAAGTTTTATTATAAACAACTAAAAACTCGTAAAAAACATCGTGTAATAGCAGACTATATAGCAAGTATGAGTGATAGGTATGCTCTTAACTTTTACAATGAAATGTATGGAAAACTTTGATAAGTGAAAGTTTTTCTTATTATAATTGGTGAGCTTATATCTTGGCTTAATTTAGATATGGTAAGTGTTGGGAGTTTTAGAGAGAGTTTTGTTCTTAATGTAGTGAAACGCTAGACCACAAGGGTCTAAACGCTTACAGGCGTGATTCGTAACGTCTCATCATATAAAGACGTTTAAGCATTTTCTTACGAGAAGCTATTTTGAATTTCTTACGTTTTTCAGTTTCCGTTTCGTGGAAACGGCGAGCACGAGCTTCTGTAACGATTAAGTTACGATCAGTCTGCTTTTTGAAACGACGGTAAGAAGCATCAAAATTATCATCATGGCGTAGTACTATACCTGGCATATCACATCACCTACTTTCTTTTTTAAATTTGACCAGAATTATAGCGTAAAAATCATCTTTTGTTGCAATCTGTATCATTTCCGAAGAAGCATCTACGATTTTTGATGATTTTATAGCTAAAAAAGCCAAGCATTAAAGATGCTAGTAGTGCACTCATAAAAGCCTGAAACAAAGAGCCTTGTATATAAAAGTTATAACTTAAAACATATATTACCATTGAGATTATGAGGCACATTTTTATTCCTTACTTTTTACAACCGCTATTGAGCTTTAGTATTGTATAAAGTGGACAAAAACCAATTGTTGCTGTTAAAAGTGGTACTGTACCAACTGCTGCTACTATATAGTTTTGACTTATTATACCAAATCCAATTAAACCTAAACCCGCTACTACTCTAATTATTCTATCTGCTTTTCCTAAGTTAAAACACATTTTATTTTCCTTTTTTTAGATAGTCGTATTGTAAGATAAGAAGATGGCTGGTGTCTGTAACATATGTTACATAACTTATAAAATGTTGATGATTCCTCGTGAGAGTTTTACTTTTGATTTTTTTTCTAACTCTTTTAAGATTCTGCTTACCACTACTCTCGTAGTACCGAGTTCATTAGCAATATACTCGTGAGTTGTTTTAATAGGGCTATTTCCTTGTTTATTTAACCACTCAAGGATCCTCTCATCAAGCTGTTTAAACTGTAAATCGTTTACTAGTTTGGCTAAAGAACTCATACGAAGTGTGTAAATAGAAAAAAGAAAACTTTGATACTCATCACAGCGATGTGCAAGCTCTTTTACACTCTTTACATCAAGAAGATACCCCTCAATGTCAGTGAGTGTTACAGCTGAACCGATAGCTTCTGTTTGGCTCATGGTTGAAGCAGTATTTACTATGCATTGCTCTCCTTCTTTTAGCTCATAAAGTGTTATCTCATCAGCTGTGTCAGATTGAATGTATAGGCGAACGGTTCCTCTTATTAAAAAAAGAATATTATCACAGATATCACCTTGGTAAAATAAAATATTATCTTTTTTAAGAGAAATAGGCTTTAGATTAGCTCTTAAAAAGCCGATAGTTTCACTATCTAGTTCATCGTAAAATGGGTACATATCAAGGTTGATTGTTTTCATGTGATAACTATAACATAAAAAAAAGGGTATAATTAATCATAGTTCATGTTTTGAAGGTAGTGGTATGAAACAGTCAGAAGCAGTAGAGTATAAAAACGACAAGATTATTATTAAAGATCTTCCAGTTGTAAACGAAGACATCCAAGTCTTTGTCCGTCCTGGTGATAGCATAGATGTGCTCAAGGATATAGATAAGGCTACTTATCAAATCATAGGTGGTGATATCTTACTCAAGCTACCTGATGGGGGGACTATTACTTTCGTTTCTATGGGTCTACTTGCATTTACAGATAATGAAGTTTCCCTACATTTTCCTACAGGTTCAATCACATTAGGAGATATACTTTCGCAAATAGACGATGTTAAAGAGACTCCAGTGGAGTCTGTCGTGACGGATGATTTCGTACAACTCTCAGAAGAGTTTTCTGATCAAAAAGAGCAAGAACAAGTCGATAAAAATGAGAATTTTTCAAAAATACTTCAAGAACCAGTACCAAAAATAGATTTAAAAAAGTTACCTGAGATAGAACAAGACACAAAGACACTAGAAGAAGAAGCTCCTACAAATACATTTAATGCGGTCTATAAACCAACTGATGATAATCCTGTTAATGTTAATATTAGTGATGTGAACAATGCAGTAGAAGCAGGTCTGAAGTTCACACTAACTGCATTTCAAACACCAGGTTTAGAAACTACAAGTGCTAGTGGCATTATTTCTCGTGTTGATGGGGGTGGCGGAAGTGCTTATGGATCTGTTGTAGATACACCAGAAGCACAATTTCAAATAGAAACTCTTGACTATTCAAAAAACAGCGATGGAACTGATAATACAGATGCAATTACAATTTATGCGGATGCCCCTAAACTTTTTAAAACAGATCCAAATGATGTCAATTCAGCTTCTCAGTTAGCACGAGATTTATCTATCCGTCCTGAACAGCCGATAGGATTTGGGATAAGTGCGATAAGTATTTCAAATTTACCTGATGGGTTTAAGATAGTTGGTGCAACATTTAGTAATGACAGTTGGGAGATTCCTAAGGCTGTGTATGATACAAATGGTAACTTGGTAACAGATGGTTTTAGCATTGATATAAATACGGGTAAAGCACGTTTTACTATGACTTACCCTGATAATTTATTAGTTGGAGAAGAGATTACCGCTGTTATTAATTTTACATCAACATTTGATACAGGAAACTTACTTCCAGGGGAGAGTGTTGATACTCCTGATGTAACTAGCCTAGCAGGACAAGGTCGTTTATACTTTGTTACAAATGAGATAGATTGGGAATCCCCTACCGGATATGAAGGCTTTATAGATGATGAAGAACGAGTAGTTCTTGCTATAAATCCAAACAACAACATAGTTTATACTTCTCGTGGTGACTCAACTGTATTTGGTGGAGAGGGTGTTGATTCTGTTATCGCTTATGAAGGTAACGATACTATCAGTGGTGCTAGAGGTAATGACTACTTAGATGGTGGAGCAGGTGATGACATCATAAATGGAGATGATGGAGATGATACTCTACTTGGTAAAGAAGGTACAAATATTCTTGATGGTGGGGATGGGCTTGATACTGCTGATTATTCATATGTTAGTGATATTGGAGGAGTAGATGTTGATTTAAGTATTGGGACTGCTTCAAGTATAGGTAGTACTGACACATTGGTTAATATAGAGAGAGTAGTTGGAAGCTTACAAGATGATTTTATTGTCGGCGATAACTTAGCAAATATTTTAGAGGGTTCTGATGGGGCGGATACTCTTGTGGGACTGGATGGGGCAGATACTCTTATTGGAGGGAGCGGGAATGATACTCTTGACGGAAGTACTGGTAATGATTTACTTCAAGGCGGTTCAGGGAATGATTCTCTCACTGGTGGGATTGGAAATGATACTCTAGAAGGTGAAGCTGGAGACGACACACTATTTTTTGATGAAGGAAGTGACACTCTTGATGGTGGCCTTGGAAGTGATACTTTAGACTTTGTAAACTTTAGTGGTGGAGTTGTTGCAAATATTTTAGAGGGTGATGTTACTATCTCTAATAATCCGGATACAGATATTATAACAAATATAGAAATCCTTAGGGGTTCTCTCAGTGATGATCAACTGACAGGAGGAAGCGATGATAACATGCTTTATGGAAGTGATGGTAATGATACTCTCAGAGGAAATGAAGGTAATGACTTACTAAGTGGAGATATAGGGGATGATACACTTATCGGCGGAGCAGATATTGACTCTCTTTTAGGCGGTGCTGGAGATGATTTGCTTAAAGGTGAAGCCGGTGCTGATATACTTGATGGTGGAACAAATACAGCTATTGGAGATACAGCAGACTACTCTGATGAAGGAGCTATCCGTACGACTCTAAATGAAGGTACATTTAGTGCAGTTAATGTGAGTGGTGGAGATAGTGACCAGATAAGAAATATTGAAAATGTTAAAGGTTCAAATACTGGCGATGATAGTATTACTGGGGATGCTTTAGTAAACATTATAGATGGACAGGGAGGGGATGACACCCTTTCTGGAGGCCTGGGAGACGACACTGTTATAGGTGGGGCAGGTGATGACACACTGCGAGGAAATGAAGGTGATGATCGGCTTGATGGAGGAAGTGGAAGCGACACTGCTGACTACACTAATGAGGGAAAAATTACAGTTGATTTAGCTGTTGCAGATACAGTAAGTATTATTAATGGTGCAAATACCGATACTGATACCCTTGTAGGAATAGAAAATATCACAGGTTCAGATACAAAGGCGGATGATATTGCAGGAAATAGTAATGATAATACACTCAAAGGATTAGGTGGCAATGACACTATTAGTGGTGCTGAGGGTGATGATGATATAGATGGTGGTCTTGATAACGATACACTCTTAGGTGGAGCAGACCAAGATACTCTTCGTGGTTCTTTTGGCGATGATTTTTTAGAAGGTGGCACGGGAAACGACATATTGGAGGGTGGTGCTGGAGTTGATATTATCTCATACACAAATGCCTTAAATGCAGTTGAAGTGCGCTTAGACACAGGAATAGCTACAGGTGAAGGAGTTGATTCTATTTTAGATGTAGAAAATGTTCTTGGCTCAACTTTTGCAGATACTATTACAGGAAGTGATGTTGTCAATACCCTTTTTGGTGGAGCGGGCGATGATTCTCTGTTTGGTGGAAAACAGGATGATACACTTTTTGGAGATGATGGTGATGATACACTTAGTGGTGGTGAAGGTGATGATGTTTTAGAGGGAGGAGCAGGTTTAGATACAGCTTCTTACCAAGATGTGAGTAATGTAACTAGCCAAGGTATAGTAGCTAATCTTGCTACAAATACTGCACTTAATGATGGCTATGGAGATACAGATAGTTATGTAAGTATAGAAAATATTCAAGCTTCTCAGTATTCAGATACTATCACAGGTGATATAAATACAAATACTTTTTATGGAGAAGATGGGAATGATACTCTGTATGGTGGAGAAGGAGATGATTACTTAGATGGAGGAGCACAAGATGACATTTTTAGAGGTGAGGAGGGGAATGACACTTTAGTTGGAGGTTCTGGTTCTGATACAGCAGATTATTCAAATGCAGTAGCGGCGATAAAAGCTGATATTTCTCAAGCAAATATAAATGTTACAAATGATGGTGATGGAGGAGCAGATAGTTTAGTTGATGTAGAAAATATTATCGGTTCAGATATTACAGGGCAGTCAGATACTATTATTGGAGATGATGCAAATAATATTTTTAGTGGACTTGATGGAGCAGATACCCTTAAAGGTGGTAGTGGTTTAGATACCCTTGATGGTGGTCTTGGTGATGATACACTCTTTGGTGGTGCAGATGCGGATACTTTAATAGGTGGTGATGGACTCAACGATATTGTAGATTACTCTGACCTTAGTGCCAATGGTGTCAAAGTGGATTTAGAAGCAGGGAGTGCAACAGGAGACGGAAATGATACTTTAATTACTATAGAAAATATTCGTGGTTCAAATCAAGCAGATACTTTAACTGGAAATGTAACACTAAACACTATCTATGCTGGTGATGGAGATGACATATTAGAAGGTGGAGATAAGGCACTTAACTCAACAGATACAGATTTGCTTTATGGTGAATCTGGAGATGACATCTTACGTGGTGATGCAGGTAATGATACTCTTTATGGAGGAGATGGTACGACAGATACAGGTAGCGACACAGCAGACTACTCAACTGTCATAAATCTTACAAGTACTGGTATTGATGCAGATTTGTCTCGTACAGATCCTCAAGTTATAGAAGATGGTTATGGTACACAAGATACTCTAAATGGCATAGAAAATATTTCTGGTTCACAATATAATGACCTAATTAAAGGCAGTGATGATGTTGCAGAGTTAAATGTACTTAGTGGAAATGCAGGAGATGATAGTTTTAATACTTCTGATGGAAAAGATAGTATAGTTGGTGGCGATGGAAAAGATACAGTAAACTACAGCAGTATTGTAAATGCCTCTACAACAGGAATCGTTCTTGATTTTGATGTGCTTGGCGAAGAGAAGTCGATCGTCAAAACAACAAACAGTGGTACCTATACAGACTTACTTAAAACTACAGAAGTAGTCATTGGTACAACATATAACGATAGCTTTTCTGGTGGTTCTGGTGCTGATGAATTTTATGGTCGAGAAGGAGACGATTCCTTTGCTGGAAAAAGTGGTGCAGATACTCTTTATGGTGAAGATGGTGATGACATTATAGATGGAGGCTCCGACAATGATGAATTATTTGGTGGTATAGGAGATGATACTCTTATCGGTGGAACAGGTGATGATATCATCGATGGTGGAACAAATGCAGGTGATAGAGATGTTGCAGACTACACTTCTGCTGAGACAAAAATCTCACTAGATTTAGATAATTCACAAGTTATTGGGGATGATACCGGTACAGATACAATCACAAATGTTGAAGTGATTTTAGCGACAAACTATGAAGATACCCTTATCGGAGATGATGGAGTAAATGTCTTGGATGGTCGTGGTGCAAATGACACTATTATCGGACAAGGTGGGGATGATACACTTATCGGTTATAGTGGTGGAGATACCATAAATGGTGGTCTTGGAAGTGATCTTCTCATCGGTGGAAGTGATGTAAATGATGAAGATACAGTTGGATATAACCAATTTGCAGGGACAACTGATGTCTCAGATATAGTTGTAGTTGACCTAGAAGGAAGTAGTGCCTCAAGTATCTCTTTAGATAGAACAGACACAACAGATACCTCTACATATAGTTTTGATATTAATGGTACAACTATCTCTTATACTGCAGTTGATGGTGATACAGGTGATGTGATAATTGAAAATCTTTACAATGCTCTCGTTACTGCTAATATTACAGATATAAAACAGGTAAATGATGGCTCAAATTCGCCAAATATAGATGTTTATGAGACCTCAGGTAGAATTTTAATAATGGACATATCGGCGGGACAGAGTGGATTTAGTATTACAAATGTTACAAACTTAGTAGATACTGCTTCAGGAACTGCTATCTCAAATGCAGAAGTAGATTATATTTTTGATTTTGACAACATTAAAGGAACTGATTTTGAGGGTTCAAACATAGGAGATACACTCACTGGAAACAGTGGAGATAATAAAATCTATGCAGGAGAGGGTGATGATACTATCTTCTCAACGACTGGTAGTGATTATCTCGATGGAGAGGGCGATACAAAAAGTGTAACCAATGTAAATGGTGGAGACTGGGTTGACTACTCAAACCAAAGCACTAACCGTGTAAATATCCAACTAGATGCAGGAAATGGCGATGGCACAGGAACCGATAACTTTACAAATACTCTTATAAATATAGAAAATATTCGCGGTACTGATGCAACACAGGGAGATACTATTGTCGGTGATGCAAATGCAAATATCATTGTCGGTGGAAACAATAATGATGGCGTTGATAATGATAATAACCGTGATACGCTCTCTGGTGGTGATGGAGACGACATCATTTATGGTGACTACATCGATACAGCATCAGCAACGGGTGGTCGTGATATCATTTCTGGAAATGCTGGAGACGATACTCTTTATGGTGGAGCTGCTAGTGACAGGTTTTATGGTGGACTTGACGCCGATACTTTCATAGGTGGTTCAGGATATGACTATGTCTACTACAATGATGTAAACAACAATGCTATCTCTATAAACTTAGAGACAAACACTATTGATGCTCGTGGAGATATAGTTAATGGTGGTAGTGTAGATATTTACCAAGAGATAGAGTATATTTTTGGAAGTGATGGCGGAAATGATGTTTTTGTGGGTAATAATGGAAACGGCGTAAACAGCAGTGTTGTTGCTTTTAATGGACTCGCTGGTGCTGATACTATCTCTGGTGGAACAGGAAATGAAAACTTAATCGGCGAAGATGGAAACGACCTTTTAACAGGTGGTGCTGGAGATGACATACTTAGTGGTCAAAATGATGACGATACATTTTTTGCACAAACTGGTACGGATACGATAAGTGGAGGAGCAGGAACAGACCTCTTAGAGCTCCAAGATACCTCTATCATTGGTACATCAGGTGCTACAGCGGTTGAGATAGACTTACAAAATTTAACAGACATTGGTGGTACAAATTACGGGACTATTACAGATAATGGTTTTACAGAATTAAGCTATGTTACTGGTGTTGAGAATTTTAATCTTACTGATGGGAATGATACTTTTACAGGGGATAGCAGTAAAAATATCGTAAATCTTTACAATGGTGATGATACAGCATTTATTAGTGATGGGGCAGACACCATTGATGGTGGAGCTGGTAATGACTGGATAGATGCTAGTAAGATGACAAATGGTGGTGGCATTTATCTTAATAGCGGTAGTGAGTTTGTAGGTTCCCCAAATGGTACTATATCAAATTTTGAGAATGCTATTGGTTCTAGTGGAGGAAATTTACTACAAGGAACAGATGGTGATAATTCGCTTCTTGGAATGGCTGGAAATGATACTCTTGTTGGTAGAGCAGGAAATGACTACTTAGATGGTGGAGACGATACAGATATAGCTTCATACTCTAACAGTAGTGGAGAGTCTCCGGCTGGGATAGTAGTAAACTACGACACAGCTACAAAAACTGTTAATGATGGATACGGAGATGTAGATACTCTCGTAAACATAGAAATAGTTGAAGGTTCAACATATAATGACACTTTTATCGGAAGTAGTGGAGTTGACAGTTTTCTAAGTGGCGGAGGACAAGATAGTTTTGTAGCTTCTTTAGGCGATGACTACTTGAGTGGAAATGAGGGTGGTGTTTCTGCAAGTATCGCAGATTACTCACAACTAAAAGATGCTGCAGGAACTACGATAACAGATGCTTCTTTAGTATTAGACTTAGAAAATGAGAGCGGAGCAGTTACAACAACAAGTGGAAATTTTACCGATACTTTAGTAAGTATGAAAAATGTCATAGCAACTGCAAATGATGATACTCTTACAGGAAGTACAGCAGATAACTCCCTCTATGGACTCGCAGGTGATGATACTTTCATCGCAACAGATGGAAACGATACTTATGATGGTGGAACAAATACAGCAGCAGGTGGTGACTGGGTTGATTATAGTGGGGCAGCTACAGAGATAATTTCTGACTTAAATGTTGGTTCAACTTCTAAGGGGATAAATGGCTCTTCAGATGGACTTACCGACATTGAAAATATAGAAACAGGTTCTGTTAATGACACAATAACTGCTTCATCATCGGATAATACTATCATAGCTAATGCAGGAGATGACACAGTTACTTCAAACACAGGAGATAATGTCTTTTACGGGGATGATGCAACTGACATAACAAGCAACGATGGCACAAGTGACCAGATTCGTTATGACATTGAAGATACCGGGACAGGAGTAACAGTAAATCTCTCTGCAGTAGATCAAAATGAAGGAACAGCAACAAATGCTTATGGTGGAACAGACACTCTTTACAACTTTGAAGATGTAGTAGGTTCTGCAAACTCAGATGTTATCATAGGAAATGACTTACGAAACAAAATTACCGGTGGAGCAGGAGCTGATACCATAACAGGTGGAGCAGGAAACGACAGACTCCTTGGTTCAGCGGGAGATGATGTTTTCAAGTTTTTAAACTCTGAATTTGGTGGAGACAATAGAGTAGACGGTGGAGACGACAACGATACTATTGAAATTACGGACAGTGCAGCTATCGCAGATGGGGACTTTGCAGATGTAGATTTAGTAGAGAACTTACTACTCTCAAGTGATGCCACTCAAAATGTTACCTTAGGTACTAATGCAGATGCCACAGGCATAACAAGTATAGATGCAACAGCTGCAGTAAACAATAGTGTAACAGTGGATATATCAGCTATGAGTAATGATATGACCATCAAAACAAGTAATGCCGATGATAGTGTAAAACTAGGAAGTGGAACAGATATACTCAATACTTATGCAGGAATAGACACCATAGAGTATGATAGTGCTGCCAAAGTAGATAATGCAGTAGGTGCTCCAAGTGATACGATAGATGCAGGTGATGACACAGATACACTTTTTGCAAACTCAGCCGAAGATTATGACTTTACAAATGCATCTCTTACAAGCATAGAGAGTTTGAAGTTTTATCAGGGTGGTGCAAACCAGAGCATAACACTTACAAGTGATGACCTTTTAGAGTTTACAAGTTTTACAGGAAACTCTGGACAAACAAACACAATAAACATTCAAACAACATCAACACAGAGCAATGTAGACCTCACTAGTGGAAAAACACTCACAGATATAGATGCAACTATAATAGATGTAAACTATGCCATTGGAAGTACTTTAACAGGAAATACAGCGACACAAGATACCATTACGGGAAATACCGGTGATGATGTTATCTCAGGACTTGGAGGGAATGACATTCTCACAGGAAATGACGGTCGTGATACTTTTGTAGATGGTGCAGGAGTGGATACCATTGATGCTGGCGCTGGTGATGATAGGATAGAGTTTAGTGTAGCTAACCTTGATGCAAGTAATGGTGCTGATACTATAATTGGTGGTGCCGATAATGACACATTAGTGATTTTAGATGCAGTAACAACGGCTAACTTGACAGATACAAAACTCACAAATGTTACAGAGGTAGAGACTATTAGCTTTGCAGATGTAGTCAATGACATTACGCTAAACCAAGATGGTGTAAACCTTCTAGGTGGAAGTGCTGTTGATACTTTCAACTACGCAGGAGGAGATTTCTCTTCTACGGATACACTTGATGGTGCAGGTGGAGTAGATGAGTTAACATTTACATCAGCCGCTACAAAAACACTTGGCGATTTTGCAAATGTATCAAATATTGAAAATTTAACTACAAGTAATGGAGCTGATGATATTGACCTCTCAGGCGGAAGTAATGGTTTTGAGACGATTACGATGGGTGAAGGTGATGATACTCTCACAATAGATGCGAATAATGTCTGGAGTGGTAAAACTCTTGATGGTGGAGAGCTTGGTGAAACAAATGGTGACACTCTGGAGATAGTCGGTTCGGTAGCTGTTGACCTTTCCGCTACAACAGTCATAAACTTTGAAAACATCTCATCTGAAGACGACCTCTCTTTAACAGTTAAACAGGTGAATGATTTAGGCGGGAATATTGATGTTGGGGCAAATATTTTAAATATTGTTGGTAACGATGGAGACACCACTATGAGTGCAGCAGATATTGTTGCAAGTCAGATAGTGTTTACATCAGGAATGGAGAATCCAACTACGGTGACAGATATAGCAACAGATATAGATGCTTCAGCTTCAAACCAATCACTTACTATGAGTATAAATACAGGAACTACTAAAACCTCTTTAAGCATTAAAGGTTCTGGTGGAGGAGCAGATGAACTCAATGTTTCTCTTAGTTCGAGTGAAGGACTTACTTCTGGGTTTGTTGTAGATGGTGGAGTAGAAACATTTAACCTAAGCTTAGCAGATAGTGATCATTCACTAGACTTAGCAAGCATAGCAACGACAACAACACTAAAAACTTCATCGACAGCTACAGCGAGAACAGTCACAGTAGACAATGCTACAAAAGATGTAGATGCGAGTAATCTCAACTCAAGTGAAACACTCTCTCTCAATGCAACTACAACAGCTATAAACATTACAGGTGGTGCAAGTAGTTCTGATGTTGTGACACTCGCAAGTGGGACAACACTTGGCTCAACGAGTGGAGTAGAAAACCTTGTTGTGAGTGCAAGCAATGATTTAAGTAACAAAATCGCTTCAGATGTAGAAAATATAAACATCACAGGAACATTAACACTCAGTAATGCTGACTTAGATGGACAAACAGGACTAACACTTGATGGCGCAACAACAGAGTTTGTAGCAGGAACAGTAGGTAACAATAACTACAGTGGCATCACTTTAGCAAACAGTGCAGTTTTAGATATGCAAGTAAGTAGTAACCTTGACATTTCTGCACAAGGAAGTGACTCTGTAGCTATACTTACTGATGTCAACATAGATTCAGGAGTGACACTTACACTGAGCGCAGCACAAACAAACAACACACTAGTTGTAACTGGTGCAACATCCACAGCAGATATCATCCTCAAGTCAACTTCAACAGATAGCGAAAATGACTTTACAAATATCTCTAACAGTGGAAGTGGAAATATTATCTATGACATTGTTACAAATGTAGATAAAACAGCCGCAGCTAATGGCATACTAGGCGATGTAGATACCATTACAACAAATAGTGGGTTTACAATCTCACTCCTAGATGATCAACTAGCAAATATCGCAGTGAGTGGAGATGGGGATATCATTGTTGAGGTCGATAGCGACTCATCAAAAGACTTTAGCAACCTTGCAACAACTGGTAGCGAAGTCATAAATTTTGTTGCAGACTCAACTTTTACAGGAGATTTCCAAAACTCCAACCTAGATATAGACAATGGTGTAACAGTGACAACTGATGCTGCAAGATTGAGTGGTTTAACCATCAGCGGAACAGGAACAGTTACATTAACTGATACTTCCATCGCTGCAAGTACACTCAATACACTTGATAGTAACTCTACAGCGGTGATTGATGCAGTAAATATTATAAGTATAAGTGGCACTATAGCTCAAGCACAAGCATCATACGATGCAAACACAA
>NZ_JAEMVD010000018.1 GCF_029215975.1 Sulfurimonas sp. SAG-AH-194-C20
TAGATTTTATGGAATAGCAATTACTATGAATTTTCGAGAGCATAATCCACCACATTTTCATGCAAACTATCAAGACTATGAAATATCTGTAGATATAAAAACAGGTTTAGTCAATGGAAAGATGTCAAAGAGAGCTTTAAAAATGGTTTTTGAATGGCTAGACTTACATAAAGATGAGTTAATGGAAGATTGGAACTTAGCTCAAGATAGAAAAACTTTACTAAAAATACCACCATTATCATAAGGAGACAAAAATGTTTTTACATGTAGATGAAGCAAACTATATAACTGATTATCAATTGAAATTAAAGTTCAATAATAATGAAGTTAGAACGGTAGACTTAAAAGACGAGTTATATGGAGAAGTCTTTGAACCGCTAAAAGATAAACAGTTTTTTAAAGATTTTTTCATATCACATAATACAATAGAATGGAAAAATGGGGCAGATTTTGCACCAGAATTTTTATTTGAAATTGGGCAAAAAGTATAATCAGTACGAAGAACTAATACATTAGCTTAGGGGGAAGATTCAGTTATTAGGAAATTCCTAATGACTACAAATTACACCTCCACTCAGCCTCTTTGGTAAAAAACAAACTGTTTGTCACTTACTCCTTTATACTAGAATAGAAACCCTTCAAAATAATCCTAAATTTTTGTGCTATTAATCAATTAAATTTATTATAGAAATAAACTCTTGTATTGGCATTGGTTTGTAAAAATAATACCCTTGAATCTTAACAAAACTCTTGTTGTCTATGAGCTTTAGTTGCTCTTTTGTTTCAACCCCTTCAACTACGATATCCATTTTTAAAATTTCACCCATACTCATAATAGATTGAAATAGTTTATAGTCTTTTGTAGATTTTTCAATCCCTTTTACAAATGTTTGGTCTATTTTTAAAACATCTATAGGAAAGTTTCGTATGTAAGATAAAGATGAATAACCAGTACCAAAATCATCAAGAGATATCTTAAAGCCTAAGCTTGAAATGGCTTGGAGTATAGTTTTTGTTTTTTGTATATCTTTAGCAAAATCATTTTCTGTAAGCTCGAGGTAAATATTTGAAGGTTTAACAAGACAATGTTGTTTGATTCGTATTAAAAAATCAATAATTTTTGAATTGTTTAACATTTTAGCAGTTAAATTAAAGGAGAAAAATATCTCTTTATTAAGTTCTTTGACAGATAATAATACTGCTTCTATTTGCCAAAATGTTACATCTAAAATCAAGTCCATATTCTCTAAAGTCTCTATAAAATATGCAGGACTCATTAGTTTAGTATTCTTCTTCCATCGTAATAGTATCTCTACTCCAAGTATTTCATGTGTTTGTGCACTTACTATAGGTTGAACATAGTTGACAAACTCTTTTGCTTTAAAAGCATCTGTTAATTCCTGTTTGAGTGTTATATGTTTTGATAGAAGAGATTTCATTTTTTTATCAAAGTAGACATACTGATTTTTACCAGATTTTTTAGCCTCATACATAGCAATATCAGCATTGGAAATAATTTCATCAACGGTGATATTATTGTCATGCTCATGGATATAGACACCTAAACTAGCAGAAACTTTTACTTGAATATCTGATGTGAGATCTAAAGCAGTATGGAGGTATTTAAGTATTTTATTTGATATTATATCGATATGTTTTACCTTGTTTAAACCCCGAAGAATAATAGTAAACTCATCACCACCTAAACGCGATACAGTATCTGTTCCTTCTCGAACACATAAAAGTAGCTTATTAGATAACTCCTTGAGCAGAATATCTCCTATATGATGTCCGTAAGTATCATTAATCTCTTTAAAACCATCAATATCTAAAAATATAAGTGCAAATGGTTTATCTAAAAGTGTTGCACTTTTCAAAGTTAACTCTAACTCCTCTTTAAACATATGTCTATTTGGTAGATTGGTTAAAGTATCATACTTCGCTAATCTTTCTAGGTGGAGTGTTCTCTCTTTAACTTTCTCTTCTAGGAGATGCTTTTCAGCTTCTAGCTCTTCGAGTACTTTTAAAACTTCTCTATATTGATCAATTGATTTATTTGCATGGAGTTGAGCTGCAGCTTGAAGTACTTTTATCTCTTCTTCAAGCATCTTTTTAGTGATATTCATAATTGCTCAATATACATAGATATATCTGAACAATATTCATCAAGAGTAGTATCACTCCATTGCTTATTATTTGAGAGGTAAAGCCATATGTTTTTTTGTTTCAGAGTTCTTAAAAGGTAGTAAAAAGCGGTGTCATGGTTGTACTCTTGAATAAAATCTAAAGATAATTCTTCTATGTGGAATAATCTTTTTTTAAATCCATATCCATGATCAACAATGAGAATAGGCTCATCTGTTTCAAAATGTAAAGCAAGATTAAGACCTCCTATACCTCCTTCAATAAGTTCTATGTTTGCAGAGGTAGTAGTTTTGTATTTATCATAAATTTTCATTCCAAAATTATCAGGATATGCGAATCTATTGCCAATACAAATTATCTTTTTCATCCTCTATATCCAATCTTATATGAGATTTTATCATTATCAATAGAGTGAACAGTACAGACAAGACAGGGATCAAAACTACGAATAATATGTCCCATCTCTATAGGATTATCATAGTCTTGTATCTCCAAACCTATCAGTGCTTTCTCCCATGGTCCAGCTTGTTCATTACCATCTTTTGGTGAGCCGTTCCATGTAGTAGGGGAGATGATTTGATAGGAGTCTATTTTTGAGTCTTTGATTTTTATCCAGTGTCCTAGTGCACCGCGTGCTGCTGTTGTTAGTCCATATCCTTGTGTATCTACTATTTCTGTAGGTTTGATATATACAGGGTCTTGAATATGTTCAAGGGCTTCATCTGTCATTTTAAGCATATATCCTATAAGTCGACTCGGTCTTAAAAAACGGGCTAGTTGACGTACATATGTAGAGTCTCCAAATTTTTCGATCAAGTCTAAAAAGAGAGGATCTTCTAACATTAAAAATTCAGCTAGAGGACCTGTTTGGACTGTTTTAGCATCATAACGCACAGCTTTTGCCCATGTATAAGCCTTCTCTTTTTTAACTTGAACTTCAGTGAGTCCATCAAAAGGATGAAGTGGTCTATCAAACTTAAACCATGCATATGTTGCATCTTCAGTAATTTTACTCTCATCAAAGGGATAGAGAGTTTTACCATCACTATAACCAGCGGGAATAAAACTTTTCCCATGTTCATTTGGGTTGTCTACACAACCATAACTGATAAAGCCATATCCTGTTTTACCTGTGTGAAAGAGATTTGTTTCCTTAGCAATATTTGTAAAAATTGCAAGTTGAGAGTCTGGATATTTTGTTATGTTTTTTTCAAGTGCTTCAAATGAGTTGATTTTACAGAGTTCCTCAAGTGTTTGTGTATATATTTCTTTTACTAAGTGAATTTGAGTTTTACTGATATAGTTATGGATTTCTAATAACTCTTGTGCATAAACTTGCGAGATAACACCACCCGGAACGATGTGAGATGTATGTGGCCATTGACCGCCTAAAAGTGCTATCACTTTTAAAATATCCTTTGTAATATCCAATGTTTTAATAGCAAAAGTACCTTTAAAAGGTTCATAATACTCTTTAGCTACAGCAGAAAACTCTTTGTCTTTGTAGTAATCACTTGCAAAGTCAGACATATACATAAGATAGTGCTGACGTAAATCACTTTGAACTGATTCAGCTAAAATAGAAAGATTTCGTATACGTACAGCCTGCGGTGGAGGTATAATTTTATAAGCATTGTCAAGTGCCTTTGCAGCAGCTAATAGATGAGCAACAGAACATATTCCACAAACTCGTGGTGTAATTACAAGTGAATCAAGAGGTACTCGACCTTTGAGAATGTTCTCAAAACCTCTATAGAGTGTTCCAACACTTTTTGCATCTATAATTTTGTTGTCTTTAATTTTTATTTTTATATCTAAATCACCCTCAACCCTATTAACAGGAATCTCAAGTTCGATAATCTTGTTACTCATACTCTGTGTTTCCTATCTGTTAAGTGTTTTGGAGCTGCTGCCCATGCCATATCTTTGTATGCAAGGTAATGAGCACGATCAACTCCTCGAGGAAGCTCCAAAGGTGTTCCTATGATGTTGCGTGTTTCATAAAATGGATATGGTTGTGGAAAGTCAGGTCGAGTACAACCAAAACATGGCACACCTGCTCGAGTTTTAGAGTTGACTTCATTCCAAAGATATTTATTACAAGGAGAGAGTGTTGTTGGACCCTTGCAACCTAAGTGAAAAAACATACATCCTTTCTCTCCAAATTCTTTTTCTTCAACCTTATATTCATGGTACTCATTACGTGTACATCCTTGATGGACTGTAAAGTTATAGTACTCGGCATCTGTATGTGTATCTGTAAATGTCATAGTAATATTGTGTGTGAGTTTATTTAAAATGTTTTCTAAGGCTTTTGGGTGAATCGGGCAGCCGGGAAGATTTATAACCTTGTGACCATCTTTGGTGAGAAAATTTTTGCCTAAAAAGCCATTTTCCTCTTCGTGATGAAACTGTAGACCTAAACCTTGCATCTCATCATAAGAGCCTATTCCCCCATAAGCAGCACAAGTACCAACGGCAACAACATAAGAGGCTTTTTTTGTTAGAGCACTTATGAGGTCTTTTTTTGGTTTTCCTCTAAATGTATCAAACATTCCAGATCCATCAGGTCCACAAACTACATTCCCCTCAATACATAAGATATCTAAACTTTCTGTGTCATTTAAAATATTATTTAAGAGAGTATCATGCTCAGAAGCACTGATAGTTGATAGTGAAGGGTGCCATAAAACATTTATGCCAATGTTTGAAAAAAAGTTAAAAAGATTTCCTTCGTAGCTCAAAATCGACATAGTATCACCACTACAGCCACCACTTTGTAACCAGTATAGATTCATAAAAAACCCCTTTATTTTTCAATATTTTATATACACTTTAAATATATGGGGGGGGGGTATGACATCCCCTGTGAAGAGTTGTTTATATTGAACAGTTATTCATATACTAAGATTTTATCCCTTATATCCAACTGAATTGTTATTTTGTTCTTCTCTATGAAAATTAAACCTCCACTCTGCCTCTTTGAGGTAAAAAACAAACTGTTCGTCACTTACTCCTTTATACTGGAGTATAAACTCTTCAAAATAATCCCAAAACCTTGTAATTGTATTTTGTGCTTTTGATATTTTTGCTATTTTGTTAAAAGTAAGGTACTTCAGTAAGAGTTTATCATCTTCTTCTTCTTCATCCTCTAAAAGTAAAGAGTGTTTAGTCTTTGGCATCATAATGTTGTAAACTTTACCATCATAAGCGAGTGTAAGAAAATGTTGCAACTTATCTTTAGAGTTTTGGATGTTAAGGCTTTTTGCTAAGTAGAGATACTCATCATATTCTGTTACTCTATGACTATTTAGTTGATACTGTTCATCTGCATGCAAAGCAAGGTCTCTTCTGAACTTTTCAAAATACTTTTGTACTGTTAAAAAATGCATCTTTGTCTCTTGTGCAGTTTTTCTCGCAGTAGAACCTTTTTTAAAATACGAATAAAGCTTCTCTTCTCTTTGTATTTTTTTGAGACTAAATTTCCTTTTACACTTACTACACTTATGTTGTGCATCTGCTAGGACATAGAGATGAGGATGGTTACAATAAATACACTTCATAAACAAATTATAGTATTTAGTCCTTAAAATAGAGTAGAAACTTACTTTTTAATAAATAATTAAATATTAAAGACTATTATAGTGAATATATATTCATTTATTGGAGAGTGCTTATGGAATTATCTCTACTTGTTATCTTTTGGTATGGAATACTTCATGCCTTTGGTCCAGATCACCTTACTGCAATTACTGATTTTTCAATAGGAAAAAACAAGTCCAAGACACTTCTTGTAACAATGCTATTTGCTATTGGACATGGTGTGAGTCTGTTTGTTTTTGCTTCACTTTTACAGTCAGTAGATATATCTCCTGAGATATTAGCTTATGGCGATATGATTTCAGCGACTATTATTATCGGGATGGGCACGTACTTACTTTTTATGGTGGCTGCAAAACGTATACAGTTGAGTAAACATATACATGAAAACAAAGAGCATATTCATATATGGTTTGGAAAATCACATGAGCATAGTGATGACTCTGTAGCAAAAACTTCATCTTTGGGTTTAGGTCTGCTTATGGGTGCTGGTGGAGTGAGAGGTATGCTCATCACTCTTGGGGCTGTAAATGGTGGAGCGGTTGACTTTATGATGGTGGCTGCGTTTACTGTGGGTGTTATGATTGTTTTTGGATTGTTTGGAATGGTGATACTTTATATTAACCAGAACTTTTTAGGAAACATTACAAATGTTAGAAGAGCTTTTAGTGCAGCGGGTGTGATTTCACTTGTTGTTGGAACAAATATTTTATTAGGATAGGAGAATTATATGTGTTTAGATTGTGGATGTAGTATAAGAGGTATGGAAGGAAATGCGGCAGAGCATAGCCATGATGGTGGAAAAACATTTCATACTCATGAGAAAAAAGAAGAAGAACATAGTCATTCTCATGAGCATCAAAAGGCACATGAACACTTACACCATAACCCTCAGTTAAATGATGTAAAAACAGTTGCAGTTATTCAAAAAATCTTAGATAAAAATGATCAAGAAGCCGACCATAACAGAAAGCATTTAGAAGATCATGATATTTTAGGTATTAACCTTATGTCAAGCCCTGGTTCAGGAAAAACAACACTATTAGAACACCTTGTAGATGTAGCAAATTTTAAATTTGGTGTTATAGAGGGTGACTTAGAAACAGAACGCGATGCCGACCGCTTGAGAGCTAAGGGAATCCATGCACAGCAGATACAAACAGGTACAGCATGTCATTTGGATGCTTTTATGGTGCATAAAGGCTTACACCACATGCCATTTGATGAGATGGATGTCTGTTTTGTGGAAAATGTAGGGAACTTAGTCTGTCCAGCCTCTTACGATGTAGGAACACACTTAAATATAGTACTTGTTTCTATCCCAGAGGGTGAAGATAAAATCGCAAAGTATCCGGTGATGTTTAGACAGGCTGATTTAATTTTGATAACTAAAACAGATTTATTACCACATTTTAAATACGATATCGAAGCTGAAAAAGCTGAGGCTAGAAGAATTAAACCTAATGTAGACATCTTAGAAGTAAATGTAAATGACACTGCTAGTGTTAAAGCAGTTGCAGACTGGATAGAATTTAAACGCAAGATGAGAGCTTAATATGTGTTTATCAATACCAAGTAAAGTAGTAAAAATTTCTAATGACAATACAATGTGTACAGTAGATACTATGGGTGTACAACGCGATGCAAATCTTATGATGATGGAAGATGGTGATGTGAAAATAGGAGACTATGTACTTCTACATATTGGTTTTATAATGAATAAAATAGATGAAGAAGAAGCTTTAGCTTCCATAGATACTTATAAAGAAATCTTAGCTCTTTTAAATGAAGAAGATAGAAAAAGAGCCATTTTAGAAGATGATGAATGCCCAAATAGAGAGAGTGATTTTGATGCAAGAACTTGAACTTAAAAATCTCTATGATGATTTTCGTGATGGAAAGACAATTCAAGCTTATGCAAAAATCATTGCTAAAGATGCAAAAAAACTAGAAAAACCAATAAATATAATGGAAGTATGTGGTGGACATACTCATACCATCATGAAGTTTGGTCTGCCACAACTTCTTCCAAAAAATGTTAACTTCATTCATGGACCAGGTTGTCCTGTGTGTATCATGCCAAAAGAGAGAATAGACCATGCTTATGTGCTCTCAATGCAAGAAAATGTAATACTTGTAACACTTGGTGATATGATAAAAGTTCCAGGTTCAAATGGAAGTCTTCAAGATGCTCGTGCAAAAGGTGCGGATGTACGTTTTGTTTACTCTCCTATGGAGTGTATTAAAATCGCAAAAGATAACCCTGATAAAACAGTTATATTTTTCGCAATTGGTTTTGAAACGACTACTCCAATGACTGCTGTTCTTGTAGAACAAGTTATAAAGTTAAAAATTCCTAATATCCTTTTTCATATTAACCATGTAACAGTACCTGAAGTGATGGTGGAACTCATTGATAGCAGAGATGTTCATGTTGACTCTTACAACAATCAAATAGATGCTTTTTTAGGGCCAAGCCATGTAAGTGTCATCGCTGGTTCTAAGATTTACGATAAGTTTCCAAAGGATTATGGTCGTCCTGTTGTTGTTACTGGTTTTGAACCTGTTGATGCTATGCAGGGTATTAGCATGATTGTCAAGCAGTTTGTCGAAGAGAGATGTGAGTTAGAAGTGCAGTACAAGAGAGTTGTAAATCATGATGGAAATCTTAAAGCACAAGGTTTAATCAACACCTATTTTGAAAAGATGAGTCTTTTTAGATGGCGCGGTCTTGGTAATGTTCCTGATAGTGGACTAAAACTACGAGATGTTTATGCTCATTTAGATGCTGAAAAAGTCTATAAAAGTGTACTTCCAATCGCAGAGATAGAAGATCATAAACTCTGTATCTGTGGAGACATTTTACGCGGAATGGCGAAACCTCAAGAGTGTACTATCTTTGGAACTGCGTGTAAGCCTACAACTCCTATTGGTTCTTGTATGGTGAGTAGTGAGGGTGCATGTGCAGCTTACTATAAGTATGGAAACCTGATAGATACAAGTAAAAGTGTAAGTGAATAAGGGAAGAGATGACAAAAACAATTACAATCGCACATGGAAATGGTGGAGAAGAAAACAACGAGCTTATAAAGAGTGTTTTTTATAAACACTTTAAAAATGATATTTTAGCTAAGAGCGAAGATGCTGCTGTCATTGAAGATGGTAAGTTGGCATTTACTACTGACTCCTTTACTGTAAGTCCTCTTTTTTTTCCTGGTGGAGATATAGGAAAACTTGCAGTTTGTGGTACTTGTAATGACCTTGCTATGATGGGAGCAAAACCGAAGTATATTACTTGTTCGGTTATCATCGAAGAGGGATTTCCTACTCGTGACTTAGAAAAAATAGTCAAATCTATGAAAAAAGAGCTTGAGATAAATGGTGCAATAGTTGTAAGTGGTGACACAAAAGTCGTTCCACGAGGTAGTGTTGATAAGCTGTTTATAAACACGACTGGCATAGGTGAGATACAACATAAAGGTATCTCAGCTTCAAATCTAAAAGATGGGATGAGTGTTTTAGTAAGTCGAGATGTGGGTACTCACGGAGCAACTATTTTTGCAGCACGTGAGGGTATAGAACTTGAAAGTACATTACAAACTGACTGTGCTTCATTGTACCCTGAGGTGAAAAAGCTTATGGATGCAGGAATAGCAATAGTTGCTATGCGTGATGCAACACGTGGTGGAGTGAGTGCTGTTTTAAATGAGTGGGCGAAGAGTTCTGATGTCTGTGTGGAAGTTACTGAAGAGAGTATTCCCGTGCAAGAAGAGGTTCGTGGAATCTGTGAAATGTTAGGATTTGAAGCAGTTGACCTTGCAAATGAGGGTACTTTTGTTCTGTGTGTAGCAAAAGCAGATGAGGCTAAAGCCTTAGAAGTACTACAAGATACTCATAAAACAGCGACAGTTATAGCTAGTGTGAGTGAGCAGTACAAAGGCCGAGTTATACTTAACTCTTCTTGGGGCACAAAACGCTTTTTAGATTTACCTACGGGTGAACTTTTACCTCGTATCTGTTAAGACTAGTTTATGAAAATCCTTCTTTTAGTAACAGCTTTTAATTCTCAAACGCAGGCTGTCTATACAAAACTAAAAGATTTAAAACATACAGTATCGGTCTGTTTTAATAGAGATGAAAAACAGACACTCAAAGAGATACGAGAGTTTGAGCCTGAGTTGATACTTTGTCCCTTTTTAAAAACTTATATCTCCTCTCCTATTTATGAGAACTATCCTGTATATATTTTTCACCCTGGTCCACGAGGCGATAGAGGTCCAAACTCTTTAGAGTATGCTTTAACAAACCATACAAAAAAATGGGGTCTTGTAGTTCTTCGTGCAAATTCTGAGTATGATGGTGGAAATATTTATGTAGAAAAAAGCTTTAATGTGAGAGAAACATATAAGGCTTCTTTGTATAGAAAAGAGATAGTACAAGCTTCTCTTGATGCCTTAGATACACTCCTTGAAAAAATAGAAAATAATGACTATATTTTACAAGAACTCAATCCTATCCATGAAAAATTTAGCCAAGATAAAAGAGCGATAAATTGGTTAAAAGATAGAAGTGAGAAGATTATAGAAAAAATTTACCTCAGTGACTCACATCCTGGAGTTCTTGATAAGGTTTTAGGTGTGCCTTGTTACTTGTATGGTGTTCATAAAGAAGACAAACTAAAAGGAAAACCTAAAGAGATTATCGCTAAACGCGATGGGGCTATCTGTTTGGGAACAGTTGATGGGGCTGTATGGATTTCACACTTAAAAACCATAGAGGGCTTTAAACTCCCCGCTACATATGTGCTTAAAGAAAAACTTCAAGGCATAAAAGAGGAACGATTGCCTCTCGTTTTTGACAAAAGTTATGCAACTTTTCATGAAGTAAGTATGGAGATGCGGGATAATGTAGCATATCTACATTTTAACTTTCATAATGGTGCAATGGGTACTGCACAGTGTATCCGTTTGAAGTATGCTATCGAGTATCTAAAAGCTGAGTGTGATGTGCTTGTCCTGATGGGTGGAGATGATTTTTTCTCTAATGGTATTCATCTAAACATACTAGAAGATAGTCAAAAACAGGGTGAAGATGGTTGGGCAAACATAAACGCCATGAATGATGTAGTTCGTGCCATCATCTATGCGGATGAGGTTGTAACTATCGCTTCTTTTGCCTCAAACGCAGGGGCTGGTGGTGTCTTTATGGGAATCGCTTGTGATTATGTTGTGGGTCAAGTTGGTGTTGTTCTTAATCCTCACTATAAAACCTTAGGTTTAAGTGGAAGTGAATACCATACATATACTCTTGTAAAACGAGTAGGCAGTGTTGTAGCAGAACAACTACTAAATGAATGTTTACCTATCTCAGTCACGCATGCTAAGTGCTTAGGTATGATAGATGAAGTGTTCTCACATCAAGAGTATTTAAAGTCGCTCCACATTTTTGCTATTTCAAAAATTGATGATGAGTTTTTATGGGATAAAGAAGATTACCTCGAAGAAAATAGACCTATGATAGAAGCCTTAAAAGAGAAAGAACTCCAAGTGATGCATCCAGAGTTTTGGGACAATACAAGTGATTTTCATAGTATGCGTTATGACTTTGTGTATAAAGTATGTCCAAACGCAACACCAAAGAGGTTAAAACTAGAACCAATAAAGGAAGAAAAATATGCATGAGTATAGTGTAGTCCAAGCTCTACTTAACCAATGTGAAGAGATAGCAGAAAAAAATAATGCAACAAAAGTACACAAGGTAATTGTCAAAATTGGTGCTATGGCTGGTATTGAGCCTCATCTACTTGAAGTTGCGTTTAACACATTTAAAGAAAAGACTATATGTGATGGTGCAGAGTTTATTATAAATTCTCAAAAGCTGAAATTAGAATGTAAGGAATGTGGAGATGTTTTTGAAGTGGATGAAGTGCGTTACTTCTGTATGAAATGTGAAAGTCTAAGAGTAAAAGTACTTGATGGGGAAGATATGTACCTCATGAGTTTAGAAATGAATTAAAACTAAAACAAAGGAATTATTATGCAAGAATATTGGGAATTATATATGAAAAACTTAGAGGGAAATGTAGCCTCTGTACAGTTTAATGCGGGAATTTCTATGGATATAGAAGAGAATCAATATACCTATCCTACGGTGGCATTTGTTAAAGCTAAACTCAAAGAGCCTAAAGAAAATGGGCTTTTATCTGATAATGAAGAAGCTGAAATACTGTTTATGGAAGATAAATTAGAAGCTTCTATGATTAAATTTCGTATTGGAAAATATGTTGGACGTGTAATCTCTGATGGTTCTGTGACATTTATATATTATATACAGTTTACATACAACTGGCCAGATTTTATCGAGTTTGCATTGAACGAGCATCAGTCTTATGAGATAACAAACGGACATAATGATGATAATGAATGGAACTACTATCAAAAACTACTCTATCCTACTGCTAAAGAGTGGCAACTTATCCAAAATCATAAGGTATGTGATAGTTTAAAAGAGGAGGGTGATTCTCTTCAAGTTCCTCGTGCCATAGAGCATAAGGTTTATTTCCAAAATGATGAAAACGAAAAAGCTCTTAGAGAAGCACTAGAACAAGATGGTTTTAAAATCAAAGAAGAGATTAAAAATGAAGATGGTGTCAAAGGTTTAGACTTTTACCGTTTAGATAAACCATTTTATCATGATATAAATGAGATAACATTAGCTCTCATAGACATGACAGAGCTATATGGTGCACAGTATGATGGTTGGGAAACAAGCGTTGTTAAGTCGGTAATTAAGGCTTAATAAAGCCATAGGGAAGAAATATAGTTTGACTATGTAGCAGAGATATAGATGATAAAACCAATAAATACTAAAAAAATGATACTTGGAATATACCCAAATTTTACTTCTTCTTCGTATTGAGTCTCTTCTTCTTGAGTACTGTTTTGCACGATAAATTTCTCCTTTGAGTTACTGTTGAATCATAACCCCTGATGGGTCTTTTGCTGTACTGATTATATCAGATAAAGGTGTTATGGAAGACACTTTTGTACTAATAACCCCATGTTTTTTTAGATACTGTAAAACTACAGAAATATAACCTTCAAAAGCATCTGAAATCTCTTGACTTAAACCAAATTCAAATGTTACTTTAGCCGGAATAATACCAATTACAATAGCCTCCGGAATCTCTTTTCCTTGAAGCTCCATCATATCCATACATTGCAATATTCCTATCTCGTGAGCACCACCATTGTTTAAACCATACCCAGAAATCTCTTTAGCAGGTATAGCATAAATAGAAGCAGGTTCATCATCAAGCTGCAAACAGTCTAAAATTACGACATGTGAATTATCTTCAAGTACATTGAGCAAGTGTATACCCTCAACACCACCATTTATAATCTCTATATCTTGTGAAAAAGTATAGTTCTTATGGAGGTAGGTAGCTGCATATACACCTAAACCATCATCTTTTTGTAATACATTTCCTATGCCTACTATAACCATGAATATTTCCTATCTTAAATTCCTTGTCATCTTAACAGATATATATAGAAAAAAAGCTGAGATATGAATTCTTATGTTAAAATTACTAAAAGGATTACAGTGAATAATGATGAATTACAGAGAAGTATAAGAGCGGCACATAGAGATGCAGAGATATATGCTCTTGAGTCTATACTAGAAGTAGAACTAGCAAAAGAGGGTAATAACTTAGAGCATTTTAACCTTCATGTTAAACATGAAAAGCTCAAAAAAGACTCTAAAGTGGATAAGCTTACTTACCTGTATGTTGGTATAGTTGTAGGAATACTTTTAACTCTTGTAGTTGCAGTGTTTTTTACTTAAAACTTATAAAAGGAAAAATTAGAAATGCAAATAACATTAACAGTTAGTAATGAAAATGTAGATACTCTACTTACAATTCTTAACAATCTAAAAAGTGGACTTATTACTAATATTCAAACAGATGCTAAAGTATCCACACAGTACCAACCCAAAAGTAAGGTCATATATGAGCATGAGTCAGGTACACATGACACAAGTGGTAAGTACTCAGCATCAGCTTACAGAGAACGATTAAAGAGAAAATAATCTATAAGTTAAACAATTTTTGTTATAATCGCATATAAATAAGGATGTTAATGAAAAAAATAATTGGTTTGGCTATTATCGCTTTAGGGATATTTTTAGAAGTGATGTGGCTTGGGTTTGTGTTTGGAAGTATCATCATTGGGATTTTACTTCTTATCTTCGCACCAAGAATTCTTTTCTTTCCTTTTAACTTCTTTTTACTCATCGGTTTGAGACTCATATATTCACAAGCATTTAAACAGTTTGAAGAAGCTCGTAAAAATGGGCAGAGTTATAGTGGATACTCAAATTATTCTCGAGGCTCAGGCTCTTATCAAAGGGCAACACCAGTTAACAAAATGGCTGAATACTACGGGGAGTTAGAGTCTAGTTCTAGTGATGATTTCTCAGTGATAAAGAAAAACTATAGACGACTTATGAAAGAGCATCATTATGATTCACTTGTAAGTAAGGGTCTTCCTAAAGATATGTTAGAGTTTTCAGAAGAAAAAACTAAAAGACTTAACGAAGCGTATGCTGCCATCAAAGAAGCTAGAGGTTAAGCAATGAAACTCTCTGATGTAAGTTCTATACTCAACAACAAAGATAGGCTACTAACGCAGACATATTTTGACCTGCAACGCCACTTTGAAGAAAAGTATGGTCGTGATACAGTTGTGTTTATGGAAATAGGGACTTTTTATGAAGTCTATGAAGTAAACAACGATGAAGAACAGATTGGTAAAGCTAAAGAGATAGCAGAACTCCTTAATATTCAACTAACTAAAAAAAATAAAAACATTATAGAAAACTCAGATAAAAATCCTCTTCTTGCTGGTGTTCCTGCTGTAAGTTTTGAGCGATACTTAAGTCGTCTTATCTCAGAGCAAAAGTACACTGTCATCGTTGTAAAACAAAAGGGAACTCCTCCAAAAATTAGCCGCTACATAGCGCAGATAGTCTCTCCTGGAACAAACTTTGACCACATAGTGGACAATGATGACAACTACATAGTTTCCATAGTCGTTGATAAGTACAGAGATGTTTATAGTGTCGGCTACTCTGCGTTAGATGTGACAACGGGAAAAACTTGGTTATATGAGACACACTCTACAAGTGAAGACCCTTCTTATGCTCTAGATGAAGTTTTTAACCTTTTAAATGTGTACCGAACGAGTGAGATAGTTGTTACTTTTTTAGATGGCATAGATGACCAACGCCATGTGATGCAGTATCTTGAAATCCCTGATCATTATCACTACTCTGTGAATAACCAAAGACCTAAAATTGACTTTCAAAATGAGCTTTTTAAAGAGGTCTATCAGATACAGTCTCTTCTTTCACCCATAGAGCATTTAGACCTAGAACGCAGCCCGATGATAACTGAGTCTCTAGCTATTCTTATACACTTTGTTATAGAGCATGACTACCACATAGTTCAAAAGATGTCTATGCCTCGCCTTATTGACAATCGCCGTTTTATGTACCTTGGTAACAATGCCTTAGAGCAGATGGGAATCATCTCTAAAGACCGTCAAGAGTTTACACTTTTAAAGATGATGGACAAAAGTGCTACGGCAATTGGTAGGCGTTTACTTAAAGAGAGACTACTTAACCCCATTATGGAAGCAAGTGAACTTGAACGCCGATATAACCTTATAGAGCGAGTGAGTTCTCATGTTCGCTACCTAGATGAGATGATGCGTGGCGTTTATGACCTTGAGCGTTTGTCACGTCGACTAAACCTCGGGCGTTTGCATCCTTTTGAGATGAACCATGTCTATGACTCAATGCAATCTGTCAAAGAGTTGATGCTTTATGTTAAAAAGCATAAGATTCAAAAGACTCCTTTTCACGAGAGTGAAGTTGAAGAGTTTTTAAGAGATATATCTAAAAGCATAGACCTTGATGTCTCTCGGCGTTTTACAAACACCACAGTAGATGAGAACTTCTTGATGAATGGTGTGGATGAGTCTATAGATACTCTTGTAAAAGAAAACAGTGTTATGCTCATCGCGTTTGAAGACATTATGAAAAAGATAGAACTAATTTTAGAGTCTGTAAACGCAGGGAGTGCTTCACGACATGTCTCTTTAGGTTTACTAGAAAAAGAGGGTTATTATATATCGCTTTCTAAAAATCGTTTTTCTATGATAGAGAGTGCTTTTAAAGCAGATGCAGATTTTTCAACTTACAATGTAAAAAAACTCACAAACTCTGTGAAAATTACCTCTACTTTTACAGATGATTTATCAGATAGAATTATGAAAAATCGCCGTAAAATAGTGACACTTGTAAAAGAGAAGTACATACAACTCCAAGGACTCTATGAGCGAAGATACTCTTTACTTTTTGACAGAGTTATAGCTTATGTGTCTGACCTTGATGTTGGAGTGAGTTCTTCAAAAGTCGCACAGATGTACAAACACTCTCGCCCTATGATAGTAGAGCCTCAGGCACAAGAGAATTTTATGCAGATTATGCAACTGCGTCATCCTCTCATCGAAACGCAGGAGCGCGGCGGTATTTATGTGCCAAATGACATAGTTATGGGTAACCGTGAGTATATGGACCTTCCACACCCTGAGACTGTTATGCTTGAAGTAAGTGTACATGATGGGCATGATATAAATGGTGTTTTACTATATGGTATAAACTCTAGTGGTAAGTCTTCTTTGATGAAGAGTATAGGGCTTGCTACTCTTATGGCACAGTCTGGCTTTTTTGTATCTGCTGCTGTTATGAAGTTTAGTATTTTTGACTCACTTTTTACTCGCATAGTCTCTAAAGACAACCTTGCAAAAGGGCTTTCAACTTTCGCAGTTGAGATGCTTGAACTTAAAAACATTTTTAACCGTGCAACTGTTCGCTCTCTTGTTTTAGGGGATGAGATAAGTCATGGAACAGAGACACTCTCAGGTGTTGCTATTGTGGCGTCTGCTATCAAAAAACTTGCCAAGACTAGATGTCTATTTCTTTTTGCAACACACTTGCACCAACTCTCAACTATGAAAGAGATTACAAGTCTTGATAATGTTGTTGACTTACACCTCAGTGTAGAGTATGATGAAGAGAGTGACAAGCTTCTTTTTAACCGTGTACTACAAGCGGGAAGTGGAAGCAGTATCTATGGTTTAGAGTTTGCTAAGTCTCTACATATGGATAGTGAGTTCTTAGAAGAAGCAAACAAAATCCGTAAGCGACTTTCAAATGACTTTGATGAGTTAGAACTACTTGTGAAGAAGAAAAAATCCAAGTACAACAAAGAGTTATATGTGACAAAATGTGTTATCTGTGGTGCTATGGCTGAGGATGTGCATCATATATCTCAAAGAAGTTTGGCTGATAGTGCAGGGTTTATAGGACATTTTCACAAAGACAATAAACACAACCTTATCCCTCTGTGTAAAGAGCATCATAACCAGATACATGAGGGAAAACTTCAAGTAAATGGGTTTGTGATGACATCTAAAGGTTTAGAGTTACAGTTTGAAGAACAGATGAGTAAACCTAAGGTTGAAAAAGTACAAGAACCTGAGATAAACACAGATGTTGAGGTCAAAGAAATAAAAGACGAACCTAAGGGTTTTGTTCTTGATGATTGGTAGGGGATAATATGGATAGTGTTTTTGAGATGATAAAGTTGATTGCGTTTATGATGTTTATATCTTCAGTAGGTGGACAAGCTTGGATTGCGGTTTTAGATATAGTAGGGCATTTCTCTCAAGGGCTAGAGAAATTTCGTCCCGCACCTGTACAAGATAAATACTCTCGCATAGTAGTGGGGCTAGGTTTAATTGTGTGGTACTTAAATACAAATGAGTTTACATTTGTATTTGGGGACTAAGGCTTTGGAACTAAAATTGCTAGAATATATAATATGAAAAACATTTTAATAAGCTCTTTTACACTAGTTTTTGCTATACTTATCTTTAGCGGTTGTACGGCTAAACTTACAGAACCTGAGATAAATTTTGAACCACCAAAATATGTAGAACAGATGCCAGCGCGTGAAGATAAAAAAGATTTTAATTCAGCAGGAAGTCTTTTTGGTCAAGGGGATAATCCTCTTTTTTCAGATCGTAAGGCAATGAACCTAAATGATATTGTTACTGTCGTCATTTCTGAGACAGCGAGAAGTTCAAATGTAGGTGCAAAACAGCTAAGTGAAACAGATAAGTCAACATTTGGTGGTGGTGTTTTTACAACAGGTAGTGCTAGAACTGGTACTGGAGCAAATGGCACAATTAGTAATGGTATTGCATCTTTAAATGGTTATACAAATGCAGGTTTCAATACAGATTCTATATCAAGTTATCAAGGTCAAGGAAGTGCAACAAAAGATGCGAGTTTTACGACTACAGTTTCAGCTAGAGTAGTGAAAATACTACAAAATGGAAACTATTTCATCTCAGGTAAACGAGAAATTCTTATAGATGATCAAAAACAGATAATTCAAATAAGTGGTGTAATTCGCCCTTACGATATTGACCAAAACAATAATATTAACTCTTCACAAATGAGTGAAGCAAAAATTCTTTATAAAACTGAAGGAGATGTAGACCGTGCAACAAAACAAAGTTGGGGAACTAAAGCTATACAGGCTATTTGGCCTTTCTAGTTTAGTATATATATTTTTAACAAGTTCACTTTTAGCAGAGAGCTTTGAAGACTTTAAAACTGCACAAAACAGTAGTTTTAATAAGTACCGCGATAAAAATGATCTTGCATTTGCAGGTTATTTAAAAGAAGAGTGGCAGGAGTTCATAGCAAAAGAATCTCCTCCTTTATATGAAAACCAAAAACCAAAAAGTATAAAACCTACTAGAGAGAAGAAAATTAAAAATATTGGTCCTCGTATTAATATTAAAATTCCTATAAAAAAAATAGAAACTAAAATAGTTTTAAAGCCAAAGATAATTAAAAAAACAACAAAAGACATTTATGTAGATTTTTTTGCACAAAACTTAGGGTTTGATATAGACAGTACTATTCATAATGCTAACTTTTATCCTCAAAACCAAGAAGGAATTGCGAACTTTTTTGATTATATGGCCTCAAGTGATTATGAAAAAACTATAAATGAAATAAATGCAGTTTGTAAAAAATTAAACCTTAATGACTGGGGTGTGTATCAACTTGTGCAGCAGCTTTCAAGTGCTATTTATAGCTCTTCTGATAATCAAAAATTGTTTACATGGTTTCTTTTTAATAAGCTTGGTTATGAAGTAAAAATCGGATTAGCTAAAAAACATGTTGTTCTAATGCATTACAGTAAAAAGATAATTTATTCTACTCCAAGTTATAACTTTGGCGATAAAAAGTTTTATGTTATTAGTGCTTATGCAAAGTCTTCTGTGGGTAGGATATATACATATAAACAAAACTATCCAAATGCAAACAAAGTATTTGACTTAGAGATGAATGAACTTCCGAATTTTACAAAGAGACTAGAGAATAAAACAGTCTCTTTTAAACAGTACGGTAAAGTTTATAGCTCGACATTTTCTTATGATAAAAACCTGATTGATTTTATGAACACATATCCTCAAGCAGACTATGAAACATATTTTAATTCGCCTATGAGTTCTGAAACCTATGACGATATAGCATCTGATATGAAAAAATATATTAATAACCAACACTCAAGCAGTGCTATAAACTTTGTACTAAATTTTGTACAAAAAGCTTTTAAATACGAGAGAGACCAGCAGCAATTTGGTAGAGAGAAAGTAATGTTTGCTAATGAAACACTTTACTATGATAAGTCTGATTGTGAAGATAGAGCTATACTTTTTGCATATCTTGTAAAAAAGCTTTTCAAGATAAATGTTATAGGTGTAAAGTACAAAGACCATATGGCGACGGCACTTTATATTCCGATGCAAGGAGACAGTGTAACAAAAGGAGGGCGAAAGTTTATCATCGCTGATCCTACTTACATCAATGCAAATATTGGACAAAGTATGCCAAAGTATAAGTCTATAGTTCCACAAGGGTATATAGTTTTGAGTAAAGAAAAATAATCATGAGTTTAGATTATTGCACACTTATCTCTAACATACCTAACAATACGGACTTAATTGCGAAACTAAAAAAAGAAAAGAAACTTAACTATTTTTTAATTAATTTGGATAATTTTTCAAATATTAACAGTGCTTATGGTTATGAAGTAGGTGATGATGTACTTTGTCAAGTTGCAAACTATTTAAATATGGCAAAGCCGCAAAGGGCAGTACTGTATCGCTTTAGTGCTGATAAATTTGTTTTGATAGATGAAAGGGATTTAAGTAAAAATGAGATTATATCTATCTCTGAATCAATTTTATCATTTTTTTCTCAAGCAGATATATTGGTTGAAAATCATTTAGAGTTTAAAGTCTCTTTGAGCATAGGTATCTCATCAAGTGTGGGACTCTTAAACATTACTCAAGCCGAAACAGCGATAAGCGAACTTAGAGAAACAAGAAGACATCATTACTATATATATAATCCAGATTCAGAATATGTTAAATCAAAAGAGAGAAAAGTATACTGGATTTTGAGGATTAAAGAAGCTGTCGCAAATGAAAATATAGTGCCATACTTTCAACCTATTATAAATAATCATACTGGGAAAATAGAAAAGTATGAGTGTTTAGCTCGTATAAAGAATGAGAATGAAATCATTCCCCCTTATATGTTCATGGATGCAGCACGTACAACTGGTAACCTCTCCTATGTTACGAAGTCGTTGATTTCTCAGAGCTTTAAAAAGTTTGCAGGTACTGAGTACGAGTTTTCTATAAATATCACAGGAGAAGATTTACTACTGGATTATTTAGAATTTTATCTTCTCAAAAATGTTCAAAAATACAATATAGACCCATCAAAAGTAGTTTTAGAAATGCTTGAAGACATAACAACACTAGATAAAGGAACGACCCTTACACAGCTTAACTCACTAAGAGAGCAAGGATTTCAGATTGCTATAGATGACTTTGGAGCAGAGAACTCAAATATGTCTCGGCTCTTAGAACTTAAACCTGACTACCTTAAAATAGATGGTGCATTTATTAAAAATATAGTGACTGATGACAATAGTGCTATTATTGTTGAGAGTATAGTATTTTTATGTAAAAAAAGTAAGATTAAAATTATAGCTGAGTATATTCATAATGCAGAGGTCCAAAAGAAAGTCAAAGCATTAGGCATAGACTATTCTCAAGGTTACTATTTTGGTGAGCCAAAGCCCGACTTAATCGAACTTAGTGTTGATGTTTAGTAGTTAAACGCCACTTTATAAGTTGGATCGTCTTCTTCGTAAGAACAGTGTGGACCAGCCTTCTTAAGAATGGCTTTACAGTCTGCTGAGAGGTGACGCAATAAAAGGTTCTTCCCTGCATCTTCATACTTCTTGATGATAGCATCAACTGCCTCAACACCACTAGCATCCATAACACGAGCATTTTTAAAGTCTATCACTACTTTTGGTGGATCTATGTCTATCTCAAAGTTATCACTAAAAGTAGTAGCACTTCCAAAAAAGAGTGGACCTTCAAGCTCATAAACTTTTGTTCCATCCTCTTCGGTATGTGTTTTAGACCAGATACGAGCATGTTTCCATGCAAATGCAAGAGCAGAGATGATAACACCTGCGATAACAGCAATAGCTAAGTCTTCAAAAATAGTAATAATAGTTACAGTAACCATTACAAAAGCATCTGTACGAGGCATATGTTTCATGTGAGAGAAGCTTGACCACTCAAATGTTCCAATGGCAACCATAAACATAATCCCAACTAAAACAGCTACAGGGATAGTGTTTAAAACATCAGTCATAGATACGACTAAGATGAGAAGACCAACTGCTGCTGTAAATGATGACAAGCGACCAAGTCCACCTGATGTGAAGTTAATGATACTCTGACCAATCATCGCACAACCAGCCATACCACCAAAAAACCCACAGGCAACATTTCCAGTACCTAGTGCTATACACTCTTTGTTTGCACTACCACGAGTTCCACTCATCTCATCTAAAACAGAGAGAGTAAGAAGTGACTCTATAAGTCCAACAAGAGCCATGATGACTGCATAAGGAAGTACAAGTATAAAGGCATCAAGACTAAAGAGAGTGTCTGGGATGATAAGGTGTGGGAGTTGTCCTGAGAACTCTGTAAGGTCAGCAAGGTCACCTACTAAAATAGTGTCAAGTTTGAAAAAGTACACAGCGAGTGTAAGTCCAACAATGGCAATAAGTCCAGAAGGAACAGCTTTTGTAACTTTTGGAAGGGTATACATAATGAGCATAGTGACAGCAACCAAGACATACATCATACTACCTTGACCCTCAAAGAACTTAAACTGTGCCATGGCGATGACGATAGCGAGACCATTTACAAAACCATACAGGGCAGGTTGAGGCACAAGACGGATAAACTTACCCAGTTTAAGTAGACCAAACGCGACTTGAATAAGACCTGTAACGATGGTAGCAAGTAAGACATAGTTGAGGAGGTGAATGTATAAGTCTTCACCAACTAAACCACTCATCTTGAGCATACCGTTTACTTCAAGTGTAAGACCGATGAGAACAACTGCAACACTTCCAGTAGCACCTGAGATCATACCTGGTTTACCACCAATGATAGCAGTAATAAAACCAAGTATAAACGCAGTATAAAGACCAACAATAGGACTAACTTCAGCGATAAAACTAAACGCGATAGCTTCAGGAACGAGAGCAACGGCAACAACTAAACCCGATAATATATCGTTCTTTATGTTGGCTGCTGTATATTTTTTTAAATCAAACAATGCTATATACCCTTAGGAGAAAATTATTTTGGAATTATAGCTTATATTTATATAAGAGCTTATTAAGTTATTGACTTAGTCTATCTGCCCACATGGTAAGTTGCATTTGTGAGAGTTGTCCGCTCATACGGTCTACTTCTTTAGCACCTTTAAACGCGATAATAGTTGGAAGCCCTGAAACACCATATTCTTTTGCAACTTTCTGGTGTACATCAGCATTTATCTTAAGAAACTTTACCTTCATACCAAAACCTAAAGCAGCATCTTCGTAGTCATCGTACATTGCCATACAAGGTCCACAAGTTGTTGAGTAAAAGTCAAGGAGTACAGCGATGTCGTTCTCTTGTATGTTAGTTGTGCAAGTCTCATCACTTACTTCTAATGGAAATGGGTCATTTAAATCTGCATCACATTTTGAACAAGGAAAGATGCTAGTCTCTTCTTGTACTTGAACTGCGTTAATGGTGTTGCATTCTTGACATACGATTTTAAGAGTTTTCATGCTTTGCCTTTTTATTATTTCTGTTTTGTAAACGCTATCTGTGCACTACTATATGTTTTTCCAAAACTCTTGGCTAGGTTATGTACCTGTTTTAAGGCACCAAGAAAGTCTTCTTTAGTTAATGAAGAAAGAGGGTGTAAAAATGCTGCATACAAAGTATCTTCAGTAACACCATATCGACAATCTAGGGCAGAGTGAAAGTTCGCATCCATGAGTGAGTCTTTTATCTTTGGTGCAAGAGATGAGTACTGTGTTATAGGAGAGATGATTCTCACACGGTTAAACTCTTCATCAGGGTAGAGTGCCATTTTTGTGTTTGAGTACTTAAATAGTGTATATCCGGGCTCTTCTTCTAGCACCTCTGTTTCGAGTTGGTTTCTCAAAATTGTTTGTATCTTCTTTTGAGTCATCTGGGCTTGATTATCGTGAGCTATCTGCTCATCCATTACATTTTTAAGGGTATATTTTTTCATTTAATGAATTATATCCTATCTTTACAAGCCAAAAGTTTAAAAAAAATCTGCTATTATAAGCTAATAATAATTTAATGGATTAAATATGCAAAATTGGTACGAAACAACACGAGCTAAAACTCAAATAATATTCCAAGAAATAATAAATCATGACTTTGTAAAAGAACTAATGAGCGCTACTTTAGATGAAGATACCTTTGGTTTTTATGTAAACCAAGATTCGCTTTATCTGAGCGAGTATAAAAAAGCACTTGTTGGAGTAGGTACTAAGTGTCATAATCCAAAAGATACTCAGTTTTTTTATGAGTCAGCTACGGGTATCATCGCGGTTGAAGATGCTCTGCATAAAGAATTTTTACAAAAGAAGTACATAAACGCAGAGCCAAGTCCTACTTGTGAGTTATATAACTCATACCTAGCACGAATAGTTGCTAACGAGTCAGTAGAAGTTGGTGTTGCAGCAGTTCTTCCGTGTTTTACTATCTATAAAGAAGTAGGGGACTACATCTTAAAAGAGCAGACTAACAAAGGCTCAAATCCATACCAAGCATGGATAGACACTTATGCAAGTGATGAATTTGCTTTAGCCGTTGAACAAGCTATAAACATAGTTAATACTTATGCACTTACTGCTTCACCTGAGAACTTGAAGATGATGGAAGAAGTATTTGTTAAAACATCAAAGTTAGAGTGGATGTTTTGGGACTCAGCTTACAAGCAAGAGGCATGGAAAATATGAGTTCATCATACTGCTGCGTTTTAACTATCGCGGGTTCTGATTCTGGTGGTGGTGCTGGTATCCAAGCGGACATAAAAAGTATCTCTGCAAATGGTGGATATGCGGCTTCTGTCATAACTGCGAGTACTGCTCAAAATACTCAAGGGGTGAGTGACATACATGCCATCCCCGTGCCACACATCATGAAACAGATGGAAGCAGTTTTTGATGACATCAGTTTTTCTGCTGTAAAGATTGGAATGCTTCATTCTTCTGAGGTGATAAACGCAGTACAAGAGACACTTTTAAAGTACAAGATAAAAAACATAGTATTTGATCCTGTGATGATAGCTACATCAGGGGATAAACTGCTTAACGAAAACGCAGTACAAAGTCTTAAAGAGTTTTTACCAAATGTCATGCTCATCACTCCAAATATCCCTGAAGCTGAGTTACTCATAGGGCACTCTATAAACTTACAAACGCAAGAGTCTAGTGCAAAAGAGTTAGGAGAGTTGTATAAGACTTCTGTCTTACTAAAAGGTGGGCACTTAGAACTTTGTGAAACTATGACGGACATACTTTATAACTATGAGAGTAAAAAAATTACTGTTATCCATAACAAAACAGTTGAAACAAAAAACACTCATGGAACAGGATGCAGTCTTTCATCAAGTATCGCGACTTTCATAGGTTTAGGTTTTTCTTTAGAGGATGCATGTTCGAAAGGATGTGAGTACCTAAATATGGCGATAGAAAAAGGAAAAGATAAGCTAATAGGGAAGGGTCACGGACCTGTCAATCACTTTTCTTTATGAAAACAGATGCTAAGGTAGAGAGCTTAAAAAATTATACTGAGTTTCAAAAGATAATAAATATAAGCCCAAAAGAAGAGAGACAACAAAAGATAAAAGCGAATGCTGAGTATATCGAGTACATAAAAGAACACGATAAAGAAGCATATAAAAACTATCTCAGTTACTCCACCTACTTGAAGGTCTGAGTCTTCGCTTTTTTTAACTCTTTATTAACATAAAGTTTAAGATAAATCGCGGCACTTGTGATAATGAGAAACATACTTATCCATAAGTATATGATAGAGAGTTCAAATACATAGACAACTAAAGTAAAGAAAATCAGTGGCATAAATATCTGTCTGTAAAAACTTATATAAGGCACGACAAAAGGTCTTTTAAGCCCTTGAAGTGTTGAGGTAGAGATAAAGATAGTGATAAATGAGAAAAAGATAAAACTCTCAAATATTATGTACACATAAGCGATGTCTACAACCTCTGTATCTGTGTCAAACACCATAATCATATACTTACCAAACAAAGCTATCAAAACAACTCCGACGCCGCTCATGATATAACCGTACTTCAAAGCCTTATGTATAACTTCATCTATGCGCTCAAAATTCTTAGCACCAAAGTTATTTGAGACTATAGATATAACCGCTGTGTTTAAACCTAACATCGGAAGTAAGATAATCTGCTCAACTCTATAACCTATACCAAACGCAGCCACAGACTTAAAACCATACATAGATACAAAGTACATAGTTATCATGCTTCCTAGAGAGCCAAGAAACATATTTATGCTTGTTGGGATGGCTTGTTTGAGTAAGTGTTTATAAACTTTAATCTCTGGAGTGGACTTGAAAAATCTAGATACATTAAAAAGGTCGGTTTTATACAGTTTATAAAGCATAAAAATAAGTGTGATGTACTGAATCGTAACAGTAGCAAGAGCAACTCCACTAATGCCAAGTGCCGGGATAAAATAAAATCCATGAATGAAGAGTGGGTCGAGTATGACATTTAGAAAAAAACCAACTATCAATATATTTCTATAACTTTTAGTATCGCCTAGGGCTATTAAAACTGAGTTTGCACCTAAACCTATGAGCATAGGAAATATGCCAAGCAATATGATGTAGGTGTACTCTAATGCATACTCTAAAACCTGGCCAGTAGCTCCCATCATGACAAATATGTACTTTAGAAGTATAAAACTTATGATGGTTAAACTAAACGCGATGATGACAAAAAGACTGATACCGTGTGCTGTGTAGAGTCTTGCCATATTTCTTTTATGTTTACCAAGAGCACCACCAACATAAGCTGTGATGGCAGATGAGAGTCCAAAACTTACAGATAAAAGCATGAAAAATATCATAAAACTATAAGTAAGTGCAGAGATAGCCTCTGTAGAAATTTGACCGATGTAGAATGTATCTACTACATTGTACATCGTGTTAAAAAACATACCTATACTCGAAGGTATTGCAATTTTTAAGATGAGTTTGTTTATATCTTTTGTGATGAGTTCATTAGTTTTCTTCATAAGTGTGACTATACTCTAATTGGCTTTATGTGGTATGCTTTGTTCTATCTATCTTCACTAGGCTTGTTTTTGTTGAAGATTTTTATCTTTTTAAATAGTGCTTTTTTAATGGCTCTCTTTAACAAAATAGTTGAGACATAGTATTTTAGCTTTCTTTAAAGATGTAAGTTTTT
>NZ_JAEMVD010000019.1 GCF_029215975.1 Sulfurimonas sp. SAG-AH-194-C20
TTCTTTTACTTCATCATTTGCATGAATTGGTTTCATCGCGGGGAAGAGTAAAACATCACGGATACTATGCTCATTTGTAAGAAGCATTACAAGTCGGTCTATACCTATACCTTGCCCAGCAGTAGGAGCCATCCCATAACTAAGTGCCTCAACAAAGTCACTATCCATTTCATGTGCTTCATCATCACCGGAATCTTTAGCTGCCATTTGACCTTCAAAACGGGAAAGTTGATCTATAGGATCGTTTAACTCAGAAAATGCATTTGCTATCTCTCGTCCTGCTATGAAAAGCTCAAAACGTTCAGTAATAGCTGGGTTATCATCACTTCTTCTAGCAAGTGGAGAAATTTCAACTGGGTACTCTGTGATAAAAGTAGGGTCAATTAGTTTTTCTTCGACAAAAAGGTCAAAAAGTTCACCTTGAAGTTGCCCTAAGTTTAGGTTAGGTTTTACAGTAATCTTCTGTGTTTTTAAATATGCAAGAATAGATTCTTTAGTCACACAAGAATCCTCGGGAACTCCACCAATAGTAGTAAGGGATTCAATAAGAGGAATCTCTATGAAATTGTCAAAGTTTACAATCATATCTCCATAAGGGAGTTGCGTTGGAAGGTTTAAGTGCTCAAAAAGATACTGAAAGTATTCTTTAGTAATCTCTATTAAATCTTTATATGTTTTGTATGCCCAATAAAACTCAATACTTGTAAATTCAGGATTATGAGTAGCATCCATACCTTCATTTCTAAAACAACGGTTGATTTCAAAAACTGCCTCAAATCCACCAACGATTAAACGTTTAAGGTATAACTCTGGAGCAATTCTTAAAAACCTATCAATTCCAAGTGCATTATGGTGTGTAACAAATGGTTTAGCATTTGCTCCACCCGCAATTGGGTGCATCATTGGTGTTTCAACTTCTAAGAAACCTTTGTCTTCAAAGAACCTTCTTGTCAAAGAGATAACCTTTGAGCGTGTTTGAAAAGTTTTACGTACATCTGCATTCATAATAAGGTCAAGGTAGCGTTTACGGTAACGAATCTCTTTATCTGTAACACCATGGAACTTCTCAGGAAGTGGGCTAATCGCTTTTGTTAGAATGGTAAAAGTGTCAACATGAAGTGAAAGTTCACCCTTACCAGTTACAAAAGGAAAACCACCAACTTCAATGATGTCTCCAACTTCGATGTTCTTTTTAAAGATAGTATTATAAAAGTCTTCAGGAAGATTATCACGAGTTACATAAACCTGTAACATACCAGACTCGTCCTCGATTTTTACAAATGAAGCTTTTCCCATTACACGTAAAAGTTTGATACGACCACTTACTATGTAGTGGCGTTTTTCATCACGTTTGTCTTCCATATCTGCTATGTCAGAGTTTACATTTAGGTATTTTTCAATAGTAGTATTACGCTTTGAATCATTCGAGTATGGATTGTGCCCAGCTTCTTTTAGTAGTTTTGCTTTTTCTATTCTTTGTTGAACAAATTTATTATCAAACATTAATTATTTTCCTTTTTTTCTTCTTGGCACTCTGAACAGATACCATATATTTGCATAGAGTGATCACTCATTTTAAAGTTGAGTTCATTAGTAATAGCATGTTGACGTTTCTCAATATCTTCATCAACAAACTCTGTTATTTTTCCACATTGTGTACAGATAAGATGATCATGATGCTCTTTCGCACCGAGTTCATATTTTTTTCCTTGTGCTCCAAAGGAAAGAGAATTAACTACATGTGATTCTTCAAGGAGCGCGAGTGTTCTGTAAACTGTTGCTATTCCCGTTTTTAAGTCAGGCTGCTTTTCTTGTATTAGATGGTGGAGTGCTTCAGGTGTTAAGTGCTCATCTGAGTTATAAAGTGTTTCTAGTATAACTTCACGCTGAATGGTAAACTTTAGATTATTGTTTTTTAAAAGCATTTTAAAGTCACTTAATAACTGTTTGTACTCTATTGTTTTATGATTAAAATTCGTATTTACCGTAGGCATATTATTTCTCTTTGGTCTGGTTTTGAATCTGTTGCTTTAGTTGATCTTGAATTTTTTGTATCTCTTCTTTTGTACTCTTGTTGATAAGTGCATCAGTTTTTTCTTTTATAACTTGTGTTCCACTCATAATCGTAGTGTTGATATCTTTGCTTAGTCCGACAGGGTCTATTTTCATGATAAATGCACCTGCATCAACCATAATAGGAAATAAAATACTTGTTTTCATTATAGAATCTAGCGTAGATTTTACAGCTTTAATATTGTAAGCGGCATGAGCTATAACTGCTGCGATAAGAAAAAACTTACTTGCTCCAAATACAAATCCTAAAATCCTATCAACTGGACCAAGCCCACTCATTGAACTTAGTTTTTTAAAAGCATAGCCAATAAGTATCATAAATAGCCAAAAAAGTGATAATGTCGTTAAAAATCCTAAAAAGCTTACAGCTGAAGGAGATGAAAAGTTAAATACAAGACTGTTTAAATACTCTCCTACTAAATCTCCAAAACGTGAAGCTATAAAAAGACCACCAACAATACCTACTAATCCAAATAATTCTTTAAAAAATCCATTTATAATACCTTTTAAACCAAGAAGGAGGATAATAACTGCCGCTACAATATCAAAATAATTAATTTCCATTAGGATGAGCCTCTGAATTCATCTGGTCTTTGCCAGAGTTTTTGGATTTATAGAGTGCTTTATCGGCACGAGATATAATATCTTCAGGTGTATCACCATTAGAGTACTGTGTCGCGCCAATACTCATTGTTACATTTAATGTATCACCCTTATATATTAATTGGTTTGATCTGATGAGATTGAGAATTCGGTTACTTACTTCTAAACAAACTGTAGGAGTTATTCTGTTAAGTATAATTATGAATTCTTCTCCTCCAAACCTGAATACTTTGTCACCATCTCTAAGGGTACTTCTTAAAATATTTGCGATAAAGATAAGGACTTTATCTCCTGCAATATGACCAAAAGTGTCGTTGATTACTTTAAAGTCATCAATATCCAAGACTAGCAAGTGCAACTCATAAGCAATATTACCTTTGTCACATAACCGTTCAAGGTATGTAGTTAAAGCTCTACGATTAAAAACTTTTGTTAATGAATCTAGATTTGAATTTCTCTCAAGCTCATTAATTTGTATTGTTAAATCAGTGATAATTGCATTTGCTTTTTCAACTTCAGAAAACATTTGTTTTTGAAGGTTTTCAAATTTTTTAGCAATTTGGGGAAGGTTTAGATGTAAATCTGTAGCTGAAATAAGTGTTTCTTCATGTATCTGAGCTAATTCTTCAAATGCATTACTGGTAGTCGTATAAGACACTAAAGTTTTTTTAGCTATTTCTCTGTATGCATTTGTAAACATTAGTTTACTTCTTTCTAAATCATTAAGAGAAGTATTTTTTAAACTTGAAATTACATTCGTTGCATCCTGCAAGAAGGCTACAACTTGTTCTTTTGTTGGATTTTCATGTGAATCAATAGTTCCGATTAATTCTTTGTGCATTTCGTTGATTAAAGCCTTAAGGTCTTCTTTGTGCATAAATATTCCCATATGTAAAATATGTTGTATTATACCTTTATAAGCATAAAATAAACTTTCATAACTCCTTTAGCTATAAATCATACGGCTATAATGTCACTTTTAGGGTTTTTTAGATAGAATCCAAAAAATATTTTAATTAAGGTTATTACTATGAGTATATGGACTCCTTCTAGCTGGAGAGAAAAACCAATTCTACAGCAACCAACTTATCCCAACCAAGATGCATTAAACAAAGTGCTTGGTGAACTTAAGAACTACCCACCACTTGTTTTTGCAGGTGAAGCACGTACTCTTAAAACACAGCTAGGTAATGTAGCCAATGGAAATGCATTTTTACTTCAGGGTGGAGATTGTGCTGAGAGTTTTTCTGAGTTCCATGCTGATAATATCCGTGATACTTTTAAGGCTATGATGCAGATGGCAGTTGTGATGACTTACTCTGGTGGTTTACCAGTTGTTAAAGTTGGTCGTATGGCTGGACAGTTTGCAAAACCGCGTTCAAGTGATACTGAAACATTTGATGGTGTTGAGCTTGCTTCATACCGTGGCGATATCATAAATGGTACTGAGTTTACAGCACAGGCTCGTATTCCAGACCCTGAACGTATGATAAAAGCTTACAACCAAGCATCAGCAACACAAAACCTTCTTCGTGCGTTTGCATCAGGTGGTTTAGCTGACTTACATAAAGTGCATCAGTGGACACTTGACTTTGCTCATCAGGGTGAAGTAAGTAAGAAGTATGAAAAAATGGCACAGGATATTGAAAATTCACTGCGTTTTATGGAAGCTTGTGGTGTAAACTCAAAAAACTATAGAACACTTAGAGAGACTGACTTTTATACTTCTCATGAAGCACTTTTACTTCCGTATGAAGAAGCATTCACTCGTAAAGACTCTATCACAGGTGACTGGTATGATACATCAGCACACATGTTATGGATAGGCGATAGAACTCGTCAACTTGACGGTGCTCATGTTGAGTATCTTAAAGGTGTTAAAAACCCTATTGGTGTAAAAGCTGGACCGACTATGGATCCACAAGACTTAGTAAAACTTTGTAACGCACTCAACCCAGAAAATGAAGCAGGTCGTCTAAATGTGATCGTTCGTATGGGTGCAGGAAAAGTTGGTGGAAATAAAGATGGAGGCGGTATGCCTGCTCTTATTAAAGCTGTAGAAAAAGAAGGTCTTAAAGTAGTGTGGTCATGTGATCCAATGCATGGTAACACTATCAAGTCTTCAAACAACTATAAAACTCGTCCAGTAGATTCTATTCTTACTGAGATGAAAGAGTTCTTCCAAATCCATAAAGCTGAGGGAACTCATGCAGGTGGTGTTCATCTTGAGATGACAGGTAAAAATGTAACTGAGTGTATCGGTGGTAGTTTTACTGTAACTGAAGAGGATTTATCTTCTCGTTACCATACTCACTGTGACCCGCGTTTAAATGCAGACCAGTCACTTGAACTTGCGTTCTTAATCGCAGACTCTTTAAAAGAAGCTAGAAAATAGCCTCTTTTTAAGAGTTAATTTCTTCTTCTTTTTCTTGTATAGTTAAAAGCTCTTCAACTTTAGTTTCATACAACTCTTCCGCATTTGCCAACTTTTGTGCAACAGCAGTAATTCCTTTTTCTTCATAACAAGATGGGTCGGCTAGACATTTATTTATATCTTCTATTTTTACCTCAAGTTCATCTATCTCTAAAGGCAGTTTTTCCAAGGCCATTTTTTCTTTAAAAGTAAGTTTAAGAGTTTTTTTCTTCTCTTCTTTGATTTCTATTACTTTAGGAGTAGTAGCTGCCTCTTTTTCCATGATAGAGAGTTCTTTTAACTCTTTTTCCATGTCAAGATACTCACTATACTGTTGATGTGACTCTTCTATGGTTTTGTCAGCTTGAAAGATGAAGAGTTTTTTAGCGATCTTATCTACAAAGTATCTATCATGACTTACAATGATGACAGCCCCTGCAAAGTTTGTGAGTTGCTCTTCTAAAATGTTAATAGTTGGAATGTCTAAATCATTTGTAGGCTCATCAAGGATGAGAATATCTACATCAAGTGTGAATAGTAGGGCTAATGCTACACGGTTTTTCTCTCCACCACTAAGTACACCTATCTTCTTTTCCAAAAAATCACGAGGAAAGAGAAAGTTTTTTAAGTAGCCGTATACATGAAGGTCAGAACCTCTAACACTCACTCTATCTCCACCGTTAGGACAAAAAGTTTCTATTAGGTTCTTGTCATCATCAAGCATTTCTCTATGTTGGTCAAAGTAACCGACTTTGAACTCTCCGCGTTTGATGATTCCCTTAGTTGGTTCAAGTCTTCCCAGTAATGCTCGAAGTAGGGTTGATTTTCCACTTCCATTTGGTCCAACTATGGCGATAACATCTTTTTGAAGTATACGAGTTGTAAAACCTTTTAACAGCTCTTTATCTCCAAGTGTAAGACCCAATTTTTCTACCTCAAAAAGCATCTTCTGTTTGTTGATACTTTTGTCACGATTAAAATGTTTTGCCTCGCGTTGAAGTTCAACACTCATGGTACGAATCTTTGCTGGATTTATTTTTGCATCTTCTCGTAGGTTCATAAGTCGCTCTTTTCGACCCTCGTTGCGTTTAAGTCTAGCTCTAACACCACGAGCAAACCATTCGTTCTCGCGTTTTAGTACACCAAGCAAGTTGTCATGCTGTTTTTGTAGTGTTCTGACATATTCAGCTTTTTGAGTTAAGTAGTTTGAGTAACCACCGCTGTACTCTTTTAAAACGCAGTCATCTACTTCCACACTTTTTGTAGCGATGCGGTCTATGAAATATCTATCGTGAGAGATAAAAACAAGTGTAAATTTCTCTTTGAGTATCAACTCTTCTAAAAACTCAACCATGTAAACATCAAGGTGGTTGGTAGGTTCATCAAGGAGTAATATATCTGGTTTTTGGAGGAGTAGAGAGGCTAGGGCAACTCTGCGCTGCTCACCCCCACTTAAAAGTGATATAGGCTTATCTTCATAGCGTTTAAGGTCAAAGTGCTGGATAATGCGTTCAACTTTGTCATCCAAGTTCCAAGCATTATGATGCTCTATGTAAGCTGAGATTCGCTCATGCTCTTTTAGGAGGTTTTTATTCTCAAAGTCGTCTGCTAAAAGAAGCGAAAGTTCATTATATCTCTCCTTGGCTTCGTTTAACTCAACTAAGCCATGCTCAACTGCTTGACGTACATTATGCCCTTCTACAAAGTTTGGACGTTGGTCTAGCATCTTTACCTCAAGGTCATTTTTGGTAATGAGACGACCCCCATCAGGAGTGAGTGTACCGTTAACTATCTTCATAAGAGTAGATTTACCACTCCCATTTTTCCCGATGATAACTATACGTTCACCCTCATCTACATGAAAGTTCACTTCTGTAAGAATCTTTTGAGCCGAGTAGTGTTTTGATATGTTTTGTAGGTCTATGAGTGCCATGAATTCTTTACTTAATTATTTTTGATATGATACCTTGAAGCATGTTAATAGCTACTGAGAGTTTAATGAGTTATAATTAGAATATGAATAAGAAAAAAATTATTATCATTGGTGCAGGTGTGAGCGGACTTTATCTTGCACATTTGTTAGAAGATAAGTATGAAGTTACAATTCTCGAAGCTCGTAGTAGAATTGGTGGAAGAATTTATAGTATCGCTGGTAATGATATGGGGCCTTCTTGGATTTGGTCACATCAAAAAAAGATTTTAACACTTGTAAGAGAACTTGGTTTAGAACTTTTTTCTCAGTATACAGATGGAAATGCCTTGTATGATACAAAAGATAGACTTGAAGTATTTGTCCCACAAGCTTCAGCTCCTTCAACCAGAATGTCTGGAACACTCTTTAAACTGATAGAAAAACTTGCCAGTAAACTTATAAATACTCAAATTATTTTAGATGAAAATGTACAGCACATAGAAGAAAAAGGGGGCAGGTGTATTCTCAAAACACAAAATGCAGAGTATGTAAGTGAATTTGTTGTCGTGACACTTCCTCCACGTTTAGCTGCTGGGCTTTCTTATGAGCCACAACTACCAAAAGTTTTAAAAAACAAGATGCTAAATACACAAACTTGGATGGGTGCTAGTGCTAAGTGTGTTGTTGAATTTACTTCTTCTTTTTGGAAAGAAAAAGGTCTGAGTGGTTTTACTTTTTCTCATCTTGGACCACTTGGTGAGATACATGATGCAAGTGAAGGGACCAAACATGCACTTTTTGGTTTCGTATCTGCACAGACAGATATGAAAGACTTTAAGGTAAAAGTGCAAGAACAGATGATACGACTCTTTGGAGTCAAAGGCAGTGACATCAAAGCTATCTATTTAGTTGACTGGAGAGAAGAGGTGTTTAGTTCAAGTGAGGAAGACAAAAAACCTTTAAGTACACATCCTGAGTATGGAATAGATACAAGTAGTTTTACTCCCAACATACTCTTTGGAGCAACAGAATTTTCTTATGATAATGGTGGCTATATAGAAGGTGCGATTAGTCTAGCCCAAAAGATAAGCGAGAAGTTACACAAAATCTAAGAAAGTTTTTCTATGGAATCTTTATCTTCTGGAAGTTCTATGCAGAGTTCGCGTGCTGTGTACCAGTCTGCTATTCCTTGTGTATTGTAGTTATACTCATGTTGCGAGGGTGGTATGACACTGTGCATCATCTTCGAACGGATGATACCTATGATGATAAAAGAAAGTAAAAAAAGTGCTATTGCTATAAAATAATCATAATAGTACCAAGATAATAATCCTACAATATAAGATGTAAACTGTAAAAATATTTTCACCATAAAAGAGATAAGTTTACATTTTTTACTAAAGAGTTTTGGTGTAGGTTCTATTTGATTTATAAAGTCTGTTTGCATAAAATTATTATAACAAAACAATAGTAAATGTAATATGACTAAGAAAACTTGAGTCTATTTGACTAAAGTATGTCAAATATTAACTTTTTTTTGTTAGAATTCCGGAAATAATTAATGAAAAAGGATTTTACTATGGCAAAACATCAGTTTCAAACAGAAGCAAATCAAATACTACACCTAATGATACATTCACTTTACTCAAACAAAGAAATATTTATTCGTGAGTTGGTATCTAATAGTTCAGATGCACTTGATAAATTAAACATGTTAGTACTTACAGATGAGAAGTATAAAGATGTGACATTTAGTCCTCGCATAGATATGGTTGCAGATAAAGAAGCAAAAACTTTAACAATTTCTGATTCTGGTATCGGTATGAACGAAGAAGATTTAATGAATAATCTTGGTACTATCGCAAAGTCTGGTACTAAAGCATTTTTAGAGAACCTCTCTGGTGATCAAAAAGAAGATTCTAACCTTATTGGTCAGTTTGGTGTTGGTTTTTATGCTTGTTTTATGGTTGCTGATAAAGTAGTTGTTACAACAAAAAAAGCTGGTGAAGATAAGGCTTTAGTATGGACAAGTACTGGTGATGGTTCTTTTGAGATAGAAGATGGTGAGAGAGAAGGGCATGGTACTACTATTGAGATGCACCTTAAAGCTGATGAAGATGAGTTTTTAGATGTGCATCGCATAGACTCTATCATCAAAAAGTACTCTAACCACATTCCTTTCCCAATTTTTATGGACAAAGATAAATTTGTACCTGCTGTTATGGATGATAAAGGTAAAGAAGAAGTTGAACCTTCTCGTACTGACGTAGTAAATGAGCAGATTAACAAAGCAAATGCACTTTGGACTATGGCTAAAAAAGAAGTAACTGATGAAGAGTATAAAGATTTTTATAGCTCTATCGCACACTCAAGCGAAGAGCCTCTGTCTTGGATGCACAACAAAGCAGAGGGTGCAGTTGAATTTACTACACTTTTTTATATTCCAAGTAAAGCACCTATGGATATGATGAGAATGGATTACCAAACAGGAATAAAGCTCTACATTAACCGTGTTTTCATTACTGATGATGAAAAAGAACTTATGCCAGTATACCTACGTTTCCTTCGTGGTGTTATTGATTCAAAAGATTTACCATTAAATGTTTCTCGTGAGATTTTACAATCAAACGCAGTAATGGCTAAAATTCAAAAATCTTCTGTTAAAAAAGTACTTTCAGAATTAGCAAAAATGGCGAAAAAAGATAAAGAAAAGTATGCAACTTTTTATGCTGAGTTTGGAAATGTTCTTAAAGAAGGTCTTTATAACGATTTAGATAATCGTGAGAAAATTTTAGAGCTTATGCAGTTTAGTACTTTAAACTCTGATGGAACTGTTATGATTGAAGAGTTTGCTAAGAGTGCTGACGCGGAGAAAAAAGAGATTTATTATATTACTGGTAAGACTTCTTTAGCAATGCTCAAGTCATCTCCTGCGTTAGAGCGTTTTAAAGCTAAGGGTATTGATGTTTTAGTTCTTAATGAAGAAGTTGACACTATCATTTTCCCAATGGTAACTGAGTATAAAGAGTATAAACTCGTTGCAGTTGCTGACGCAAAATTTGAAGAGAGCGAAGAAGATAAAAAAGCGGAAGAAGAAGTAGCTAAAACTTATGAAGGTTTATCAAAAACTTTTAAAGATGCACTTGGTGATGCTGTGAAGTCTGTTGAGACAACTAGTGAACTTACAGACTCTCCTGTTGCTATAAAGATAGATAAAGAAGATCCATCATATCAAATGGCACAAATGATGAAACAGATGGGTCAGGGTGGCGAAATGGCAGAACCTGCTCCAATTTTTATGATTAATCCTAAACATGAATTGATTATGAAACTAAATGATTCTTCTGATGTAAATCTTGTTGAAGATGCAGCTCATGTTTTACTAGACCAAGCAAAACTTTTTGATGGTCAAGAGTTGACTGATACTGCTGATTTTATCTCAAGACTTAACAGAATAATAACTAAAGCTGTGTAAAACAGTTAAAAAAGTGCCTAAAAAGCACTTTTTTTACTAACTTAGTTAGCTTTTTGCTTTCTTTTATGTTTAAAATGTTAATTTACCGCTATGAATGAAAAAAGAAGATTAGAAAGAAGACAAACTAAGAATAACGAGGTTAGAGAACTTGTTCTAAAAGCTCAAAAAGTTTGTTATTCATTTTTTCAAAATAATTATATATACAATAGTGCGGAAGCTGTCTCTGAACTAGGCTTAGATGAAGAACTTATCCATCATCTTATAGAAGACTATATTGCTCAAATAATTAAAGCAGTGACACAGTTTGAAGAGATGTTATATGTTCTTCAGTCACAAAAAGATGCCAATAAAAATCTTGAATATACTAACTTACGAGAACTCGCACATAAAAACCTTGGTGTTGCAAGAAATTTACGGATTCAAGATGCTACAGTTTTGTTAGCTGACTTGATGAGAAAAGATGACCTTGAACATCTTTTTGTTTGCATCGAAACACTCCGTGCCTGTGCCATCGTTTTAAAACCAGAGTATGCATATAATACGATTAAACTTATCGAAGTGAAGAGTACTTTTTAATTTCTTATTTGTTTTTTAGAGAATGCGAAATTATTTGTAGTTTTCCTTTTGGTTTATAGATAAAAGCATCTTTTTTATCTTTTACAGGCAGTACAAAAGTCAGTAAAATAAAGATAAAAGAAAAAATTATCCCTCCTAATCCACTGAGAATGAGTTTAAGTTTAAAGTCATTCATCTATATGTCTTGTTCCTCATGAGTCATATAAATCCAATACTCTTTATATGTATATCCTCTGTTTAAAAAAAACAACTGGAGGATTGTGACTCGGTACAGAGTAATAAGCATTTTCGCAAAAGGAATAAAAAGGCTAAGCTTAACAAGTATAGGTTGCTCTTTATTTCCTTTTGAAGTAATCATCTCTTGCATTCCAATATTATTTGAGAGGTGGATTCCAAAGAGTATAGAAAATGCAAAATTAAGCACTAATCCAAAGATTACATAAGCCACAAAATCTTGCTCAAACATTCCAATAATCATAAATAATTTTTCCTAGTTCTAAATTTTTTACTCATTTTATCAGAAAAAACTTTTATTCTCAATTACAATAATTTTTATATGGAGATATGTCTTCAAAAGGTAACAAGTTGTAAAAATCACATCAAAATAAGAAGTGACTAAACTTTTTTAAACTTATTTTACACTATACTTAGCTTACAAAATTATGAATAAAGGTAATTTAATGGAAACTAACCTCATTGTAGAAGGTTTTAAATTTATGGGATTAGGAATGGGGACAGTGTTTATCTTCCTTGTTATTATGATTGCTAGTATGAACTTGATGTCAATTGTCATACATAAGTTTTTCCCTGAGTCAAAACCAGAGATAAATCCGTCAGTTGCGCCTCAGCAAAACAATAAAAAAGTAGTAGCAGCAATTAGTGCAGCAATTACACATCACAGACAAGGGTAATAATAAGAATGGCTAAAAAATTTATAGATGTAATGGATACATCATTTAGAGATGGCTTCCAGTCAGTATATGGCGGTCGTGTCTTAATGAATGACTTTTTTCCAGCTGTTGAAGCTGCAAAAATGGCAGGAATTAACCACTTTGAGTTTGGTGGTGGAGCAAGATTTCAATCACTTTACTTTTACTTAAGAGAAGATGCATTTGAAATGATGGATAAATTCCGTGAAATAGTTGGACCAGATGCAAATCTACAAACACTTTCTCGTGGTGTAAACACAGTTATGCTCGATACTGGTTCAAAAGAACTCATTGACCTTCATGCAAAAATGTTCAAAAAACACGGAACAACGACTATTCGTAACTTTGATGCTTTAAATGATGTTGAAAATCTTAAGTACTCAGGTGAACGTATCGCTCATCACGGTCTTAAGCATGAAGTAGTTGTAACTATGATGGATTTACCACCAGGTTGCCATGGTGCTCACGATGTTGAGTTTTATGAAAAAACACTTCGTGATATCTTAGATGCAGGTATTCCTTATGATAGTATCTGTTTTAAAGATGCATCTGGAACTTCAAACCCTCAAAAAGTTTTTGAAACTATTAAGATGGCTCGTGGTTTAGTTCCTGAGGGAACACACCTGCGTTTACATACTCATGAAACTGCTGGTGTTTCTGTTTCTGCTTATATGGCAGCATTAGAAGCGGGTATTGATGGTATTGATATGGCCGCTGCTCCTGTGAGTGGTGGAACATCTCAGCCAGATATCTTAACAATGTTACATGCTACAAAGGGAATGAATTTTGACCTTGGTGGACTTGAGATTGGTAAGATTCTTACTTATGAGAAAGAATTACAGCACTGTTTAAGTGATTACTTTATGCCTCCAGAAGCGACTATGGTTTCTCCTGTAATTCCATTCTCACCAATGCCAGGTGGTGCACTTACTGCAAACACTCAAATGATGCGTGATAATAACATCTTAGATAGATTTCCAGAAGTTATTGCTGCTATGCAAGAGGTAGTTGAAAAAGGTGGTTATGGTACTTCTGTAACTCCAGTTTCTCAGTTTTACTTCCAACAAGCACTTAACAATGTTATGCAAGGTCCTTGGAATGCAATCGCACCAGGATATGGAAAGATGGTTCTTGGTTACTTCGGTAAAACACCAGTGGCTCCAGATCCAGAAATTGTAAGAATTGCTTCGGAAAAGTTAGGACTAGAGCCAACAACTATGAATGCTATTGATATAGCTGATGCAGATGAGACAAAATCTCTGCAACATGCAATTGATAAGTTAAAAGAAAATGACTTAGAAGTTACAGAAGAAAATATCTTCATTGTAGCCGCATGTCAAGACAAAGGTATCTCTTTTCTTCAAGGAAAGGGAGAGTTAAATGTTCGTAAAATATCAGAAATGAAAAATGATTGTGGAGAAGCATCAATGGGTAATGGAAATTATACAGTAGTAGTAAATGGTGAGAAGTTTAGTGTTCAGGTTGCTGAAGGTGACGCAGATATTCAAGTTACGGCAGTAAATGGGGAGTCTGCAGTTGCAGTTCCATCACCTGTTGGTTCAACAAATGACATAGAGATTAAAGCTCTTCTTCCGGGTAGTGTTTGGAAAATAGTTGCTAATCCAGGTCAGAGTGTAAATGAAGGTGATGTAATCTTAATATTAGAGTCTATGAAAATGGAAATTGATGTTATTGCTCCTCGTGGTGGAGTTATCCAGTCTATAAATGTTGCTACAAATGATAAAGTTGTAGAAGGCCAAGTAGTAGCAGTTTTAGGATAATATAGATGAAAAATATTGTAATAAAATTTCTTGCACTCTTTATGCTTTTAGCTTTTACAAATGTATCTGCTAACCAAAGTACAAATGAGAGTACCGGTACAAATACACATAAAGAAGAGACATATAAATCTCAAACTTTTGGACATATGGTGAGTGGATTTTTAAAATCAACAGGTATTGTTGCATTTATTAGCCCTGATCCAGACGAGTTAAATGCTAAGGGTGAAAAGATGAGTACTTTTCATAAAGGACTCGGTCGTGCTCTTATGATTATACTTACGTTTTTCCTTTTCTGGTTAGCGATTGCTAAAGGTTTTGAGCCTTTACTTCTCTTACCAATTGCATTTGGTGGATTACTAGCTAATATCCCAGTTGCAAACATTGGTGGAGCTCATGGGTTCTTAGGTGTTATCTATAGCATGGGTCTCTCAAATGAGATGTTCCCTATTATCATCTTTATGGGTGTTGGGGCAATGACTGATTTTGGTCCTCTTCTTTCAAACCCTAAAACAGCTCTACTTGGTGGAGCCGCTCAGTTTGGTATATTTGGAACACTTGTTGGTGCGGTTGCTTTAAGCCAGTATGGCATAGTTGACTTTACGTTACAGCAAGCCTCTGCTATTTCTATTATTGGGGGAGCGGATGGTCCGACATCTATCTTTATCGCGACTAAACTTGCTCCTGAGCTTTTAGGTGCTATTGCAGTTGCTTCATATAGTTATATGGCGATGGTCCCTATCATCCAACCTCCAATTATGAAAGCATTAACAACTGATGCAGAGCGTCGTATTAAGATGACTACACTTCGTCATGTATCGCGTTTAGAGAAACTTGTTTTCCCTGTAATGGTTCTTACTCTTGCTATTTTAGTGCTTCCAGAGTCTACGCCTCTTATTGGTGCATTTATGTTTGGTAACTTCTTAAAAGAGTCTGGTGTTGTTGAGCGTCTTAATGATACTCTTCAAAACTCACTTATAAATACTGTAACTATTTTCTTAGGTCTTGGTGTTGGTTCTAAACTAGCAGCAGATCAGTTCTTAGTTCCACAGACTATGTTTATTATGGCACTTGGTATTGTGGCTTTCTCAGTAGGTACTGCTTCTGGAGTGCTTATGGCTAAATTAATGAATATGTTCCCAGGACATAAGATTAATCCATTAATCGGTTCAGCTGGTGTTTCAGCAGTTCCAATGGCAGCTCGTGTATCTAACAAAGTTGGTATGGAATTTGACCGTAACAATATGCTTTTAATGCATGCAATGGGTCCAAATGTAGCTGGAGTAATAGGTTCAGCAGTAGCGGCTGGTGTGCTTATTTCACTGTTTCAATAACTAAAATTTAAATAGCGGCGCATTAGCGTCGTTATCTCCTCTTCAGGTACAAGAGTACTCCTCATCGTCGATGCCTAGCTACTACACCACTCTTTAAATTTATTCGCCATTATATTGTTTTTACTTACTTGTCTAAGAGAATATTTAAATTTTATATGATATGTTTTATTGGGAAAGAGAAAAAAGAAGGGGTATTAATTATTTCATGACTGAAATAATTAATGGGATAATATTATGACTCTTCGTTTTATCTATGAAGCCATCAGCACCGAGTACTTCTGCCTCTCGTTTATTGTTTTCACCTGTCATAGAACTGTTGACAATAATTGGAATATCTTTTGTGATAGGATTTGCTTTAAGTGTTTGAATAACAGTGAATCCAGACATTTCAGGCATTTCAATATCTGTAATTATTGCAGGTAAGTCTTTTGCTTTTTCACCAAGATTGAAAATATAATCAACTAGTTTTTGTCCATTATCAAAAATTTGCATATTAATATTAGCATTTCTAAAGATTTGGATCAGATGACGTTGAGCAGTTCTTGAATCTTCAGCTATTAATACAGTTCCATTTTTTAATTGTTCTGGAATGATAATATCAGCCAAGCTACTTGTGTCATCGAGAACATCAACCATTGCCTGAGGAACAACATCTGCAAGTAGCTTTTCATAATCTAAAATAAGACATAGTGAGCCATCTTCAAGCCTGGTATCGTTCATTACAACACCATCTTCATTTAGTCTATAACTATCTGGTGCATGCATCTCGTTCCAGTTCTTTTTAATAACTCTAAATGCAGACATAATTCTAAGACCAATTATTACACCATTAAAATCACATATAAGAATATTAGATTTATGAATATCTTCTCTTGATAAAGTAGTTCCAAGCCAAGCAGGAAGGTTCAAAATAGGAATTTGAAGTCCACGAAGCATAATCGTACCCTCTAAAAGTGCATGAGCAGAAGGAATTTGAGTTAAAAAATGATTTTTGGATTCAACGACTTCACGAGTTTTAAAAACATTTATAGCATAATAAGCAGAGTCTACTTTATCATTAATTCGAAATACCAGTAATTGAAGCTCATTATTTTTTGCTAGGTTGGTTGCAGCATCAACATTATCTAATACAGACATTAAGGTTCCCTTTGATTGTTTGTAACCTTATAATACCAAAAAATAAATGAATTGTTCTTGAATATTAATAATGTAGTGCTAGAATAAATTATGATAAAATTATTACTCATTTTTATAGTTACTGCTATAAGTTTAAATGCAAATGTTTACTACTCTAAAATTGAACCTTATGAGGTGCGAAAAATTGCATCTAATGTTAGTGGTGTTGTCTTGGTCGCACATGAAGGTATGCTTGGTAAAACCCTCTCCTCTAGTCCCTATCTAAAAATAGATGCAGAGCTTGACAGAGATGAGTTAAAATTTACAAAAGAAAAACTGGAGTATCTTAAAAAAACAGTTATATTAAATGAAAATATTGTCTCAAATCTAGATACTTCTTTAGAAAAGAAACGCATTAATTATGAACGAGTTAAAAGATTAAAAATAAAATCAAGTGTTGAAAAAGATAAAGAATTTTATGACTTAGTGAGCAGTGAGAACTCTTCGCTCTCAACAAAAAAAGAAATGAATACACTTAAGACACAAATATCTGACTTAGAGTTACGAAAAAAACAACTCCAGCGAAGTATCAATGATAAATCTTTAAGTGCTAAAGGATTTACGCTTTACTCGCTTGAAGTTAAAGTAGGAGAAGTTGTGACTAAAGGAACACCACTTGCAACAGTTATGGATACTAAGCGAGCTGTTTTAACTATTTATCTTAATGACGAAGATGTTTTAAAGGCTAAAACAAGTGTTGTCTTTATAGATGGCAAAAAAACAAAATATAAAATTGATAGGCTTTTAAATATCGCTGATTCTAAAAATATATCAAAGTATATGGCACAGATAATTGTAAAAGCACCAAAAATATTTTCAAAACTTGCAAAAGTCGAACTGAAAGTAAAATAACAAGAAAGTAAAACTAGGAACTACTATGAATACAAAAGAGTTAGATAAAAAATATGTGTTGCAGACTTATAAACGTGGAGATGTTGAGTTTGTAAGTGGAAATAATGCTACCTTGACAGATATAAATGGAAAAAAGTATATTGATTTTACATCAGGGATAGGTGTTGTGAGTGTTGGTCATGCTAACAAAAAGGTAAACACAGCACTCTGTGAACAACTCTCAAATGTTACACATGTTTCAAATCTTTATAACATCGCTCCTCAAGCAAAGGCTGCTCAGGCAGTTGTAAATGCAAGTGGCTATGATATGGCATGTTTCTTTGGTAATAGTGGTGCAGAAGCAAATGAGGGTGCTATTAAGATAGTAAGAAAACATGGCGAGCGTGATGGTGAGATAAAAAGATATAAAATCATTACACTCAAACACTCTTTTCATGGTCGTACTATTACAACTGTAAAAGCAACAGGGCAAGAAGCTATGCACAACTACTTTGGACCTTTTCCTGATGGTTTTGTATATGCTGATGATATTTCATCCATAGAGGCTCTCTTAGATGACCATACTGCCGCTGTGATGATAGAGTTGATTCAAGGTGAGGGTGGTGTTGAGCCACAAGATAAAGCTCAAGTGCAGGCCTTAGAAAAACTACTTAAGTCCAAACATATTCCGCTAATAGTAGATGAAGTACAAACGGGTGGATATAGAACAGGAGAGTTTACTGCTTCTCAAGTCTATGGCATCACTCCTGAGATTATTACTCTTGCTAAGGGTGTTGGTGGGGGTGTTCCTGTTGGAATTGTTATGACTTCTTTAAAAGATGTTCTCAGTGTAGGTGATCATGGTTCAACTTTTGGTGGAAACTATTTGAGTGCGACTGCTGTTTGTAGTGTTGTAGAGATTTTAAATGAACTTAAACGCAGTGGTGAGTTAGAGAAAACTTCTACTTATTTTAACATAGAGTTAGAAAAATTTTATAAAACAAATAAAAAACTTTTCACTCAAAAAGTAGGCATCGGAATGATGTGTGGACTTAGAGTTATAGATGCAGATACACTTGGCTCAATCATGAGTAGTGCTAAAGATAATGGTGTTATGGTTTTACCAGCAGGAAGAAATACTCTGCGTTTCTTACCGCCACTTACAATTACTAAAGAGGAAATAGATGAAGGTTTTAAAGCTCTCACTGCCGCTGTTTCTAGCTTGTAGTTTATCTCTTAGTGCGAATGAGAACAATGCTAGTTTAGATGCTTATATATCGGACTTAAAACAAGAGCAGTTTAAGTATGACTATGAAAAGAATGAGGCAGAAAGTTCAAAGCTTCGAGACTCATGGATAGCACCTTTGCAGCTAAATTATAGTTATACTAAAAGTAAACCATATACTGATGAATTAACAAATCAAAATGCTGCTATTAAGATGGATCAGCCAATCTTTCAGAGTGGGGGTATTATTTATGGGATTAAATTTGCACATGCAAGTAAGCTTTATTCAGATTATTCTATAGATGTTGCAAAACGAAAAATGATAAAAGATACTATATCTATATTGATGCAAATAAAACAAACGATTTTGAAAATTAAAGCACAAGAATTACAAATAAAAAACTCTGAAATAAATTTAGAACAAAAAAAAGAGCAATACCTTAGTGGACAGTTAGATTCTGGATTTTTAGATAATGCGATTATTCAAAGAAATATTGTGATTCAGGCATTTTATGATATTCAAACAGCAAAGCAAAAGCTTATAACTCAGTTTGAGAGCTTAAGTGACTTAGAATACAATAAAGTAACTATTCCACACCTTGAATATATCTCTAGCGAAGATTTTATAAAATATAATCTTGTACTCAAAAAAAGTGCAGCAGAAGTACAAAAAAATGACTACTATACAAATGTAACTATTGCTAAGTATTTGCCTAAAGTGAGTTTTACTGCCGGATATAATTGGAGTCAATCAGAGCAGCAGTTTGATGCCAATTTGGCCCCCTTTATAAATGATTTAGCTTATTATGATTACGGTCTTAGAGCTTCTATGCCTTTGGATATAAATACTTTTGTAGATATAGAGTCTTCACGAGTTGATTATTTAAAGTCTAGAGTTGCACAAGAAGATAAAAAACGTGAACTTAAAGCTCTTTTTGAACAGGTACTTCATAATATAGAAAATTATGATAAAAAAATAGCACTAAGTAACGAAAATAGAGATATATATTCAAAACTTTTAAATGAAACAAAAGAACTATTTGTGGCTGGATATAAAACACAGTATGATGTCGATACTTTACAAAATTCTCTTAAAATACAAGAGATAGATTCAAAAGTATATGAAATTGATAAACAGTTAGAACTTTTAACTCTTTATGAAATGTATGTTAACAATGGAGAATAGGGTTGAAATTTAGTAAATATATGACAGAATGGTTATATGGCGAAGATGGTTACTATGCAACTTATAAGAACATAGGTAAAGAGGGTGACTTTTATACAGCAGTGAGTACAAGCAAGTTTTTTGGTGGAACTATTGCTAAACATATCATCTCTTTAGTAGATGAAGGATTTTTAGAGACTAACGCAGTGATTTGTGAGATTGGTGCACATCATGGTTATTTTTTAGCTGATGTTTGTGAGTTCATCTACACTCTAAGACCAGAACTACTTCAAACATTTAACTTTGTTATTATTGAGCGCTTTGATGACCTTCAAGAGCAACAAAGAAACTACTTTAGTGAGTCTTTTGGAGATGCTGTAATGTTGACACATTATAAGTCCTTAACTGAACTTTCATGTGCAAATGCTTTTTTTATAGCAAATGAAATTTTTGATGCATTTCCTTGTGAACTTTATTATAAAGGTAAAACGGCAAGTGTCGATGGTCATAAAGTTGATTTTAATGTAGATAACACTTGGGTAGAAGAAAAAGCAAAAAAATATAATAAAGACCGGGGTGAAATAGCTCTTGGTTATGAGGAATTTGCAAAAGAGATGGCAAACTCTTGTGAAAAGTTTGAGTTTATGAGCTTTGATTATGGAGAAATGGTAGCTCGTCCTGATTTTTCTCTTCGAATATACTCTAAACATAAAGTGCTACCTTTTTTCACTCCCAAAGATAATGAAGACTACATACCAAGAGAAACTCTTTTTGCTAAAAGTGATATAACTTACGATGTGACGTTTGCACATGTTAAAGATGCTTATGAAGAGGCAGGTGCGGAATTTGTTGAGCTTAAAGCTCAGATGGTCGCTCTTATAGATATGGGAATGTTAGACCTTTTAGAAATACTCAAAGAAAAAGTAGATGAAAAACTTTACAGACAAGAGCTAGAAAAAGCAAAAATGTTAATTATGCCTAATTTTCTAGGAGAGCGTTTTAAGATGATTAAGCTTAGAAAAACTTAAAGCCCACCTATCATTTTAATCAACTCTTCAGGTCTATTAGAGTTTTTAATAGCATTTTCTTTAGATATGACATTCTTTTGAAGTAACTCAACGAGTTGCTGCGTTTGAGTTGTCATGCGTGTTTCAGTTTGGTTTAGTTGCATTTGTGAATAGATTTGGTGTACTTTATCTTCACGAATTTGGTTTTGAATCGCAGGGTTTGTGATGAGAATTTCTTGTGTGGCAACTTTTCCACTACCTACTCTAGGTATTAGTGTTTGTGAAACAACTGCAACAAGAGATGTCGCTAGTTGCGCCCGAACTTGTGCTTGTTCATCTCCATCAAAAACATCGATAATACGGTTAATAGTCCCAGGTGCAGAGTTTGTATGGAGTGTACCAAAAACCAAGTGACCAGTTTCAGCTGCTGTAAGGGCAGCACCAATAGTTTCAGCATCTCGCATCTCCCCGATTAGGATAATATCAGGATCTTGACGAAGAGCATATTTAAGGGCTGCTGAGAATGAGGCTGTATTACTCCCAACATCACGTTGAGAAAAAAGAGATTTTATATTTTTATGTACAAACTCAACAGGGTCTTCAATAGTGATAATGTGACGGCGTTCTGTCATGTTTATCTCATGTAACATTGAGGCGAGTGTAGTTGATTTACCAGAACCCGTTGGTCCTGTCACTAAGATAAGCCCTTTTTCTTTTTTGATAAGTTCTTTAAAGATAGGAGGATTACCATACTCATCAAGTGTTGGTATGTCAATAGGAATCATACGAAAGGCACAAGCAATACCGTGAATTGTACGGTAGTAGTTCGCACGAAAACGACCTATATCTTCGAGTTCAAAAGAGAAGTCAAGTTCATTGTGCTCTTCAAAATCTTTTTTCTGTTTATCTTCTATGAGTGCATAAGCCATCGTTTCAACAGCTTTTGCATCTAAAACAGGAAGATTAAGTGCTCGAAGCTCTTTATCTATACGGATTTGCGGTTCACTACCAACAACAAGGTGTAGGTCTGATGACTTAAATGCTAAAACTGACTTTAAAAGCTTTTTTATATCTAGTCTTTTTGTATCCGTTGCAACCTGTCCTTCGATCTCATCACTCATAAAAAACTCCTTTGATAATTTTCTTCATTAAATCCTACCATAAGTTTACCATCGTATTCAACAACGGGACGCTTTATAAGTAGATTTTCTTTACATAACCACGCTTCTTGACCTTTTTCGTCAAGAGCTAAATCTTTGAGTTTGAGGTTCCTAAAAGTAGTGCTTCTAGCATTAAAAAGTATTTTCATTTGAGTTTGTTCTAACCAGGAAGATACTTTCTCGCAGGGTAAACTCTGAGTTTTAAAATCAAAAAGAGTATATTCTAAGTTGTTGTTTTTAAAAAACTTAAGTGCTTTTTTAACACTATCACAGTTTTTGATTCCATATACTTGTATCATTATGCGACTACTCTATGATCTTTGGTACGATAAAAAAGTTATCAGCACTGCGAGGAGCATGACTTAAAATATCTTCACTAATCTCTAAAGAAGATTTTACAGTGTCCTGACGAAGTTGTGTACTTCTATCACTCATCGCAAAGTTATCATCAACACCATCTGTATTTAAGGCACTCAAGTTATCAACAAAAGTCACTATCTCTGAGAGTTGTCCTTTTATTTCATCTCGCTTATCATCGCTAATTTTTAAAAAAGATAATTTTTCTAGTTTCGCTAATAGTGCATCATCTACTTGCATTAAAATTCCTATGTTAATATTTGTAGTTGATTTTATCATAGTTTGATACAATATTAACAATTAATGCGATAATATTATAAACTTTTTATATATAAGGATATTTTTTGAGCTTAAAGACTGACATAGAAATGGTAAAAGATGAGTTAACTTCTGAAGAGAAGTTTTTTGAAAAAGCAGTAGTAACAGAAAAGTTTGTAAAGAAATACAAAAATCTTATGATTGGTGGTGTTGTAGCTATTGTCCTTTTTGTTGCAGGAAACATTGCCTATACTATCAACAAACAAAATACAATTGACTCTGCAAACGCAGCACTTGCACAACTACAAACAAATGCTGAGAATCCAGCTACACTCGCAAGACTAGAGTCTTTAAGCCCAGCACTTAGCAGTTTGTGGTTATACTCTAAAGCTATTGCAAATAAAGATATGGATACTTTAGATAAACTAAAAAATTCAAAAGCACTTCTTGTGGCTGATCTAGCCTCATATGAACTCGCACAAAATACGAAAGATGTACAAGATCTTGATAACTATGCAAATAAACAAGATGCTATATATGCAGATTTAGCAAGAGTACAAAATGCAGTAATTTTAATGAATGAGAAAAAAATAAATGAAGCACATGAAATTTTAAGTATGATAAATATTGACTCGTCACTTTCTCAAGTGGCAAAAGCTTTAATACATTACGGAGTAAAGTAAGTTTTGAAATTTAATCTTTTTAAGTATGCTTTATTTAGTACAATTATTGTTTTGTTCTGTGCTTGTAGTTCAAAAGAAGTCTATAAACCATTAAAGTTAGCTGCTGATTGGAAAGCATATGAAACATCCAAGCATACAATCATTGACACTTCTTCAAATGTCGCACTTCTCGAAGATAGAACTGTACTTACACATAATGGCTTAGTTAATGTGGCAATTAAGTCATCTCATAGACTTATATCAGAGAGTGATGGCTGGATTATAAGTGCATCTGTAGATGGAAATTTAAGTCTTACTTCCCAGAATGATATAGGGATAGTAAAGAATTTTACATTAAAGAAGAGTGTGGCAGGAGCCTCAGTATTTGGTAATGACTTAGCCGTAACTTTTGCAGATAATGAAATAGCATTGTATGATATCCAAACAAAAAGTGTACTTTTTAAAGAGCAGGGTGGTGAGTTTACAGCAGTAGATTCACGAATAGTAAACCCTTTTTTTATGAGAGGTTTAGTACTTTTTCCAAGCCTAGATGGTAAAGTTATCTTTGTAAACAACAACAAAAAAAAGAGACTTAGAACAGTAATAGTCTCCTCAGAAGATAACTTTAATAATGTAATAGCCCTTGAACTAATTCAAAACAAGATTATAGCAGCGACATCATATAAAATACTAGCAATAGCAAAAAAAGAGATTCGTGTTAAGTATGAAGTCCGTAGTATTGCTTATGATGAAGGGGAAGTGTTTATCGCTACAAAGCAGGGCGAAATTATCTCTTTAACACCGGAGTTACAAGTGAAGTCAAAGCTTAAACTTCCATTTGCACACTTTTATGCAATGGTCAGTAATGGTGATAAACTGTATGTATTAGAAAAAGAGGGTTATTTGATAGTTTTAGATAAGAAAAGCTTTGATTACACTGTGCATGAGGTTGATTTTGATGATGGTTTCGTTTTTACTTCTAAAAAGTCTTTTTTTGTAAACGATAAGAAAATTCTTACAAAGTAATGTCTAATGAACTAGAGGCATTTTTAGAGTATATTAGTGTAACTCGTGCTTTATCACTCAAGAGTGTTGAGGCATACAAGAGTGACTTGTTACAGATAGAAATACAAACAGGCTTAAAACTTCTTTCACTCAACTCTGACAAACTACTTGATTTCCTCTCAAGTTATAAAAATAAACGAACCCTCAACAGAAAACTCTCCTCAGTAAATGCATTTTTTGATTTTTGCCATAAGCAGCATTTTAGTGAGAAAAATGACAAGTTAAAGTTCGCAAAAATTCCTAAACTACTTCCAAAATTTCTTTCTTATGAGCAGGTAAATGCAGGGCTCTCTTTGATAGATAGAACTAGTTGGATAGGGGCAAGAGACTATGCGTTAATACTTTTTTTATATGCAAGTGGAGCAAGGATAAGTGAGTGTTTATCTCTAAGAGGAGAAGATATAGAGGATGAATGGCTCCATATATTGCATGCAAAAGGGGAGAAAGAACGCATAGTTCCTCTAGCAAAAGTAGCGATAAAAGCGATACAAATATATAAGTCAATGATGCCATTTGAGAGTGAGCTTATGTGGTTGAATTATCAAAAAAATGGACTAAGTAGAATTAGTGCATATAAGATTACCCAAAAGTACCTAGGTGTTTCACCTCATGTACTGCGTCACTCTTATGCAACATCACTTATTACTGGAGGAGCAGACTTGAGAGTCGTTCAAGAGTTACTAGGACACTCATCATTGCTGAGCACACAGATATATACACACATACAAAAGCAGAATCTCAAAGAGACTTTAGAAGTATGTCACCCAATGTCTTGTGATAAAATAAAATATTAAATTTAATTAAAGAATATTAGGATAAGATTGTTACATGTATAATTTAACAGAGATGATTGAAAAGACATCAACTATCAAGCTCTTATATGTAGAGGATAATGAACAAGCTAGAGTATCTACTTTAGCGGTATTATCAGAGTTCTTTAAAGAGATTGTTATTGCAGTAGATGGAAAAGATGGGCTTAGTAAATATAATGAAAATAAAATTGATTTAATTATTACAGACATTAATATGCCATATTTAGATGGTCTAGATATGACAGAATCAATTAGAAAAACTAACAAAAACATACCTATTCTTTTTCTCTCTGCTTATAGCGAGATAGAGTACTTTAGACGAAGTATTACACTTGGGGTTGACGGCTACCTTCTAAAACCTATTGATATGACACAGTTTTTAGAATTAATGTATAAAATAGTAGAAAATATAAAAGCCAAGGAAAAACTTCAAGAAAATATAAACTTTTTAGAGCAGTATAAATCTATTGCTAATCAGAAGTCTATGATTTCAAAAACTGATCTTCGAGGAATTATTACATATGCTAATGATATGTTTTGTTCAATATCACAATATACTAGAGCTGAACTTATAGGAAAAAATCAAAATATTATTAGACATTCAGAAAATGCATCGTCATTATATGAAGAAATATGGGATACTATAAAAATTAACAAGCAAGCATGGAAAGGTGTTCTTCGTAATCGTGCAAAAGATGGTTCGAGCTATTACGTAGATACAATTATTCAACCCATCTTGGACTTAGATGGAAATATCTTAGAGTATATTGCAATGAGGCATGACATTACAACTGTAATGAATTCAAAA
>NZ_JAEMVD010000002.1 GCF_029215975.1 Sulfurimonas sp. SAG-AH-194-C20
TTGACCACGGTAAAACAACATTAACAGCTGCAATTACAGCAGTATTAGCAGTAACTAACGGCGCTGAACTTATGGATTACGATGCAATCGATAATGCTCCAGAAGAAAGAGAACGTGGTATCACGATTTCAACTTCACATGTAGAGTATGAGACTGACAATCGTCACTATGCACACGTTGACTGTCCAGGTCACGCGGATTATGTTAAGAACATGATTACTGGTGCTGCACAAATGGATGGTGCTATTCTTGTTGTTTCTGCAGCGGATGGTCCAATGCCACAAACTCGTGAGCATATCCTTCTTTCTAAGCAAGTTGGTGTTCCTTACATCGTTGTTTTCATGAACAAAGAAGATATGGTTGATGATGAAGAACTTATGGAACTAGTAGAGATGGAAATTCGTGAACTTCTTGACATGTACGACTTCCCAGGTGACGATACTCCGATTACTGCGGGTTCTGCACTTAAAGCTCTTGAAGAAGCTAAAACTGGTACTCTTGGTGAGTGGTCTGAAAAGATTAAAACACTAATGGCTACTGTTGATGCATTTATTCCTGATCCAGTTCGTGAAACTGAGAAAGATTTCTTAATGCCTATTGAAGATGTTTTCTCTATCTCTGGTCGTGGTACAGTTGTTACTGGTAAAATCGATCGTGGTACTATTAACGTTGGTGAAGATGTAGAAATCGTAGGTATCACTGATACTCAGAAGACTACTGTTACTGGTGTTGAAATGTTCCGTAAAGAAATGGATCAAGGTATCGCTGGAGACAACTGTGGTATCCTAGTTCGTGGTATAGCTAAAGAAGAAGTTCAACGTGGACAAGTTCTTTGTAAGCCAGGTACTATTAACCCACACACAACATTTACTGCAGAAATTTATGTTCTAAGTAAAGATGAGGGTGGTCGTCATACGCCATTCTTCTCAAACTACCGTCCTCAGTTCTACGTACGTACTACTGATGTTACTGGTGCTATTACATTACCAGAAGGTACTGAAATGGTTATGCCAGGTGATAATGTAAGTATTACTGCTGAGTTAATTCACCCAATTGCAATGGAAGTTGGTACTAACTTCGCTATCCGTGAGGGTGGAAGAACTGTTGGTGCTGGTGTTGTTGCATCAATTATCAAATAATTCGCTTTTGCGAATTTTTGATAACTATTAAAGGTTAATTATAATGAGAGAAGCGATTCACTTAGGTTGTGAGAAATGTACTAGACGTAATTATCACACAACAAAAAACAAAAAGACTCATACAGAAAAATTTTCAGTGCGTAAGTATTGTAAATGGTGTCGTGAGCATACAACTCATAAAGAGATGAAGTTATAATAACTTCTCTTCTTTTGAGAACTTGAGTTAGATTTATCTAACTCTTTTAGGCGTATAGCTCCAATGGTAGAGCACCGGATTCCAAATCCGGGTGTTGCGGGTTCGAGTCCCCCTACGCCTGCCACCATTTATTATTAGTGAAGCTTTTTGCTTTATTTATAATAAATGATATTTTTAAATTAAAATGGATAAAATGATGAACTTAAGCAAACATATTCACAGTGCTAAATTAGAACTTCAAAAAGTAATTTTTCCAACATCTGGACAAGTTAAGCAAGCATATATTTCAGTTATCATAGTTGTTTCTGCAATTGCAGCTTTTTTAGCTTTAGTTGATTTAATTATGTCGTCAGTAATGACATCAATCTTAGGTTAAGGAGTAAATATGGCACAACAATGGTACTCCATTCAGACATATGGTAGTGATAGACTAGTAAGAGATGCAATCTTTAATATGATTGAAGAGATGGGTCTCCAAGAGTTCATCACAGAAGTTATCGTTCCAACTGAAGATGTAATCGAAGTAAAAGATGGTAAAAAGAAAGTTACTGAGCGTTCTTTATACTCTGGTTATGTTTTTGCAAAATTAGAGTTAAACACAGAAATACAGCACTTAATTCAATCAATTCCTAAGGTATCTGGTTTTATTGGTGAAGGTAATACTCCAACACCATTAAGTGATCATGATATCAATGTTATCTTGGACAAAGTAAATAATCGTGCCGCACCAAAACCAAAAGTATTTTTTGATAATGGTGAGACAGTTCGTATTATTGAAGGTCCATTTGCTAACTTTACAGCAACGGTTGACGAGTATGATTTAGAACACGGTACTTTAAAACTCAATGTTTCGATTTTTGGGCGTGCTACTCCGGTAGACATTTCGTACACTCAAGTCGAAAAAATAATTTAATTACAAACAAAGGAAACAAACATGGCAAAAAAAGTTATGGATTATATCAAGCTTCATATTGAAGCTGGTAAAGCAAACCCGGCTCCACCAGTAGGACCAGCATTAGGACAACGTGGTGTTAACATCATGGAATTTACTAAAGCGTTTAACGAAAAAACAAAAGACAAGATGGGCTTTAAAGTTCCTGTTGTTATTACTGTTTATACAGATAGAAGTTTTTCTTTTATCACTAAGCAACCACCGGCATCTGCTCTTATAATGAAAGCAGCAGGACTTAAGAAAGGTACTGATAATCCTCTTAAGAACATAGTTGGACAACTTACTCGTGCACAACTTATGGAAGTTGTTGATGCTAAGATAGCTGACTTAAATACTGATGATAAAGATATGGCAGCTAATACTTTAGCTGGTACAGCTCGTTCAATGGGTATTAAAATAGTCGATTAATATTAGTCACAGAAACTGAGCAAAGCTCAGTTTCTTACGCTAGCCGCTTGGGCACTAAAGCTAACTTCTTTCGAAGTAGAGTTTAGAACAAGAGTTGTTTACCACTACAACTAAATAGGTGGAAGAATTTATATGGAGAATTTGACAATGAGCAAAAGATATAAACAATTAGTAGAAAAAATTGATGCAAGTAAAGCTTACGGTGTAACTGAAGCTGCTGCAACTCTTAAAGATTTAAAAAGTGCAAAGTTCGACGAAACTGTTGAAATTGCTATGAACTTAAATGTTGATCCTCGTCACGCTGACCAAATGGTTCGTGGTGCGTTAGTACTTCCACACGGAACTGGTAAGACTGTTCGTGTTGCTGTATTTGCTAAGGGTGTAAAAGCTGATGAAGCTAAAGCAGCTGGTGCTGATATCGTTGGAACTGACGATTTAGTAGCAGATATTAAAGCAGGAATCTTTAATTTTGATGTAGTTGTTGCTGCACCAGATTGTATGGGACTTGTTGGACAGATTGGTCGTATTTTAGGGCCAAAAGGTCTTATGCCTAACCCTAAAACAGGAACTGTAACTCCAGATGTTGCAACTGCTGTTAAAAATGTTAAAGGTGGACAAGTAAACTTCCGTGTTGACAAAAAAGGGAATATCCATGCTGGTATCGGTAAAGCAAGCTTTTCTGCTGAAGCAATTGCTGAAAACCTTACAGCTTTTCTTACTGCTATTAACAAGCAAAAGCCAGCTTCTGCAAAAGGTCGCTATATCAAGAATGCTGCTCTAAGTTTAACTATGAGCCCAGCTCTTAAGCTTGATTTAGTAGAACTAGCAGACATTAAATAAGAGTGCTAAAGCACCTCATAGGAAAAACTAAATTTTTTCCTATGTTACATACGCCTTTGGTGTTTGTTCATTTAAAACTTTTTAGTTAAAGATATTAGTATCCTTAACTAAAGATTTTTATTATAAAAATCTGAATTTATACTTGGACTAAAGATAGTTGGGGGTGTCTACCGTGTTGGTAGTTAGCTTAATCGAGCCTTTCTCGCCCCTCTTGAAGTTATGTCTGGAAAGGAGAAATAAATGTTAAAATCAAGAAAAGCTGAATTAATTGCAGAATTAACAACAGCATTTAGTGATACGACAGCAGTTGTTATATGTGACTACAAAGGTTTAACTGTAAGTGACCTTGAAAGTTTACGTGCATCTGCTAAAGCAAAAGATACAAGTGTTCAGGTTGTTAAAAACTCACTAGCTACTATCGCATTGAAAAATGCTGATATGAGTGGTGTTGAGATCAAAGACACAAATATTTTTATTTGGTCTGACGATGTTATTAGCGCTTCTAAAGTTGCTGCTGATTTCGCTAAAAACAATGAGAAATTTGTTATTAAAGCTGGTTATTTAGATAAAGAACCTGCAGATATAGCTAAAATCGAAGCGTTCGCTAAGCTTCCTGGTCGTGATGAGTTACTTGGTATGCTTGCTGCTACTTGGATGGCTCCTATTACGAATATGGCTGTTGGAATCGACGCTCTTAGAAAGAAATTAGAAGAAGAGGCATAGTCCACTTCTAAAATAAGTGTGTGAAATTAAAGTTCACAGGGAAAAGTAAATTGTGCTAGCACAATGAGCCTCCCGCCGAGGGAAACCTAGTGTTAACGTAGGTAGCTGGATTACTCCAGATACCGTACTAAAACAGTAAAAGGTTTCCTTAATTTTTGTAAAAAAAATAAAGGAATTATATTATGGCTGTTACTAAAGAAGACGTATTAGAATTTATCTCTGGACTTTCTGTTCTTGAGCTTTCTGAGCTTGTTAAAGAATTCGAAGAAAAATTTCAAGTTTCTGCACAACCTGTTGCTGTTGCTGGTGGAGCTGTTGCTGGTGAAGCTGCTGCTGAGAAAACTGAATTTGATGTAGTACTTACAAATGTTGGTGCTAAGAAAATTGCTGTTATTAAAGCTGTTCGTGCTCTTACTGGTCTTGGACTTAAAGAAGCAAAAGAGGCTTGTGAAGGTCTTCCATCTACAATCAAAGAGGGCGTAGATAAAGATTCAGCTGATGAAACTTTAGCTGCTCTACTTGAAGCTGGTGCAGAAGCAGAAATTAAATAGGTCTAACGGACCGTACATCCAAAAAGAACTAAATTCTTTTTGGATGCTTCCTTATAACTAAGGAAATTTTGGGCGCTTTTACGAAGAGATAGACTCTCTTGGTAAAAGTGCCCTTATGTCGTTTATAAGCACTATAAAATCGAGCTCTTAAAAGAGCCTCAAAATTAATCATTCAAGGACGCTTGAATTGATACAAATCTTTACGAGGTTAGCAAATGTTAAACACTTTATATTCCGGAAACCGTCTTCGTGTAGACTTCTCAAAAACTCCTCAAGAAATTGAAGTTCCAAACTTACTTCAACTCCAACAATCATCTTATGACACTTTCTTAATGTTAGATGCAAAAGACAGATCACTTAGTGGTATTGAAAAAGTTTTCACTTCAGCTTTTCCTATTCATGACACACAAAATAGACTCACAATTGAGTATGTTGGTAGTGAAGTTGCGAACCCTAAATATACGGTTCGTGAGTGTATGGAAAGAGGACTTACTTATGCAGTAAGTTTAAGAATGAAAACTCGTCTTGTATTATGGGACAGAGATGAAAACACTAAAGAAAAACTTGGTGTGAAAGATATTAAAGAGCAAAATATATTTGTTCGTGATATTCCTTTGATGACTGATAGAACGTCTTTTATTATTAATGGTGTTGAGCGTGTTGTTGTAAATCAACTTCACAGATCTCCTGGTGTTATCTTTAAAAAAGAAGAATCAACTACAGCGGGTAACAAGCTTATCTATACTGGTCAGATTATTCCAGATCGTGGTTCGTGGTTATACTTTGAGTATGATCCTAAAGATATTCTTTATATGAGAATTAATAAGCGACGTAAAGTTCCTGTAACTATTATGTTTCGTGCTTTAGGTTACTCTAAACAAGATATATTAAAACTTTTTTATCCTATACAAACAGTAAGTATAGAAGATAACAAGTTTACAATGGCATTTAATCCTAAAGATTATGCTTCTCGTATCTCTTATGATTTAGTTGATTTAGATGGTAAAGTACTTGTAAACTCAGGAAAAAGACTTTCTGCAAAAAAAGCACAAAAATTAGTTGATGATGGACTTACAAATGTTGAATACCCATTAGAAATTCTTTTAGACCGTTATTTAGCTGAATCTATAATAGATCCAGAAACTGGCGAAATTCTTTTTGATACTATGACTCATATTGATGAGACTAAGTTAAAGAAAATGGCAGAAATTGGTGTTACTGAATTTAAAATTGCTAATGATTTAGCTGAGGGTGTGGATAGCTCAATTATCAATGCATTTAATGCTGATGCAGATTCACTTAAACTTTTGAAGCAGACTGAAGAGATTGAAGATGAAAATGATTTATCTGCAATTCGTATTTACAAAGTTATGCGTCCAGGTGAACCAGTTACTAAAGAAGCTGCTAAAATATTTGTTAACCAGCTTTTCTTTGATCCAGAACGTTACGACCTAACTCGCGTTGGTCGTATGAAAATGAATCATAAACTTGGTATGAGTATTCCTGAATACATTACAGTTCTTACTCACGAAGATATAATTGAATCTGTAAAATATGTAATCAAAGTTAAAAATGGTCAAGGTCATATTGATGATAGAGATCACCTCGGTAACAGACGTATTCGTTCTATCGGTGAGTTACTTGGTAATGAGTTACATAATGGTCTTGTAAAAATGCAAAAAGCTATTCGTGATAAACTCTCTACTATGAGTGGTCCAATGGCTGAACTTATGCCTCATGATTTAATCAACTCAAAGATGATTACTTCTACTATTATGGAATTTTTTTCGGGTGGACAACTTTCTCAGTTTATGGATCAAACAAATCCACTTTCAGAAGTTACTCACAAGCGTCGTCTATCGGCACTAGGAGAGGGTGGTCTTGTTAAAGAAAGAGCTGGATTTGAAGTACGTGATGTTCACCCAACTCACTACGGTAGAATCTGTCCAATTGAGACTCCAGAGGGTCAAAATATTGGTCTTATTAATACACTTGCGACTTACTCTAAAGTCAATGCACATGGTTTTATTGAAGCACCATATAAAGTAATGAAAGATGGAAAAGTTACAAAAGAGATTGTATACCTTACTGCGACTCAAGAAGAGGGCATTAAGATTGCTGCTGCTTCAAATAAGTTAGATAAAGATGGTCAGTTTATTGAAGATTTAATTTCTATTCGTCAAGATGGGGAGATTCTTCTTCAAAGCCCGACAGAATGTCAATACTCTGACCTTTCTTCTCATATGGTTGTTGGTGTAGCTGCATCACTTATTCCGTTCCTTGAGCACGATGATGCCAATCGTGCTCTTATGGGATCAAACATGCAACGTCAAGCATGTCCTCTTTTACGTGTAACTTCTCCAATGGTAGGAACAGGTGTTGAAAAACTTGTTGCTCGTGATGCATGGGAGTGTATTAAAGCTAAACGTGGCGGTAAAATAGAGAAAGTTGATGGTAAACATATCTATGTAATGGGTGATGAAGATGGAGAAATCTATATTGATTACTATGCATTAACTAAGAACCTTAGAACGAATCAAAATACTTCATTTACACAAAAGCCAATTGTAAATATTGGTGATATTGTAAAAAAAGGGCAAATAATCGCTGATGGTCCAAACATGGATCAAGGTGAGCTTGCTCTTGGAGTAAATGCTATGGTTGCGTTTATGCCTTGGAATGGTTATAACTTTGAGGATGCAATTGTTATCTCAGAGCGTATGATTCGTAAGGATCAATTTACTTCAGTTCATATTTATGAGAAAGAAGTTGAAGCTCGTGAACTTAAGCATGGTGTTGAAGAGATTACTCGTGATATTCCTAATGTTCGTGATGATGAGTTAGCTCACTTGGATGAGTCTGGAATCGTTAAAATAGGTACAGCAGTATCTGGTGGTATGATTTTAGTTGGTAAAGTTTCTCCAAAAGGTGAAGTCAAACCAACTCCAGAAGAGCGTCTTTTACGTGCTATATTTGGTGAAAAAGCGGGTCATGTTGTAAACAAGTCACTTTATTGTCCTCCATCTATGGAAGGTATTATCGTTGATATTAAAGTATTTACAAAAAAAGGTTATGACAAAGATCCATGTGCGTTAGCCTTAGAAAAAGAAGAGAGAGATTACTTAGAGCGTGAGCACTATGACCGTCTTTTAATGATTGATAAAGAAGAGATGTTACGTGTTACTAAACTGCTTACTCGTGAAGCTTTAAGTGCTGACATTAAAATTGGTGAAACAGAGTATAAATCTGGTGATACTATCAATGGTGAAGACTTAGCAGAGGTAAATCGTTTTGCAATGAATGCTATTGTTAAGTCATTTAGCGAAGAGATTCAAGACGAGTATACAAAGACTAAGAACCACTTCCAAAAACAAAAGCGTGTTTTTAGAGATGAACATGAAGAGAAACTTACTATTTTAGAAAAAGATGACATCCTTCCAAATGGTGTTGTTAAATATGTGAAGATTTATATAGCTACAAAACGTCAACTTAAGGTTGGTGATAAAATGGCTGGTCGTCACGGAAATAAGGGTATCGTTTCAAACATCGTACCAGAAGTAGATATGCCATACATGGAAGACGGACGTTCAGTTGATGTATGTCTTAACCCACTAGGTGTACCTTCTCGTATGAATATTGGTCAGATTTTAGAAATGCACTTAGGTTTTGCAGGTCGTGAACTTGGTAACCAAATTCAAGAAGAGTTTGATAACAAACAAAAAGACTTTATTGATAATTTACGTAAGAAGATGATAGAAATCTCTGATGTAGCTGGTCTTATGAACGCTGGTGAAGTTATAGGTAAAATGCCTGACGAAGAGTTCTTAAAACATGCAAGAGACTGGGCTAAAGGTGGAGTTCGTTTTGCAACTCCAATCTTTGAAGGTGTAAACGCAGGCGAATTTGAGAAACTTTATGAACTTGCTAAAATGGATGCTGATGGTAAAGTTGTACTTTATAACGGTCTAACTGGTGAGAAGATTAAAGAGCGTGTAAATGTTGGTTTCATGTATATTCTTAAACTGCATCACTTAGTTGACGAGAAAATTCATGCTCGTTCAACTGGACCATATTCTCTTGTTACACAACAACCAGTTGGTGGTAAAGCACTATTTGGTGGACAGAGATTCGGTGAGATGGAAGTATGGGCTCTTGAGGCTTATGGTGCTTCAGCAGTTCTAAAAGAGATGTTAACTATCAAGTCAGATGATGTAGATGGTCGTGTACGTGCTTATAAAGCACTTACAAAAGGTGAGTTAATCCCTGAGTCAGGTATTCCTGAAACACTATTTGTATTAACAAAAGAACTTCAAGCGCTTGCACTTGATGTAGAGATTATGGACGAGGTGGAAGACGATGAGTAAACTAGTAGCAGTTCAAGTAACAGAAGACAATAGACCTAAAGATATTAAACAACTCCAGTTTAGATTAGCATCACCTGAGAAGGTTATGTCTTGGTCAAACGGTGAAGTTAAAAAACCTGAGACTATAAACTATCGTACACTGAAGCCTGAGCGTGATGGCCTTTTTTGTGCAAAAATCTTTGGACCTGTAAGAGATTACGAGTGTTTATGTGGTAAGTACAAAAAGATGCGTTACAAGGGTGTTGTATGTGAAAAGTGTGGTGTTGAAGTAACATCTACTAAGGTCCGTCGTACTCGTATGGGTCACATCGAACTTGTAACTCCTGTTGCACACATCTGGTATGTTTCATCATTGCCTTCTCGTATTGGTACTCTTCTTGGTATCAAGATGAAAGACCTTGAGCGTGTACTTTACTATGAAGCTTATATTGTTGAAAATGGTGGCGAGGCATATTATGATGCAGAAGCTAAAACACCAGTACTCCAGTATGATGTTTTAAATGAAGAGCAGTATAGAACTTTAGTTCAAAGATTTGATGCACTTGGCTTTAAAGCTCGTATGGGTGGTGAAGTTGTTCGTGATTTACTTGACTCAATTGATTTAGTTGATCTTTTTACTAACTTAAAAGAAGCTATTACTCAGACAAAATCTGAAGCTAAAAAGAAAACTATTAATAAGCGTCTTAAAGTAATTGAGTCATTTTTAAATAGTGGAAATAATCCTGCTTGGATGATGTTAACTGTTTTACCAGTTCTTCCACCAGATTTACGTCCTCTTGTTTCACTTGATGGTGGTAAGTTTGCTGTTTCTGATGTTAATGATTTATATCGTCGTGTTATTAACCGTAACCAACGTTTGAAGCGTTTAGTTGAGCTTGAAGCACCTGAAATTATTGTACGTAATGAAAAACGTATGTTACAAGAGTCTGTTGATGCACTTTTTGACAATGGTCGTCGTGCAAACGCAGTTAAAGGTGCTAACAAACGTCCTTTAAAATCTTTATCTGAAATCATTAAAGGTAAACAAGGTCGTTTCCGTCAGAATCTTCTTGGAAAACGTGTTGACTTTTCTGGTCGTTCTGTAATTGTTGTTGGACCAAACCTTACTATGGATGAGTGTGGATTACCTAAGAAAATGGCTCTTGAACTTTTCAAGCCGCATTTAATTGCAAAGCTAGAAGATAAGGGTTATGCTACAACTGTTAAAGCTGCAAAGAAAATGATTGAAGCTAAAACAAATGAAGTATGGGAGTGTCTTGCTGAGATTGTTGATGGTTACCCAATCATGCTTAACCGTGCACCTACACTTCACAAGCTTTCTATTCAAGCGTTTCACCCTAAACTAATTGATGGAAAAGCGATTCAGCTTCACCCATTAGTTTGTGCTGCGTTTAATGCTGACTTCGATGGTGACCAAATGGCTGTTCACGTACCTTTATCTTCAGCAGCTATTGCTGAGTGTAAAGTACTAATGCTTGCATCTATGAACATTTTACTTCCTGCATCAGGTAAAGCAATCGCTACACCTTCACAGGATATGGTTCTTGGAATCTACTATATTTCTTTAGAGAAAAATGGTGTAAAAGGAAGTAATAAACTTTTCTCTAATGTTGATGAAATCAACATTGCTCTTGAGCATGATGCTCTTGATTTACATGCTAAAGTAAGAACTCGTGTTGATGGTCGTATTATACATACAACTGCTGGGCGTCTTTTAGTTAAAGCAGTTCTTCCTGATTTCGTTCCTGCTGAGTTATGGAACAAGGTTATGAAGAAAAAAGCGATTAATGAAATAGTTGATTATGTTCAAAAACATGGTGGTATCGGTATCACTGCTGGATTCTTAGATAAACTTAAAGATTTAGGTTTTAAGCATGCGACAGAAGCGGGTGTTTCTATTTCAGCTGATGATATTCGTGTTCCTGCAATGAAACCAGCAAAAATTGCTGAGTCTAAAGCTCGTGTTATTGAGATTCAAAAGCAGTTTGAAGCGGGTCTTTTAACTGAACAAGAAAGATACAACAAAATCATTGACGTTTGGACAGATACAAACAATGTTCTTGCAGCTGAAATGATGGAACTAGTTGAGACTGATAAAGATGGATTTAACTCTATTCACATGATGGCTGATTCTGGTGCTCGTGGATCAGCGGCACAGATTCGTCAACTTGCTGGTATGCGTGGTCTTATGGCTAAGCCTTCTGGTGATATTATTGAAACGCCAATTATCTCTAACTTTAAAGAGGGACTTAATGTAATTGAGTACTTTATTTCAACTCACGGTGCTCGTAAAGGTCTTGCCGATACAGCACTTAAAACAGCGAATGCGGGTTACCTAACTCGTAAGCTTGTTGATGTTGCACAAAATGTTAAGATTGTTGAGCATGATTGTCATACTCACGAAGGTATTGAGATTTCTGATATTTCTGATCAAAATACTTTAATTGAATCTTTAGAAGACAGACTTCATGGTCGTGTTCTTGCTGAAGATGTTATTGACCCAATTTCAAATGAAATTCTTTATGCTGAGGGTACTTTACTTGATGAAGTTAGTTCAAAAGTAATTGCTGAAGCTGGAATAAAAACAGCACACATTAGAACTCCTACTACTTGTAAAAGTAAAGATGGTGTTTGTGCACTTTGTTATGGTGTTAACCTTGCAACTGGTTTTATAGTTAGAACTGGTGAGGCTATTGGTATTGTTGCTGCTCAGTCTATTGGTGAGCCAGGAACACAACTTACACTTCGTACTTTCCACGTTGGTGGAACTGCGAGTTCAACAGCACAAGAACGACAAGTTTTAGCAGATAAAGAAGGGTTTATTCGTTACTATAATGTTAAGACTTATAAAGCTAAAGATGGAAAAACTGTTGTTGCTAACCGTCGTAATGCCGCTATCCTTTTAGTAGAGCCTAAAATCAAAGCACCATATGCTGGTAAAGTTGAAATACAAACAGTGCATGATGAAGTAATTGTAAGTATTGTTGGTAAAAAAGAGACTACCCGTTATTCTTTACGTAAAAATGAGATTGCTAAACCGAATGAACTTGCTGGTGTAAGTGGTCAAATAGAAGGTAAGTACTATTTCCCATATGCAAATGGTTCTGAAGTTGCTGAAGATGAGTCAATTGTTGAAACTATTAAGGATGGATGGAATGTTCCATCTCGTATTCCTTATGCATCTGAACTTATGGTTGAAGATGGCGCTCCAGTTACTAAGAAGCTTCTTGCTACTGAAGAGGGTACTGTTAAGTACTTCTTACTTAAAGGTGACTACTTAGAAAGATTTGAAGGTCTTAAGTCTGGATATGAAGTGACGCAAAAAGGTCTTTTTGCAGCTGTTATTGATACTAATAACCGTGAAGCAGTTCGTCATTATATCGCTCGTGGAAGTGTTATCGTTACTGATGATAACGAAGCTGTTGATGCTACAACGCTAATAGCAAAACCAGCAAGTGATGAATCAGTTGTAATTGCTGAGTGGGATCCATACTCAAATCCTATTATCTCAGAAGCTGCTGGTACTGTTAAGTATGAAGATATTATAGTTGGTACAACTGCATCAGAGCAGCTAGATGAGCTTACTGGTAAAACTCGTTTAATGATTAATGATCATATTTCAAGTGAATACAAACCAACGATAGTTCTTGCTACTGAAGATGGTGAACTTTTACGTTATGCAATTGAGCCAAAATCATCTGTATTTATTGAGGATGGTGCTGTTGTTAAAACAGCTGATATAATAGCGAAAACACCAAAAGCACTTCAAAAGTCATCAGATATTACAGGGGGTCTCCCGCGTGTAAGTGAGCTTTTTGAAGGTCGTCGTCCTAAGGCTACTGCACTTATCTCTGAGATAGATGGTACTGTTAGTTTTGGTAAAATGCTTCGTGGTAAAATCCGTGTAGTTGTAAGTAACTCTGAAAATGGAATAGTTAAAGAGTACTTTGTTGATAAATCTCATGAGCCTGTTGTAAGTCTCGGTGACTTTGTTCATGCTGGTGAGCGTTTAACTACTGGTATTTTATCTTCACATGAGTTACTTCGTATTATGGGTGTTAAAGCACTTTATAACTATCTAGTATCTGAAGTACAACAAGTATATCGTTCTCAAGGTGTTAATATTGCTGATAAGCATATTGAGGTTATCTTTACTCAGATGTTACGTCAGATTAAAATTGTGAGATCTGGAGATACTAAGTTTATTGAGGGTGATTTAATTTCTAAAGCTAAATTTTCAGCTGAAAATGAAAAAATCATTCGTCTTGGTGGTCGTCCTGCGATTGCTGAGCCTTTCCTTGTTGGTATCACAAGAGCTGCTGTATCTGCTGATAGTATTATCTCAGCTGCATCTTTCCAAGATACAACTAAGGTTCTTACAGAAGCTGCAGTTTCAGCTAAGGTAGATGATCTTAATAACCTTAAAGAAAATGTTATTATTGGTCGTACTATTCCTGTTGGAACTGGTATTTATAAAGATCAAAAAGTCATTTTTGAAGCAGAAGAAGAGTAATAAAATACTTTTCTTTTAGTATATGAGCATTAGGCTCATATATTCCCATCTATTCCTCCAATTATTAATTTTCACTTAAAATAAGCTAACTTTAATTACAATTTCTGTATTATCTCGTGTCTATAACTCTCTAAAACTTTTAGTGAGTTAAATTCTACTGGAAATTTATATAAAGGAATTGTATGCCTACAATCAACCAATTGATTCGTAATGAGCGTAAACGTGTGATTAAGAAATCTAAATCACCTGCGCTTGTTTCATGTCCACAGCGTCGTGGTGTATGTACTCGTGTTTATACGACTACACCAAAAAAACCTAACTCGGCTTTAAGAAAAGTTGCAAAAGTTAGATTAACATCTGGTTTCGAAGTTATTTCGTATATCGGTGGAGAGGGTCACAACCTTCAAGAACACTCAATCGTACTTGTACGTGGTGGTCGTATTAAAGATTTACCTGGTGTTAAATACCATATCGTTCGTGGTGCTCTTGATACTGCTGGTGTTGCTGGCCGTATGGTTGCAAGATCAAAATACGGTACTAAAAAGCCTAAAAAATAACCTAAGATTATTTCTAAGGAATCATGCAAATTTGTTTTAACAAATTTGATGTCGGCGTTTACGCCAGAAGTTCAATAGCTACAGGATTAATCTTAAGTGATTGATTTTGAGTAAATTTGAAAAAATTGAAGAATAAGGATACTCGAAATGAGAAGAAGAAAAGCTCCCGTTCGTCCAGTTATGCCAGATCCAGTTTATGGAAGCAAAATACTGACGAAATTTATAAACAAAGTAATGTTAGATGGTAAGAAATCTATAGCAGAGAAAATTATCTACAGTGCACTAGACATAATTAGTTCACGTGGTGAAAAGACTGGTATTGATACATTTAATGAAGCTATTGAAAACATTAAACCAATTATCGAAGTAAAAAGTCGCCGTGTTGGTGGTGCTACTTATCAAGTTCCAGTAGAAGTACGCCCAGTACGTCAACAGTCATTAGCTTTAAGATGGTTAATTGACGCTGCTCGTAAGAGAAACGAAAGAACTATGGCTGAGAGATTAGCTAATGAGTTCATGGAAGCTGCAACTGATAAAGGTTCAGCATTCAAGAAAAAAGAAGATACTTACAGAATGGCTGAAGCAAATAAAGCATTTGCTCACTATCGCTGGTAAATTTTCCTTTTCGACCGCAAGAAGAGTTCATCTCTTCTTGCAAAAACTATTGACAGCTCTTTTGTAAGTTAAATCTTTTGATTTATAAAAGAGCTTATCTCTCAACTAATATAACAAGGTACTAAAACTATGGCAAGAAGTCACAAACTTAACGACGTAAGAAACATCGGAATTGCTGCACACATTGATGCAGGTAAAACTACAACTACAGAAAGAATTCTTTTCTATACTGGTGTTGAACATAAAATTGGTGAGGTTCATGATGGTGCTGCTACTATGGACTGGATGGAACAAGAACAAGAGCGTGGTATTACTATTACTTCTGCTGCTACTACTTGTGAGTGGAACGGAAAGCAAATTAACATTATAGATACTCCTGGACACGTTGACTTCACAATTGAAGTTGAGCGTTCAATGCGTGTTCTTGATGGTGCTGTTTCAGTATTTTGTGCAGTTGGTGGTGTTCAGCCCCAATCTGAAACAGTATGGAGACAACGTAACCGTTATAAGGTTCCTTCAATTGTTTTTGTTAACAAGATGGATAGAACTGGTGCAGATTTCTACGAAGTTGAGCGTCAAATTAGAGATCGTCTTAAAGGTAATCCAATGCCTTTTCAACTACCTATCGGTGCAGAAGCTGAGTTTGAAGGTGTTGTTGACTTAGTTAAAATGAAAGAAATCGTTTGGGATGCTGATGCTGAAATGGGTTCTGCTTATCATGAGCAAGATATTCGTGAGTCTTTACAAGAGATTTCAGAAGAGTACAGAGAAAAAATGATGGAAACTCTTGCTGAAGTTGAAGGGAATGATGATTTCGCTGAAAAATTTCTTGATGGTGAAGAGTTCACACAAGAAGAAGTAAAAGCTGCTATTAAATCTGCAACACTTGGTATGGCTGTAGTTCCAATGACTCCAGGTACTGCATTTAAGAACAAGGGTGTTCAAACACTTCTTGACGCTGTTGTTGATTATCTGCCTTCACCAGTTGAGTCTGCTGCGATCATGGGTACACTTATGGATGATGAAGAAGTAGAAATAGAAGTACCATCAACTGATGATGGTGATTTCGCTGCGTTAGCATTTAAGATTATGACTGACCCTTTTGTTGGTGTTCTTACTTTTATCCGTGTTTACCGTGGTTCTTTAAGTTCAGGTTCATTTGTACATAACTCTACAAAAGACAAGAAAGAGAGAATTGGTCGTATCGTTAAGATGCATGCTATCAAACGTGAAGAAGTTAAAGAAATTTATGCAGGTGAAATCGGTGCTGTTGTTGGTCTTAAAGCTACAACTACTGGTGATACTTTATGTCAAGGTGATGTTAAAGTTGTTCTTGAAAGAATGGACTTCCCGGCACCAGTTATCTCTGTTGCAGTTGAGCCAAAAACAAAAGCTGACCAAGAAAAAATGGGTGTTGCACTAAATAAACTTGCTGCTGAAGATCCATCTTTTCGTGTAAGTAGTGATGAAGAGACTGGTCAGACTATTATCTCTGGTATGGGAGAGTTACACCTTGAAATTCTTGTTGATAGAATGAGAAGAGAGTTTAATGTTGAAGCAGAAGTTGGTGCTCCACAGGTTTCTTACCGTGAGTCAATCAAAGAAGAAGTACAACAAGAGTACAAGTACGCTAAGCAATCAGGTGGTCGTGGTCAGTTTGGTCATGTTTATCTTAGAGTTAAGCCAGGTGAAAAAGATACAGGTTATGTTTTCCATGATGCTATTAAAGGTGGATCTGTTCCTAAAGAATTTATTCCAGCTGTTAGAAAAGGTTGTGAGGAAGCTATGCAGACAGGTGTTCTTGCTGGATACCCAATGGAAGATGTTGATGTAACACTTTATGATGGTTCTTACCATGATGTCGATTCAAATGAGATGGCATTTAAACTTGCTGCATCAATGGGTTTCAAGGCTGCTTGTCGTGTAGCTAAGCCTTCAATACTCGAGCCAATGATGAAAGTTGAAGTTGAAACTCCTGAAGAAAACATGGGAGATGTTATCGGTGACCTTAACCGTCGTCGTGGACAAATCAATGCTATGGGCGATCGTGCTGGTAGTAAAATTGTTGATGCATTCGTTCCTTTATCTGAAATGTTTGGTTACTCAACTGACCTTCGTTCAGCTACTCAAGGTCGTGCAACTTACTCTATGGAATTTGATCACTATGCTGAAGTTCCTAAAGCAGTATCTGAAGAGATTCAGAAAAAACGTAACGGTTAATTTTAACTTTTACACATTATTCTCCTTATGGAGAGTAAAACTCCTCTTTAAATAATCAAAAACTGCTATAATTATAAAAAACTTTTAGGCGCTATCATGTATAAATTATTTTTAACTACACTTTTCACTGCTCTTATCGCAACTTTATCAAATGCAGACAATCCCAAACCTTACGCTGTTTTAGGTAATGTCATTTATGATAATATAGAAAATATTGCATCTTTAAAAGAGATTCAAAGCTATAAATTATATAAAGATGAGATTGATACATATACTCAAGAAGTAGCTCAAGCTAAAGAGTTAGGGTACAAGGTAGAAAAGTCAACTGTAAGTACAGAAAAAAGAGAGTACTTAAACAAACTTCGTACACTTTCTAAAACGAATGACTACTATTTAAGAAGCATTAACAGCCACTACAAAGAGTCTATGAGTAAAAAGAACTATAAACTTTTTTCACAGATTATTAACACTGGACTGATTGATACACAAAAAAATAAAAAAGAAATTATTGATTATTACTACAAAAATAAAGAGTATATAGATTCTAAAGGAGTAATTGATGCTTTTTTAGAAGAAGATACAAGATTACGAGCACGTAAAGAAGCACAAAAAAAATACTACAAAACAAAACAGCAGTTAGAAGAAGAAAAAATTAAACGTATTCGCAGTCAAGATAAACGGGAACAAAAGAGACTAGAAGAAGCTTTACAAAAAGACTTAAACACTAAAAAAGCAGAAATAAGAAAAACACAAAGAAGAGAGTTGTCGAACTAAAACCACTGATATCTTTCATATTCACTTGGTCTATCTTTGAGTGTAAGATACGGTTTATATTGTGACTTGTAAGAGAGTGAAGGGCACTCCTCAACATAATACCCTAGATATATCCAACTTTTATGTGTACTTTTAGCAAATTTTATTTGATTATACAGTGAGTACTTCCCCAATGATAAATATGCATATTCAGGGTCATAATAAAAATATATAGATGAAATTCCATTTTCTAAAATATCTATTAAATCAACAGCAATTAATTTATCTTCATCATAGTAAAGTACCTCATACCCAAAGTCCTCATGCCCACTTATAAAAGAACTATGATAATTCTCCGGTGAAGTTTCAGTGTAATCCCAAGATTTTTTATCACTCATATGTAAATGATATTTTTTAAATATTGTAAGATGTTCTTTTGTTAATGTTGGCTTTTGTATGTATGTTTGTAAGTGGGAGGCTTTTTTTAAAATTCTTCTAGCAGATTTTGAGAAAGTGTAATTTTTGACATCTATTTTTATGCTTTGACACTCAGAACATTGACTGCAGATTGGTCTAAAATACATTTTTCCAAAACGACGGTAGCCTCTTTCTACAAGAGCCTCGCAAGATTCTATATCGCACTCATCTATCATTTTGTAATGCATAGTTTGCTCTTTATTATCTAAGTATGAGCATTTATCATCTATAAAAAATTCTTTAAGTAAATTCATAGTAGGATTTTGACATAATTTGTCTAATAAAAAGCAAAAAGGAACGAAATGGAGTATTTTTTAAAGTATCAGCAAGTTATACTGAGAACTTTAGGTGTGTTATTGCTTCTTATAGGTTTTGTAGTTCATTTTTGGACTGTACCTCAAAAGGGTGTAAGTAAAAATGATAGAGCGGTAGCAAACTTGGCCAGAATGGAGGCAAGCATACAGAGTAGTACAAGTACTAAAAAAAGTAAGAGCAAGCCAGATAGTTCAAAGTTCCTAAAAGAGCTTAAGGGGCAACAGAAAAAGCAGATGGAGTATCTGACAATTTTACTGATGCTTCTAGGTATAGGCTCTCTTGGATATAGTTTTTTTAAGAAAAAAGAGGAAATTAAATAAGTTTGATAGTAGTGTTTATTCTCTAAAAAAATATTTTACTTTGTAAAACTACTATTGCTTATTTTGTGCAATTAAAACACCCTCTATCATTTTGTCTATGTCTCCATCTAAAATCGCAGAGATATTTGAGAGTGCTTCATTTGATCGAGTGTCTTTAACCTGCTGATAAGGCTGCATAACATATGAGCGTATCTGATGACCCCAACCTATCTCACTTTTAGTTACACCATCTTTCTCAGCTTGTTGAGCTTCAAGTTCTAACTCATACAAACGCGACTTTAGCATTTTCATTGCTGTAGCTTTATTTTTATGCTGGCTTCTGTCATTTTGACACTGAACGACTACACCAGTCTCTATATGAGTCAGTCTTATAGCCGACTCAGTTTTGTTTACATGCTGTCCACCTGAACCACTCGCTCGGTAGGTATCAACTCTTATATCTTTATCTTCTATAACTATGTTTATGTCATCATCAACTTCTGGAGAGACCATAACAGAGCTAAAAGATGTGTGGCGTTTAGAGTTTGAGTCAAAGGGGCTAATACGAACAAGTCTATGTATACCATTTTCTACTTTGAGGTAACCATAGGCATTCTCACCCTTCACTATAAATGAGACATCTTTAATTCCAGCCTCTTCTCCATTTTGATAATCAAGTACTTCTACACTAAATCCACGTCGCTCAGCCCAACGTTTGTACATACGAAGTAGCATCTCCGCCCAGTCCTGACTCTCTGTTCCACCTGCACCAGGATGGATAGATACTATGGCATTATTTGCATCACTCTCACCACTTAGAAGGACTTCTATCTCCATGCTTCTTATCTGCTCTTCTAGGCTACTTGCATCTTCATACAGAGCATTTAAAGACTCCTCATCATTTTCTTCTCTAGCCATTTCATAAAGTTCTTTTGCATCATTAACAGCATCGTTAGCAAGGGAATATTTATCTAGTTTACGACCAAGTTGTGTTTTTTCTTTTTGCACCTTTGCTGCGTTTGTGGCATCATTCCAAAAGTCTTGGTCATTTTCTAATTCTTCAATCTTTTGGAGTTTATCTTTTATCAACTGGGGCTGTACAACACCTGTGATATTACTCATTTTTAAAGTGATGTTTTTTAAAAGTTCTGTATATTCGTAGTTATCCATAAAGTTGTTCCATTAAATTAGTCTAATAAATAGTATAATAGCGATTATATTATATGTGGACTTAAAATGAAGATTATCTCTGATGTTAATGAATTAAAAACCTACTTAAAAAAAGAAAAGAAAATTATCGGATTTGTCCCTACTATGGGAGCACTTCACGATGGTCACCTCTCTTTAATAAAAAAAGCAAAAAATGAGTGTGAACTTATAGTGGTTTCAATTTTTGTAAATCCTACTCAGTTTTTAGTAGGAGAAGACTTAGATAAGTATCCTTCTCGTGATGAGGCAGATAAAAAAATATGTAAGTTAGCTGGTGTAGATGTGGTTTTTTTACCACAAAAGGAAGATATATACGGTAGTGATGAAGTCAGCCTAAAAGCACCAAATGTTAGAGGATTTGTTTTAGAAGGAGCAACACGACCGGGGCACTTTGACGGAGTACTCACTGTTGTAAACAAGCTTTTTAACATTGTTAATCCAGACTATGCATACTTTGGTAAAAAAGATGCACAACAGTTAAACCTCATAAGCCTGATGGTAAAACAGCTTTTTATTGATGTGAAAATTGTGGCAGTTGATACAGTTCGAGAGAGTGATGGACTTGCTCTTAGTAGTAGAAACATTTACCTTAGTAAAGAGCAAAGAAAAGGGGCATTAAAAATATCAAGCTCACTTTATGAAGCATCTAAAATGGTACAAAAAAAGATTTATACGAGTAAAGAGATTAAAAAAGCCATGAGTGAAATATTAAAACCACTGGAAGTAGGGTATGTAGAGATACTTAGTCGTGACTTTGAGGTTATAGATACTATTGAGATAGGAAATACAGTTATATTAGTGGAGACCTTGGTAGGTAGTACTAGGCTGCTTGATAACATCTGGCTTTAAGTAGCCATCTTCGATGAGAATATCTACTGCTTTTTTAAAGATTGGCACGGCTGTTTGTGAAGCAAAGTGACTCGTAGTTGGTTGCACAACTATAACCCCGATGGAGTAGTTGTGTGTTTCATCATTTGCAAAACCCATAAACGCAGTGTTGTATTTATGCACATACTTTCCTTTCTCAACTATATGTGCTGTTCCTGTTTTTCCGCCTATAAGTAGACCTGCAGTTCGAGCTTTCTTTCCTGTACCTACATTTACAGTTTTTATGAGAATTTTTTTCATTCTTTGAGCTGTTACACTAGATATGACTTGAACTTGTTCTTCATAAGGCATCTTCTCTAAAATACCACGTTCATTTATAAAACCAGTTACAAGTTTAGGGTAAACCATACGACCATTGTTATTAAACGCAGAGTATGCTCTCATAACCTGCATAAGGTTTGCTTTCATGCCATAGCCATAAGAACAAGTTGCCTTGTATATTTCATTTTCAAGTCTTTTTGGACTTGGAACTGAGCCTACTTTTTCATAAATAAGATCAGGGGTAGATTTTTCTCCAAAGCCAAAACTCTTTAAGCCTTCATAAAACTCATACCCTGAGAGCTTTTGTGCTAGTTGTGCTATACCGATGTTTGAAGAGTAGACTATGACATTCTCAGCGGAGAGCCAGTCAAATTTATGCTCATCAGTTATAACCTTACGACCTATTTTAAATCGGCCATTATGACCATTAACTAAGTCGTAAGGATTTACAAGCCCATGTTCGAGTAAAAGTGAAAAAGTGATTGGCTTTATGACACTCCCTGGCTCAAAACTATACTCTATCATACCTGCGTTTAAAGAGGGATAGTCACTGCGTTTGATATGCTTGGGTAAAAAACGGTTTGAACTTGCTATAGTATAAATATCACCATTATTTGAGTTCATTATTGAAAGCATAAGCTGTTTGGCTTGGAGTTTTTCTTTCATACCATCAAGCATTTTTTCCATCTTAATTTGAAGAGAAATGGGAATAGTAAGCTTGAGATCAAGTCCATCTATCTCCGCTTTTGTAAAGGAGTCCTTATTTAAGATGATATAAGAATTTACATCGCGTTTACCACGGCTTGAACCATTTTGACTTGCACTAAGTTCACTATCAAATCTTTTCTCTAAACCTTTAACCCCACTCACCGAGGTATATCCATCTTCTTCAAGTTTATGAGGATATCCAATGATGGGAGTAAGAAGTTTGCCATAAGGATACTCTCGACTCTCGCCACTCTCTATAACACTTAGACCGTGAATGGAACGAAGGCCTGTTTTCGCATTTTTAAGTTCTAAAAAAACTTTAAATCTGCGAAGCTCACGGGCGAGTTTTTTAAGATAGTGTGCTTGAATTTGAGAAATTTTATAGCTTAGAACTACTACACCTTTTCTTTTTGATAATTTTTTTTCTATGGTTTTAGAATCGATACCAGAGTAGATACTAAAAAGTTCGACAAATAGTTTTTTCTTATCTGGGTCGATGTAGCGAGTATTTACTACTGCTTTATAGAGTTTTTTGGTAGTTGCTAGGTGAAAACCATCAGCACTGATGATATTTCCACGTACTGCACGTGAACTCTCTTTAGCATAAGTACTTGGAAGGTGACGAGATTTTATGACTGTAAGAAACATAACCCATAAAAAGATTAAAAACCCTAGGGACACTAGAGTATAAAGAAGGAGTATTTTTTTACTTTTGTTATGATTGCCCATTAAAATATTATAACTGTGTACGTCCAAGTTCTTTGTATGCATTTAAAGCTTTGTTACGGATTTCAAGCATTAGTTTCATATTTAGCTCAGCTTTACCGATGGCAATAGCTGCTTGATGAAGGTCTTTTACCTGTCCTGTCGCTATGTCTGCAACTGCCACTTCTTTTTCAACTTGAAGTTCATTTATCTCATTTAGTGCTGACTTTAAGTGCTTGGCAAACTGTTCTCCCCCTGGAGTTTGAACTTTTGACTTCTGGTTTAGTAGGTCAGCTGTACCAAGAGTAGAAATATTTCCTATATTACTCATAACTAGTTACTCTCCTTTATTGCAATAGTGTTAAAGCACTATTTGCCATGTCTTTTGAACTTTGAAATGCAGCCACATTTGCTTGGTAAGAACGTGTCGCTTCTACTAAATCGGCCATTTCGATTACAGGATTAATGTTAGGGTATGCAACATAACCATTTGTATCGGCATCTGGATGATTTGGCTCAAACTTCATTTTTGGTTTAGAATCATCACGCGAAATTTTATCAATAATTACACTCATTATAGCAGGATTTACTTTTTTCCCAAAACTACCTTCGTTAAGAGGATCTTCATAAGAAGCACTTTTTGTCATACCGCTAAGTGCTTCATTAAACTTATCATTAAAGCTTATGGCACGAAAGACTACCTCTTTGCGTCTATATGGCCCGCCCTCTGAAGTTCTTGTAGTTTGTGCGTTGGCAATGTTGCTAGAAATCGTGTTTACACGTACTCTCTGTGCTGAGAGACCATAACCTGAGATGTCAAAACTATTTAAAAAATTACTCATTCATATTTCCTTTAACGTACATTTCTAGAAGCATCAATGACACTCTTGTAAATCATGCCATCTTTTTTCATAGCACCGATGACTGCATTAAACATGATAGAGTTTTTACTCATTTCTGTTGTTTCTACATCTATGTCAACACTGTTTCCATCATTACGTGCCATATGACCATCTCTAAAGTATGTAGTTGGCATAAAAGAAGTGCTCTCCTCTTTTGGCTTTAAGTGTGATGAATTTGTTTGTGCCATTTTAAGAGTATTGTTATCATTCTTTAAAAGCATTGCTTTTTTTTGGATGAGAGCTTGCTCGAAACTTATATCCCTTGGTCTATAACCTGGAGTATCTGCATTAGCAATGTTAGATGCTATCATATCTTGACGAATTGAACGATAGTTCAAAGCATCTTTTAAAAGTGTCCCAGTTCTTGAAATTGTTATAGACATCTACTACTCCTTTGTATAACCCTTGACATATTAGTATACTAAGCAAAATTTATTCCATTATTAGCATATTAAGTATATTCACTCGAATATAGATAGTTTAAGCAAAGTTTAATGTAAAGAGGCTCATAATATCTATTAAGGTTACTAGTGTAATCCAAATTTTTTATTTACAAAAGGAGTTCTTATGAAAAGAGCTGGTTTTACAATGATCGAATTGATCTTCGTTATCGTTATTTTAGGTATTTTAGCAGCGGTTGCTATTCCAAAGCTTGCAGCTACTCGTACAGATGCTGAAGTTTCTAAGGCGGCATCAGATTTAGCAACAGTAGTTTCTGATATAGGTGCATACTATACTTCTCAAGGTACTTTTGCAGATTTAGTTGTTATGACTAATGTAGCAGATTTTGATGACACTGCAGTAGGTGCTGCAGATGCTGAAACTGCAAATTTTCAAGTAGGTGGGGAAGATTGTGTTTTATTAACATTTAATAATGTGTCAGATGGTAATGTAACTTTATCTGATGTTGCATCTCCATCAACTGCTGCATGTATAGGTTTACAAGCAGTCTCTAATGATTTAATTAAAGAACAAAACTTTGGTGGCACAGGTGTGACTTACTAGATTTTTGCTTCAAGGGTACTTTCGCAATTCTAAATTGTGGAAGTGTCAACTTCTCTCCTTTTTAATTTCACAAAACTTAAACTTTAAATCAAAAATCGTAAGTAATTAAATATATTTTAATATAATTGTTGTATTATATTAGTTAAGGAGTATTTACATGAAAAATGCTTTTACAATGATTGAACTTGTTTTTGTTATTGTTATTTTAGGAATTTTAGCAGCAGTCGCTATTCCAAAACTCTCAGCAACTAGAAGTGATGCTGAAGTCTCTAAAATAGCACAAAATGTTATGGTTGGTGCATCAGAAATAGCATCATATGCTATGTCAAACGCTAAAACAGAAGATGACTTAAAATTGATGTCTAATGGAATAGCTAGTTTAGAAGGAAGTGGTAATGCTATCCTCTCAACAAAAAAAGCTGTTATCTCTATCGGTAGTGTTTCTGATTGTTTAACATTAGAGATTTTAACTGGTGCTAGTGATGACAACTTAACTATATCTTTGGGATCAGCTGGAAGTGATAATAAATGTTTAGCACTCCAATCAGCGGTAGATGCTGCTAAATATCCAATGAAATTAAGGGGCCAAAGTGTACAATATTAATAAAAATGCTTTTACAATGATAGAACTAGTGTTTGTCATTGTAGTATTAGGGATACTCTCAGCTATAGCCATTCCAAAATTTGCAGCTACTAGAACAGATGCACAGATAAGTAAAGGTCGTGCAGATATATCTTCTCTGCGTTCAGCTATTATGACAGAACGCCAAGGTAGACTTATTACAGGTGACAGTAAATATATTAAGGTTGGAACGAATGCAGGAGAGATAGATAATGGGTCTCTTTTTGGTGGTGTTCTTACTTATGGGATAAAAGATAGTGCTAGCTCTGGACACTGGACAAATACTGGTGGGTATAGTGATGAAAATACTACCACATATGATTATCAGATTGGTGATACAACGGTAGGTTTTACTTATACAAGAGGAACAGGAGTTTTTGATTGTACGACACAATCAGATACTTATTGCTCAGAACTTACAGATTAAAGTTTAATTGAACTATTACACACTCTCAATTATAGGCTCACCTCTTGGTGAATTCTCTTACCACTCATCTGAGTCTATCCCCATAGGCTCAAAAGTTTCCCTTATCTTTAATAACAGAGAAAAGAGTGGAGCAGTTCTTTCAACTTCTTCAAAACCAGAATTTAAAACATCCCAAATTTTAAAAATTACAGATGAGATTTACTCACTAAAACAGATGCATCTAGCAAAATTTATCTCAAAGTATTATGTATGCTCTTTAGGAGATGCCTATTCATTGATGATGCCTTATAATGGTGAAGTTCATGCTGATGTCACTCTTAATGAGATTACAGAGAGTAAAATTATCCTTTCACATAAACAAGAAGAAGCATCCCTCTTTTTACAAAAGCACAAAGTCTCTCTACTTTTTGGTGACACAGGAAGTGGAAAAACAGAGATATATATGAAACAGTTTGAGCAAATGATAGAGGAGGGTAAACGTAGTATATTTTTAATGCCAGAGATTTCACTCACTCCTCAGATGAGCCTGCGTTTAGAGGAACATTTTGGTGACTCTGTCGTAATGTGGCACTCAAAACTAACACCAAAACAAAAAAAGATTGCCTTAGCGAAGATACATAGTGGTGAAGCAAAGATTATCGCTGGACCACGTTCATGCCTCTTTCTTCCTATCAAAGATTTAGGACTTATAGTTGTAGATGAAGAGCATGATGACTCTTATAAATCCTCATCTCGTCCACGATACAATGCTCGAGATATTGCTATCTATATGGGAAAACTATATGATGTTAATGTTGTTTTAGGAAGTGCTACACCTTCTCTTACTTCTTATGTTAAGTTCCCTTTTATAAGGTTAAAAGGAGGATATTTCTCTACAAACCGTAAGTTTGTGTATGAGAAAAGTGTAGAAGAACTGTCTCCTATGATAATGTCTGCTTTAGAACAAACTCATAGAGCAAAAGAACAGTCGATAGTCTTTTTACCTACTCGTGCAAACTTTAAGTATCTAATCTGTGGAGATTGTGGACATACTTATGAGTGTGTATTTTGTTCAGTTGGTTTGAGCATTCACCAAAAGAGTAGAGCTATGAAGTGTCACTACTGTAACTTTACTCAAGCGATACCTCAAGTCTGCTGTGAGTGTAAAAGTCCAAACCTTACAAGCTCGCGTTTAGGGACTGCAGAAGCTGTAAAGAACATTAGTGAAGCGATGCCTAGTGCAAATGTAGAGCAGTTTGACCGGGATGTCATCACAACTGCTAGTAAACTAAAAAAAGCACTCAAGCGCTTTAACGATAGAGAGAGTGATATCTTAGTAGGAACACAGATGCTAAGCAAGGGGCATGATTATCATGGAGTAACATTGGCTGTTGTTATGGGTATGGATAATCTTTTACGTATGGGAGATTACAGGGCAAGAGAAAAAGCTCTGTCGGCTCTGATTCAAGTAGCAGGAAGAAGTGGTAGAGCAAAAGATGCTTTAGTCTTGGTGCAGAGTTTTAATGAACCTTTTTTTAATGCTTACATAGAAAACTATGAAGGATTCTTAGAAGAGGAAAAAGAGTATAGAAAAGAGTTGTACCCACCCTATAAAAAACTCTGCCGAATTCTTTTTGCACATACAAATGGAGCAAAGGCACAAGAGGCTATGCGGGAGATGGAGTCTAAACTACAAAGTATAAGTGAAATTGAAGTTGTGGGTGCGGGAAAATGCTCTATTGAGAGAGTGGCTAATAAGTATAGATTCGAGATACTCTTACGCTCAGACAAGGCAACTGCACTCATTAACGCAGTTAATACAACTAAGGTGAAATTAGCTGAAATAGATATGGATCCTATTGATTTTGGCTAAAAAACCAGTAAAATGCCAGCATAAGACCTGGTGTTTTTTGGAAAGACTCATCAAACATAAATGCTTTAGCCTCTTTAAGTTTAAGATAAATAACTTCAATGTTCTCTTCTTCTAGTCCACCACCTGCGTTTATCATCAAACTATCATTTATCTGTGCATAGTAGAGTGTTTGAAGTGCTCCTGAGATGCCAACACTAGTGTAGTAGGAAGTGATTTTGCTAATTGAGTTTAAAGGAATATCATAACCACACTCTTCAAGTACCTCTTCTCTAGCTATCTCTTTGTCGCTTAAGTCTTTATCTATAATGCCCGCACAGAGTTCATAAGTGTAGCCATCTTTTTTGTTAGCATTAAGTACAGGAGGTCGAAACTGTTTGACTAAAACAAAAGCATCTCTGTCTATGTTGTAGAGTAAAACACTTACTGCATCGTGGGAGATGATTGCTTCCCAGAGTTTTTTGTGACCTTCTACTTCATAAGTAATAGCAATAGGTTTAATAAAGTTTGGATTTTCTAATGGAGCGGTTTTTATGATTTTAGCCATCTGTTTTGCATCCTTGAATGTGAATATAGCACTGGTTTGTAAAGTTTTTCTTCTTTTTATAAGGTGTCTGATTGTTTAGATGTAGGGCGATAGACTCATCATAATTTTTTTGTAGTCTTAAAAAGGCTTTCTTCTCTATACCTCTGAGTTTTTTTGTAGTAACTTGAACCACACGAAGTGGATTTATAGCTCGACCGCGTTTGCGGAGTTCAAAGTGAAGGTGTGGACCAGTTGAGCGCCCCGTTGTTCCTACATAACCTATAGTTTGCCCTTTTTTAACATACTTTCCTCGTCTAATTCCACGGCGAAAAGATTTCATATGTGCATAACGTGTCTCGTAACCATCAGCATGTCTTATTTTTACAAGGTTACCATAACTCCCAAGTCTAGCAGCATAACTGACACGACCACTTCCCGCAGCTACGATAGGAGTACCACGTCTTGCTGCATAGTCCATACCTAAGTGGGCTTTCCATTTATGTAAAACAGGATGCCACCTGCGTTTAGTAAAGTATGAAGAGATTCTAGCACCTCTAACAGGACGAGCAAGTAAAAAGCCCTCTACCTCGTGTCCCTTTTCATCATAGTACCTACTGTCATCATTAAGATAGATATAGTGCTTTTTATGTCGCATCTCTATCATGGCTACATGTAAGATAGGCATAGAAAAGACTTCGTCTAAACGGTACTTCTGCTCATAGATCATAACTAGGTCATCACCCGCTCTTATGTCATTTTTAAAGTTTAGTGAGTTTCTAAAATTTGCTGTGAAGATTTGAGCGAGTTTTTTACTACCTGTATATTTCATGATAGTGTAGTTTGGTGAACTCACTATCTTTGTGGCAAAAGATTCTACTTTTGTAGTACTGATGATGGGAATAGCTTCAAATTTATAAGCATTATTGTTTTTATAAATGTGAATTTGCAGTTCATCATTCAGAGGAAGTAAAACTTGTCCTATGCTTTTGTTTGCATCATAAAGAACTTGGTAGTGCATACCAGAACGCATCTCTTCAGTGAGGCGTTGGTCATCTTTGTCGAGATTATAATAGAGTGGTCTTATTGGCAGAGCATTTTTTTCTAAAAAGACTAAAAAAGTTTGACCACTTGGCCAACGGTAGCGCTCAACTTCAGAAGAAAAGAGATTTGTAATGAGGAATAAAAAAAAGAAAATACGTATCAAAAAACTAAGCCTATTATAAAAATTGTAAAACATTATCAAATTTTTGCTTAGTCTGAGGTTTGTTTGATATAATCGCATATAAATAAAATTAAAGAAGCAATATGAAACATATATTTTTACTACTCGTTATAGCACTAGGACTGAGTGCTTCAATGATAAAAACTACACTACTTTCTATTGATTATGATAAAAATAGAGCCACTGTCAAAATTAAGAGTGTAGATATAGGTGTTAGTGGTTTTTTGGTTCATACACTAGCTAAAAATCATACTACAATTGTAAAAAATGTGCAAGTTATATCGTATGATAAAACAAGTGAGATAGCAACATTGGAAATGAACACCTTTAATGCTTTACAAAATAATGCTCTTCCAACAGGACGCTGGAAAGCACTTGCAGGCGATAAGGTAGAACTAGCATTTGGATACTCTCGCTCAATGCTCATTGCTCCGAGTGAAGAAATTTATCATCGTATAACAAAAAGTGTTAAAACGCAGTGGGTGCATATAGATATATTTGCCACTGTTATCTCTTATAGAGGGCACCCGACACCACTTAAAGAAGACTTTAGTGCTATGAGTATTGCTAGTAGTGTAGGACTTTTATTTATTTATATTGACAAGAAACTTTATACAGTCGATATAAATACTTTCGTTATTTTAAGTATTAGTGATGCTCCTTTAGTGCAAGATACTTTACAGCTTCCTTTTTACTCAAGAGTTGAACATATTGAAGCAAACTGGTGGGGAGATGGTAGTAGTGAGTTAGAAGTGTACGAGCCTTACTACTTTGGACTTTTGAAAAAATATAATCCTAATAATAAAGCACTGATACAAAATATAGAGAAATTTGAAAAAGGACAAAAAAATGATTGATGCAAAACATTTACAACATTTTACATCTATAGTTGGTGATGATAATATTTACAGTGATAAAGCACACCTAATAGCTTACTCATACGATGCAACACGCACAAAGTTTGAGCCTGATGCTGTTATATTTCCTAGAAATGAAGATGACATATCAAAGATACTTAAATACTGTAATGAAAAAAGAATAGTCATCGTTCCTCGTGGAGCAGGGTCTGGTTTTACAGGTGGAGCACTTCCTAGTAGTGGTGGAATTGTTTTAGGCTTTGAAAAACACATGAACAAAATCCTAGAGATAGATATGAAAAATATGGTAGCCATAGTGCAACCAGGTCTTATAAACATGGACTTACAACGTGCTGTTGAAGCGGTTGGTCTTTTTTATCCACCAGATCCAGCGTCTCAAGACTACTCGACTATCGGTGGAAATGTGAGTGAAAATGCGGGAGGTATGCGTGCTGCAAAGTACGGAATCACTAAAGATTATGTGATGGCAACTCGCGCAGTTCTTCCAAACGGTGACATCATTAAAGCGGGCAAGCGCACCATCAAAGATGTGGCGGGTTATAACATAAGCGGTATTCTAATCGCGAGTGAGGGAACACTTGCTGTACTTTCAGAAATTACACTGCGTTTGATTCCTAAACCGAAGATGACAAAAACAGCAGTAGGGATTTTTGACACTGTAAACGCAGCGATGGAAGCAGTTTATAAAACTATGGCAAGTGGAATTACTCCTGTTGCCATGGAGTTTTTAGATAATCTTACTATTCGTGCAGTTGAGCAAGTTCATGGCAAAGGTCTTCCTGTTGATGCAGGTGCTTTACTTGTAACTGATGTTGATGGAAACCTCGAAGATGATTTAAACTTTCAACTTGCTCAAATTGAGAAGGTATTTAAAGAGAATGGTTGTAGAGAATTTAGAATAGCAAAAGATGAAAAAGAGGCAGCTGATATCTGGTTTGCTCGGCGTAATGCTTCTCAAGCGATTACTATTTATGGTAGCAAAAAGCTCAACGAAGATGTTACTGTCCCACGTGCTGCATTGCCAGAACTGTTAAATAAGTTTAATGCAATTGCTAAGAAATATGATATCAACATCCCGTGTTTTGGTCATACAGGTGATGGAAATGTACATACAAATGTTATGGTAGATGGGAAAGACCCAGAGCAGGTAAAAATCGCTTATCAGGCAATAGAAGAAGTTTTTCAAGCAACTATTGACTTAGGTGGAACACTCTCTGGTGAGCACGGTATCGGTCTTGCTAAAGCACCTTATATGCGAATGGCGTTTAGTGACGAGGAGATGAACCTCTTTAAGTCCATTAAAATGGCGTTTGACCCTAACAACATTTTAAACCCTGCAAAAATGGGTCTTGATTAACATGAGTGAAAAAAGTACTCACATTCTTAAAGAGATTAAGTTTTGGGTGAGTACTTTTGTTGACAAAGAGCTTACACTCTTTGCTGCTAGTCTGAGTTTTTATACTATTTTTACCATCATCCCACTTCTTTTAATAATACTAACACTTTTAACTTCACTTCCAAGTTTTGCAGATCATTACGAGAGTATAAAAAGTTTTATTTTCTCAAATCTTATGCCAGTAAATTCTGAACTAGTGATGGAAAAGTTAGATATATTTTTAGCAAACTCTTCAAAAATGGGGATGATAGGTTTTGCGATGATTTTAGTGGCTTCATTGCTCTTTTTTAAAAACTTTGAGTATATTGCTAACAAGATATTTCATGCAAAACCTAGAACTCTTTGGGAGTCCATAACAACTTACTGGACGATGCTCACTCTTACTCCTATTGCTTTAGGAGTCTCTTTTTACATTACCGGCTATATCGCAACTCTAATGGCTTCAAACTCTTTAACTTCAGGTTTTAATATCTTGCCATTAGTCCCGTATGTTATTATCTGGGCACTTTTCTTTTTGATATTTCAAATAGGACCAAACGCAAAGATAAATCCTAGAGCTTCATTTATAAGCTCATTTATCATCTCCATAGTCTTTAGTGTGAGTAAAAATGCTTTTATTTATTATGTGTTTTTAAACAAATCATACACTACAATGTACGGCTCTTTTGCTATCGTTATGTTCTTGTTTTTATGGATTTACGTCTCGTGGATTATCTTTATTTATGGCTTGAAGTTATGTTATATTATTGACAAATTATACCAAAATAAAAATCATTAGTATACAATCTTTTTTAGGTCAATATAAAGAGCTGATTCAAATGTTGAGTTATCAAGAAGATACTATTTTGCAGACTGACTAGTTAAGTTGTGCTTGTTAGCAGTATTGTAAAACAAGCTCCCTCTTTTGTATTGTGTACATGAAGTTGAGAGAGCATACTGTCTTCGATTATCATTTTAGATATATAAAGCCCTAAACCTGTTCCTTGTGAGCTGTGTTTTGTGGAGTAGTATGGCTCAAATATTCTATCTAAGATGTCTTCTTGTATCCCCCCTCCATTATCAAAAATCTCAATTTTACAGTGTTCATCAGTCTCTTTTATATTAATTGTAATTTTTGCATTCTTAGTGTTTTTTACACTTAGAATATCTTTGGAGTTGGTTAGAATTACTAGTAAAACTTGTTGTAGCTCGTTTTTATATCCATTATATACAATTTGGGATATATTTTTTTCTATGATTATGGAGTGTCTCTCAAACATATTTTCTAGTAGTTTTAGTGTATCATCTATAAGTTCATTTAGAAAAAAAGTATTTTTTTGTTTATTTGGAGTAAAATAGTTTTTAAAATCATCAATGGTTTTAGACATATAACTAGTAAAATTTTCAATTTCATGGAGTTTTGTTTCTATCTTTTCATTTTGATAGTTGTGATGATTCATCTCAGATTCTACTACAAAAATACAAGAGTTTATTTGAGAAAGAGGTTGTCTCCATTGGTGTCCTATATTTTCTATCATCTGACCTATCGCACTCATTTTACTTTGATGAAAAATCATTTTATCTTTAGATATATTCTCTTTTTGTAAAATTTTAATTCTAAAGGAGAGTATAAAGGCTAGAAGAATAGCCTCTATCAAAATACCTATCATCGCAGCACTAAATACAAAGGCATTGTACTGAAAAAATCCTATGAAGTAGAGATTACTGATAAGGGCGAAAAAGGAAAAAACAGAATTACCGATTATAAATATAAGTGCTAAAGGGTTTCCCGCTTTCATAAATCTATAAGTGGTAAAAAGAAGTATAATCAACATATAAAAATAGAGTGTAGATGCTATATGTAAAGCAATTTCAAGCTTATAAAAACCAATAAGAAATCCAAAAGAGAAAAGAAAAACGACTGAATTAAGTAGTTTGTCTTCTAGTGGAAACTTTTGTTTTGTTTCAAAGATGGTTTTAGAAAACATAGCTAGAAAAATGGGTATGAGTAAAACCGAAAGTAAAAACTCTCTACTAATAGAATCAAAATATATACCAAAATTACTAGCTAACATACCAGACAAGAAAGACTGCCAGACAACAGCACTAGCAAGGTATAAGGAGTAATAAATATACTCTTTTCGCTTGCTAGTGAGATAAAGCATAGCATGGTAAAGAGCTAATGCTATGAGCATACCTAGGATAATAAACAATATTGTATTGCCCTTCGCGACACTTTTTTTAGAAGAAAAGGCATCGTTAATCTCAAAATAAGGGTACTGCATAGAGTTCATAATATTTTTTATATAGATAGTCTTTGTCTCGTTACTCTCAAGAGTAGTTTGAAATATAGCATCCGTTGCATACATCTTTTTTTGCGTATCATTTTTGTTGGCTAAGTCGATAAAAAGTTTACTTAGAACTTTGTTGTTTTTTAGTTCATAGAACTCGATTTTGTTTGCGACATAAGCATGCTTGTTATGTATAAAAAGCTTCTTTTTCTTTGCTGTTTTGTTTGTTATGGCAAATCGAATCCATGTGTGGGTTTTGTTTTTTCCTAAAGAGAGACTATTTGTCCCTGTCTCAAAGTTTTGAGACTTTACATCATGAAGTTTTAGCTTAGTAGTTGCATCTACAAAGTACTCTAGTTTAAAATGTTTAATGTTTACATCATTTTGCTCAACTATTACCGTAGGCATGGCGTTTAAAAAAGAAGTTAAGAGAGAAAAGAAAAAAAGTATTTTAATCATTGTCATAATTTTACAACTATATGGTGTTGTTGATAGCATATATAAAAAATCCCAAGAGGTACATCAAGAGTGCATAGATAAAAACTCTATGATACATAGCGAGTAAAGAGAGTCCAACCTCAACAAATAAAAATTTTAAATCAATAAGTATCTCAACAGTATGCGTCTCTAAATGCATAAGTAAACCTAAGTATGAGTCAAATAAGTTCCCGCTTCCTATGAGATGCAAAAAGATACCTATGGGATAAAAGAGAGTAAAAAGTCCTGTCCAAATGATGGAGAGAGGATGGTAAATACTAAAGTTACCAAAGATGACAATGGAGTAAGGTAGCATGGTAAAGTAGAGCCAAAAAGGAAGCATTAAAAATTTCCAAACTTTACTTCTGTCATTAAAATGTAGTAAAAACAAAAAGATATAAAATACACCAGCGATACTCAACCAAAAACCAATGTTAAAGTAGAGTCTAGGAAAGATAACAAGGACAAGCACTAAGGTCAAAAAAAGTGTTTGCATAGAGATGATTTTTAGCCCTCTATCGTAAAGAATAAACCCTATGAGTAACATAACAAAGGCTCGAAGTAGAGAAGGGGGCATATCTAAAAACACAAGATATATAAGAAGAGAGATGGCAATAATGATAAAACTATCTACCCTGAGACTTCTATATGGAAAAAACCGTTTTTGTAGATATCTATATGGATACTTGATAAGAAAAAAGAGAATACCGCTAAGTACACTCAAATGAAATCCACTTATGGCAATTAGATGTGAAATCCCAAGACTTGAAAACACTTTTTGTAGCTCTAGTGGAAGCTGTTTTGCAGTAAAGAGTGCTTGATAAACAAGAGAGACATCTTTACTTTTATGTTGTTTGTTGATACGGGAATTAAGTCCTGTTTTATAACTGGTGTCAGTATGAATTTCTATGATTTTACTAAAGGAGTAAAAACTTTGCATATAATCATAAAAGCTAGTTTTACCTGCCCAAACTTCCAGCGTGACATGTTTATATTTTATATCTTGAAGCTTTTTACTAGCTGTTGTGTAAAAAGTAAAACCATCTTCACTTTTTAATTTTAATACTTGGTAGGTTTTTAGTTTACCTTTTTTGATTTTTGTTTTTGTGTACTGCTTGAGTACAGTTGCATTTACAAGTTGTGAGTCAAACTTTGTGAGCTGTTTAAAGTTATAGTACTCCATTCCCATGGAGATAGCTAGTAGTACACAAGCTAAGATAAAAAAGTTTAGAAAATCTTTTTTCGTTTGAAATAGGGAGACTTTTTCTAGCATCTAAAGTTGTGGTATATCAATTTGTGGGACATTCATCTGTGCTGATGAAGTATCTATGTTTTCATAAACAGTCTCAACTCCAGTACTAAACGCAGGAGCATCAACAAAACGAGTGAGTTTCTTCTGAAAGATTAGTTTTACATGACCTGTTGGACCATTACGCTGTTTACCAATGATAATTTCAGCCTCTTCTTCTTCTTTTTCAACATACTCGGAGATAAACTCTTTTCCTTCAGCTTTAGCAGCTTTTTCACGTTCTTTTTCTTCTTTGTAAAGGTAGACATCATCACGATACACAAAAAGAATAATGTCAGCATCCTGCTCAATAGACCCAGACTCACGAATATCACTAAGCATAGGGCGTTTGTCATTACGAGACTCAACACCACGGTTAAGCTGAGAAAGTGCGACAATAGGCATCTCAAGCTCACGTGCAAGCATCTTTAATCCACGAGAGATTTCAGATACTTGTATATGTCTGTCTTGTTTCCCGATACCCTGCATAATCTGTAAGTAGTCGATGACGGCTATCTCTATTTCAGGATGTTGATTTTTTAGTTTTCTAAGCTTAGAACGTAGTTGATTTATGTTCAAACTACCTTGGTCATCCACATACAGTTTTGCAGAGTTCATTCTGTCAACTGCCCCATTAAGCGAACTCCATTGGTTGTCATTCATATCACCCACACGAAGTTTTTGAAGAGGGATAGATGTTTGGATAGAGAGTAAACGCAGCATCAACTGTTCAGCAGGCATTTCAAGTGAGAAAAATGCCACACCCTTACCGTTCATGATAAGGCTATTTACAGTGTTTAGGATAAAAGAAGTTTTACCCATTGCAGGACGAGCTGCGATGATGACAAGGTCACCCTTACCAAATCCAGTAGTCATTTTGTTAAGTTCTGCAAAACCTGTATCTACTCCAACAAGGACACTATTCCCACGGGCTTTCATCTCTTTGATGTATTCCATCGTGTCAATAGTCATCTTCGGTGCATCTTTAAAGTCAGAAGTTTGGTTGTCTTGAGTAATGTCATAGAGTTTTTTCTCTACTATATCTATGACTTCAGCAGCGGGGAGTTCTTCTTCAACAGTAACTCTTTTTATCTCAGTTGTAAGTGTTAAGAGATGACGTTTGAGTGATTTGTCTTTTACTTCATCAACATAAGCTTTTGTATTTGAGATAGGGTTGGCAGATAAAATCTCAAGCATAACCTGCTCATCAAATTTCTTGGCTTTGATAAGCTCTTTTTTGATAAACTCTTCATCAATAGGCTGATCTCTTTGAAGTAAAAGCGTCATAGCATTAAAGATTTCTTGATGTGCAGGAAGATAAAAGTCATCTACCTTTAAAGCAACACTTAGTTCATCAAACTGACTTGGTTCAAAAACGATAGAACTTAAAATACTGCGTTCAAAGGCTAGGTTGTATAAATTATCTTGCATTATTTACTAGACTCCGCCATTTTTTCAACTTCATAAACAAACTTATCTACAAGCTCAGACTCATCAAGGTTAGCGATTACTTCACCCTTAACCATTACAAGACCCTTACCCTTACCATAAGCGATGGCTACATCAGCATGAGCCGCTTCGCCTATGGCGTTTACAACACAACCCATTACTGAAACATTCAGAGGTGTTTTTATGTGAGCTGTTCTGCGTTCTATCTCAGCAACAGCAGTTACTAAGTCCGCTTCAATCCGTCCACATGTAGGACAAGAGATGATGTTAAGACCATCAGGCATAGCACCACTATCTTTGAGGATTGCGCGAGCAACATTTATCTCTTCTTCAAGCTCGCCCGTGATACTTACACGCATAGTATCACCAATACCTTCGAGTAGAAGTGTTCCAAGACCGATAGAGCTTTTTACTGTTGCATGAAAAAGTGTTCCAGCTTCAGTAACACCCAAGTGAAATGGATAGTTGTTTTTCGGACGAAGTTGTCTATAAGCATTTACAGTTCTCTCTACATCACTTGCTTTGAGCGAGATTTTTATGTCTGTAAAACCTAAGTCTTCAAGGTACTTGATGTTGTACTCAGCTGACGCCACCATCCCCTCTGCAGTCTGACCATACTTGTTTTCAAACTCTTTTTCTAAACTCCCTGCGTTTACACCGATACGAATAGGAATATTTCTCTGCTGACACGCTTTAACTATCTCTTTTATACGAGATTTTTCACCGATGTTTCCAGGGTTAAAACGGATACAGTCAACGGACTCGGCTGCGATGAGTGCGAGTTTATAGTTGTAGTGGATGTCTGCTACTAAAGGAAGGTCTATTTGCTCTTTTATGGATTTAAGTGCGAGGGCATCTTCCATATCAGGAACAGCCACTCGAACAATGTCACATCCTGCAAAGTGTAAGCGTTTTATCTGCTCAACTGTAGCATCTACATCATAAGTGTTAGAGTAAGTCATCGACTGTGTAGAGATTGGAGCATCTCCACCAACAGCTACATCACCGACATATATTTTTTTAGTTGGGTATCTTGTAATCATAGAGTGATTTTAACCACTTTTATATGAAGAAGTGCTTATCTCTATCCCCTAAAATTTAAAGTCCATATTTGCATAAAGATAACGTCCCGGTTCATTGAGCAACATAACCTCGTTGCTACCGGTGATTACAAGTGTTAAATCTGCATAAGTATTACTCGTAACATAGGTTGCATCAAAGATATTATTTGCTCCAAAAGTAAAGTCAAATTTTTTGTTCACGGCATGTTTTATTTTAAAATTTACTATACTCCATGCAGCTAGCTCTTGCTCTCCATTGTCTGAATCAAACTTACTCCACTTATCACTAGTCCTAAAGTCAAGTGTTGCTAAAGAGTTGTTCGCATACTCATAGTTTAAAGCAATTTTTGCTCGCAGTGGTGCCATATCTGCTAGGTTTTTGTTAGTTTGACCTACAAGTGCCTTGTCTTTAGTACCCTCTTTATATGAAGCATCCATATCTAAAGTTATATCATCATTTATGTAGTAACTAAGTGAGAACTCCCCACCTAAAACCGTAGCATCAATGTTTACAAAAGCATTTGTAGTTTCACCTGCTTGAATGTAAATATAATCTTTAAGTTTAGAGTAAAAAGCTTTGATTCTTAATTTAAAGTCATCGTTATCACTCTCATATCCTAAATCAACTTCTGTGTTTGTTGTCTGTTTTAGGTTTGGTGTTCCGACAACATTACCACTTTTTAAGAAGTATAACTCTCTTGCATCAGGAACACGTGAAGCCTGACCTAAACCAAAAAAGAGTTTGTTGTCTGTGTTTAAGTGATAAGAAGAAAAAATATTTGCATTTAAGGCTTGGTAGTTGTTGTCTTTTAATCCACCTGTGTTTGTGATACCTGTATTGTCGTAGCGTAGACCAACAGAGACATTAAAATCGCCATAAGAGTTTTCTACTTGTGTAAAAATAGCCATATTGTTGGTGATAGTTTCACTAATGCTATCAGCCCTATAAGCCCCTGTACTTGTAGTTAGATATTCACCTTGCCATTCGCGTTTACTAGCATCTAAACCAAGAAGAACTTTATGTGAAGAAAAGGTAAAATCATTTTTTAACTTGAGACCTTGCATATATGATTTCATAGCATTAGTGATATCATTTGCTGGGGTGTCTGCTGCATTTCTATACTTAGTACTCATCGGATGGTCTACATCAGAGTAGTAGTACTGCAAGTTAAGGTTTTTAAAGTTTTGGGATAAATCTTTGATGTCATAAGCTATGGAGTAGATGTTAGAGTCATCATAAAGAGCATCCATAGAAGAGTTCGCATACAAAATATTTGTACTTCTGTTGGCAGTTACACTGAGTTGTAACTCTTGGTTTTTAAGAGTACTTACAAATGCTTTTGCATTAACACTCTTTTTTGAGTAGGCTTCTAGGTTTTCATATTCTGTTTTGTACTGATTTCCTGAAGGTGCCTTGTTCTTTGTCTGCTGGGTTAGAGTTTTTCCATCACCATCTCTGTACTGATTACTTGACTCTGTAGAGGCTGTGACTAAAACACGGATAGTATCATTACCACCATTCACAGTAGCTCCAAGTTTTTTGTAGCTAAATGCACCTAGCCCTGCATTTATCTCTGCTTTAGTCTCTTTTGTCGGTTTTTTTGTTTTTATCTTGAGTCCACCACTTAGTGTTCCAAAATTTGTAACATCATAAGGACCCTCAATAACTTCGATACTCTGTATCTGGTTCGCTAAGATGTGTGACACAGGAGGATCCATACGGTTAGGACATGCCCCTTGGATTTTTGTACCATCTATTTCTACTGAGATGTTGTCACGTTTTTGCCCACGAATGAGAACATCATTAGCGATACCACTTCGTCTGCTTATATCTATACTTGGAACTGAGTCACTAAGTGCTTGAGCAACATCTGCTGAGATTTGAGCATTTTGTGCTACTTCTGTAATGAGAGTTGATTCTACATTTAAAGTTGAGAGGTTTATTTCACTTGCCTGCAGACTTGCATATGTTAAGAGTGAAAGAATAAGTGTTTTTGGCATAGTTATGACCTTAATAGTTTTAATATGCAAATAATAATAAAGTAGTGTTACAAAAGTGTTAAGTGTTAGTAGTATTTATGATAAAATTTCATCATGAGTACAAAAGAGAAGATAAAAAGAACAATTTTAATAGCCTTAGGTTTTGGTCTGGCAACTTACCTTATAATGAGTGGAACAGCTATGCTAAACCAAGATAACAATACAACAAAAGAGATACCAACTCATGGCTAGCATAACTCTAAGCAAGGCAAATTTCTTCCATAATCTTGACATTATAAAAGAGCAAACGCAAGCAATAGAAAAAATAGCACTAGTTTTAAAAGATAATGCTTATGGACATGGTTTATGTGAGATGGCAAAGTTGGCTAAAGAGTATGGTATTACCCGTGCAGTTGTGCGTTCAAACGAAGAAGCACAAACAATAGAAGAGTTTTTTGAGTATGTACTTGTTTTAGCAGATACTCCAAAAATTCCGAGTAAAAAGATACGATATACCATTAATGATATAAAAAAGATTAGTGAGTTTGCAAAGGATAGTTTGGTCGAGTTAAAAATAGATACAGGAATGAGTCGAAACGGTATTGCCTCGCATGAAATGCAAGAGGCTTTATCTCTCATAAAAGAGCAAGGTCTAAATCTTGAAGCAGTGTTTACTCATCATGCTTGTGCTGATGAACTCTCTGGAGAGTACGAGAAACAAAAAGAGAAGTTTGAGAAAATAAAAAAAGAGTTAAGCAAGTACTCAAATCTGCGTTTTCACTCATGCAATTCAGCAGCACTTTTTCGTGAAGAAAATTTTGATGAAGATATGGTGAGAGTAGGCATTGGGGCTTATGGCTGTTTAGAACTTCCATTTCCTTCAAACGCAGAGGAGTTAAGACCTGTTTTATCACTCTATGCACAAAAAAATTCATCACGAGAAGTAAATTGTGGTGATTGTGTTGGTTACGGTGGTACATTTAGTGCAAAAAAAAGTGTTCTTGTAAGTAATTATGACTTTGGTTATGCAGATGGATTTTTACGCTCTTGTGCTCAAGGGTATAAAACACCTGATAATACAAACATAGCAGGAAGAATCTCTATGGATAACAGCTCGTTTGTAAGTGATAAAGAAGAGTTACTCATCTTTAATGATGCAAGAGATGTAGCAAAATATGCAGGGACTATAAGCTATGAAGTTTTAACTGCACTCAAACCTCACCTTAAACGCAGACTTGTCTAAGAGTTTACTTTGATGATGGCGTTTGAGAAGATAACTCCATCAACTCCAAGTAGTGCTAACTCTTCTATCTCTCCCTCATTCTCAATGCTTACTAAAATTTTTGCATCAAAAAGGTAAGATTCGGCTATATTTTGAGCTGTTTTTGCTAGTGCTTTATCGACTACTATAAAGTCACATTCTAAAGATGAAGCATACATTAACTCCTTTATATTAGAGATACTCAAAGCATATCTAATGTCATTTTTGTTGAGGTGATTGATGATGTCTAGGTTTTGCTCACTAAATTCTACAAAAACAGATGAAGAGGGTGGTGTGTTTGTTATGGCTTCTATGGAGTTTATATGGTAAAAACTAGAAGATTCTAAAAATCTATGTCCAAAAAATAGCATTTAAGCAGCCTTTACTACGCACTCTTGTGAGCAGTAGTACTTTGCATTACTTAAAATAGATTCACTTACCTCTGCATAAACACCACACGAAGAGCATTCAACCATATCATCTGCTTTTTCTTCATTCTTTTTAGCTTTGGCTTGATTCTTTTGTGAAATTGTTGGCTTTTTTTTGATAAACATAAAATATACTATGCCTATAACCCCTATAACAAGTAGTACTTTTAGTATCATAATGTCTCTCCTAGTAGTAAATAGTGTCTATTTTTTGTCTCAATTATTTTATGTTGCATATTTTGAACACCATCTTGGACTTCATCAAAAACTTTTTCACCCTTGTAAAAAAGAAATTTTGTATCTTTATCACGAAAGTTTTCACTGAGTTTGAGGAGCATTTTTGTCTCAGTCACAGCACGAGAAGTTATCATTTCAAAAACTTTTGGCTCCATCTGCTCTACTCTTTTTTTGACAACAGTTACATTTTTTAAACCCAAATCAGCTTTGATAAACTGTAAGAAAGAGGCACGTTTAGAGAGTGGTTCTACTAAAGTTACATGGGTGTCAGGCAGTCCAAACGCAAGTATCATACCTGGAAAACCAGCACCTGTACCTATGTCCATCAAAGAAGAAACTTTAGGTAAAAAAGAGAGTGGGAAAACCGCATCGTAGATAAACTCATCAAGGGTTTGACTATCTTTAGCACCCGTTAGGTTATGGACTTTATTCCACTTATGTAGATGCTCTTTGTATTTTTGTACATTATAAAAAAAGTCTTCTGGTAAGATGATATTATCATTCGAGAGTGTAGCTTTTAAATCCACTTAAATCCTTTTAAAAAGGTATTTTAGCTGATTTGTCGATTATCTTCAACACTCATGATAAAAAGAGTATTGATTCTTTCCTAAATCTTTGGCTTTATACATAGCCGTATCGGAAAATTGTAGAAGTTCTTTGGTATTTTGTGTATCTTGTGTATAAATACTAATACCTATACTACAAGTAAGGGATATCTTTTGAGGGATAAAAATAGGTTTTCTAACTTTTTCTATAAGTTTTTGAGCAAGGGTAGCAGCAACATCACAACTTTCAAGTTGCTCGATTATACATACAAACTCATCACCACCAAAACGAGCTATCGTATCTTCTTTGCGTAGTACGCTTTTAAATCTCGAAGCTATTTCACACAGTACGATATCTCCTGCTGAGTGACCATAAGTATCATTGATTATTTTAAATAAATCAAGGTCAATAAAAAGAATAGCAAAATCTTTCTTGCTGCGATCAGATTTTATAGTAGCTTGTTGCAGTCTATCTCTAAATAGAATTCTGTTAGGGAGTTTTGTCAAATGGTCATAGTGTGCTTGTTCTAGAAGAAGTTCTTTGTTAGTTATCTCTTCTAAGAGATGAGTATTTATACTGCGAAGTTCTTCTTCAGTATACTCTACCCTCTTATGATAAGTGTAGACAAGAATAGAAGAGACAAATATTGGCATAACTATATAGATAAATTCATTCATAGGATAAGTAGTTTCTTTGGTATACATCAAAACTAATAGTGTTATAGTAGCCATCAAGGTGATTAAGAATCCTAGCCTTGCACTTACTAAATAGAATGTAAGAAGAATGAGCACTATAAACCAGCCTGACGCCATCATAGAGTTTGGTATATTAAAAAGTGTAATTAAAATGAGAATAAAATATGTTATTGAAAGTGGATATGCAACTTTTAGGCAATTACCTTTGGCCCTTTTTATGTACATAAGAGAAGCAAGTGATATAAGAAGAATAACAAAATCTACACTTGCTTGAAGGAAATTTTCTTGATAAAATCTAATGATGGTTAAGACACCTAGCAATAGAGACATTATAGTAAGAACAGCATTAAAAAGTATGTGCTGCAGTTTTACTTTATACTCTTTATCTGTAAATACAAAGCCACTTTCAAGAAATTTTTTTATATTCATGTATAATCCTCTTTAAAACATTATACATTGTTTTATTTTAAATGCAGTTATATTTTATAAAAAAGTTTTTCTATCTCATTTGAGGGAAGAGGAGGAGAATAGAAATAACCTTGTATAAGCTCACAACCATTAGCAATCAAAAAGTCCTTTTGTTCTTGCGTCTCTACCCCTTCCGCAATAAGTTTTAAATTTAAACTTTTCCCAAGTGCAATAATTGCTTTTGTGATAGCCATATCATCTTCATCCTGGGGTATATCTTTTACAAATTCACGATCAATTTTTAGTTTGTCAAGTGGGAGTTTTTTTAAGTAAGCAAGAGATGAATAACCTGTGCCAAAATCATCTATAGCGACTTCAATGCCAAGGCTATGTATTTTATTTAACTTAAGTATAGAAGCTTCAGGGTTTTTCATTACCTGACCTTCAGTCACTTCTAGTTCTAGCCACTCAGTTTTAAAATTAATACTTTGCATAGTATCAAGAAGGTAGGTGAGAAAATCAGCTTCATTGAGCTGTTTCATAGCTAAATTTAATGAAAGAACACCAGGGATAAATCCCTTCTCATACCAAGTTACAAACTGTTGCATTGCAAGACGCATTACAAGTCTATCTATCTCGATAATGAGACCTGTTTCTTCCGCAATAGGAATAAAATTTATAGGTGATATAATTCCTAAAGTTGGATGTTCCCATCGTATTAGTGCTTCCATGCCCATAATTTTTTCTGTTCTTGTATCAAACTGAGGTTGGTAGTAAACTATAAATTGTTCTTCTTTGATAGCCATTCTTAAACTAGACTCCAAGACAACGCGTTCAAAAGCTTGTGATGTCATATCTGATGAGTAGTACCGAAAAGTGTTTCTACCTGCATCTTTGGCTTTATACATCGCTACATCAGAGTACTTAATAAGATTATCTTGTGTAGTAGCATCATCAGGGTATATACTAACTCCAATACTAGCAGTTACATAAAGGTTATGGTTATTGATATTTATAGGTTCTTTCATAACATTTATAATTTTGTTTGCTACTATTGAGATACTACTCACATCTTGTAAGTTTTTGAGAATAATTGTAAACTCATCTCCTCCAAGTCTAGCTAAAGTGTCCTCTTCTCTGATAGTTGATTGTAGCCTTCTTGCTGCTTCTATAAGTACTTTATCACCAATATGATGCCCAAGTGAATCATTTATTTGTTTAAATTGATCAAGATCTATAAAGAACAGAGCAAATTTCTCATTGTTGCGTTTTGAAGAGATGATAGTCTGAGAAAGTCTATCTTTAAAAAGTGTTCTGTTTGGCAAATCTGTGAGTGTATCATAGTGTGCTTGTTTTTGCAGCTGTAGTGTTTGTTGTTGTAGCAGTTCTTGAGTCTTTTTATATGCGGTGATGTCTCGAAGATAACCAATATACCCATCTACATTATCATACTCGTCTTTAGATACACTTAGCGACATATCACATAAAATTCGATTAGAATTTTGTTTAAGCATATAAGCTTCAATATCTAGTTTCCCCTGATTGTTTAAAAGAAAAAATATCTCCTCAAAAGTGTATTCATTCTCTTTGTCATAAATTTTGGCTATGCTCTTTCCTACTATCTCTTGTGGTTGGTAACCAAAAAGAGTTGTACTTCCTCTATTCCAGTGAGTGATAATCCCATTTTTATCTGTAGAAACAACTGAATCATGAATATACTCTAGTACTTTAGCTTGTTTTTTATGCTGTAGCTCTAGTTCTATAGTCTCTGAAATATCTGTATCAAAAAGTACAATAGATTCTTGTTGCTTATAGGTAATCGTATGCAGATAGGATTGAACATGATACTGTGTTGCATCTTTTCTCAAGTGAATACTTCTGTTTAGTGCATAGTTTTTTGTGTTGACTAGAGAACGCAGTCGTAAAATGTCTTCATCTTTAAGATGAGGATTAATATCTTTAACATTCATCTGTAATAATTCATCTTTTGTATAGCCTAGAGCATCACAAGCTCCTCTGTTGACATAAAGGTAGCCTAATGTATCTAAAGAGATAATATAGATTTCATTTGAGGAGTATTCAATAAGCTCGGAGAGTTCTTCTGCCTGTGCTTTTGTAGAAACTTGTTCACTAATATTTTGCGTTGTACCTAAAAGTTTATGCGGCTCCCCATCTTTATCATAAATCACTTGTCCATTGATAAAGAGATTTATAATTTTACCACTAGAGTGCATTGCTTCACACTCATAGCTAATTGATTTTCCACTTTTGATTGCATTTTGGAGGATTTCTTGTGCTTCTTCTCTGTACTTTGGAAGTAAGAGCGAAAAAAATAATTCTAGGTTGAGCGGAGTCTCTTTTGAAATACCATAAAGTTCATAACTCATATCAGACCAAGTTGAGAGATGTGTTTTTAAATCAATTTCCCAGCTACCAAGCTTAGAAACTGCCTCTAGTTTACGAAGAGTATCTTCTCTAGCTTTGAGTTTTTTAAGTGCAGTGGCTAAGTCATCATTCTGTATGTCTATAGGCATTTATACTCCAGTTATCTAAAATGGGGATGGTATTTAAGAATGCCAAAGCTTACCATAATACCTCTAAAACTAAACCATTTTTAGTCTTATTTAAGGGATTGATTTTACTTAGAGTAAATGTCCCATTTCATCGCGTTTAGTACCTAAATAGTCCTCATTAAACTCATTAGTCTGGGTTATTATGGGCATGCGTTCAATAATTTCAACTCCAGTAATTGCATTTACTTTATTAGGATTATTTGTAAGTAACTTTATCTTTTTAATGTTGAAGTAATCTAAAATAAAGTTAACAACCTCATATGTTCGCTCGTCTGAGGCGAATCCAAGTTGGTGATTTGCTTCGATTGTGTTAAAGCCTTTATCTTGTAGGGCATAGGCATTTATCTTATTTAAGAGACCAATATTTCGACCCTCCTGACGAAGGTAGATAACCATTCCTCCCTCTTTATTTATAAGTTCAAGGGCAAATTCTAGTTGATCACGACAGTCACACTTGAGACTACCAAGTGCGTCACCTGTTAGGCATTCTGAATGAACTCTGACTATAGGATCTTGTGCTAAATTTTTGGCATAGATAACTAGATGTTCTTTTTCACCCTCTTTAAAGGCTTTTACATGAAACTCACCGAAACGAGAGGGTAAGTTTGCTACTTGGGATATTTCTATATTCATTAATTTAATCTTTAAAAGGGTAAAATATTTTCTTAAAATTAATTATAGCAAAAAAAAGGTTCAAGAATGTTTCAAAGATTTCGCCGTACTCGTTTAAACAAGCATCTTCGCTCACTAGTAAGAGAGACACAGGTAAATGTAGAAGATTTTATATATCCTCTTTTTATACGAAGCGGTAAGGGTATAAAAACAGAAGTAGCATCAATGCCTGGTGTTTTTCAGATGAGTATAGATGAGATTTTAAAAGAGTGTGAAGTGCTTAAAGAGTTGGGAATTTACTCTATTTTACTTTTTGGTATTCCTGATACTAAGGATTCTATCGGGAGTGATGCTCTGTGTGAACATGGTATCATCGCCTCATCTATTCGTGCGATTAAAGCTGTACATCCTGATATGTTTATAGTTACTGACCTCTGTTTTTGTGAGTACACAGACCATGGGCATTGTGGAATTATAGATGAGACGAGAGAGACTGTAAATAACGATGCTACATTAGAGATTTCAGGTGAACAAGCACTTATCCATGCAAAGGCTGGAGCCGATATGATAGCTCCGAGTGGAATGATGGATGGTATCATCGAGACACTTCGAGAAGCACTTGACAAAGCTGGATATGAGAACTTACCTATAATGGCATACTCAACAAAGTTTGCTTCTGGGTACTATGGGCCATTTCGTGATGTTGCAGAGTCAAGTCCTAGTTTTGGTGATCGTGCAAGCTATCAAATGGACCCTGCAAATCGCCGTGAAGCTATCTCAGAATCTGTAAGTGATGAACTACAAGGAGCAGATATTTTAATGGTAAAACCTGCCCTTGCTTATCTTGACTTAGTCAGAGAAATAAAAGATGCTACTTCACTACCTATGGCTGTTTATAATGTAAGTGGTGAGTATGCGATGTTAAAACACGCAGGAAATGCAAATCTTATAGACTACGATAGAGTTGTGATGGAAACTATGGTGGCGTTTAAGCGTGCAGGAGCAAACATCATCATCTCTTACCATGCCAAAGAAGTAGCAAAGATGTTAAAAAGTACTAAATAGTTGCTAAATTAAACAAAACTATTATAGAATATAGATTAACTAAAATATATAGGAAGAAAAATTGAGACATTTTTTAACACTAAAAGATTTTACAAAAGAAGAGATTTTAGAAATTATCGACATCGCTATTGATATAAAAAAAGATTTAAAAGCGGGTGTGTATCAAAAACCACTTCAAAACAAAACTCTAGCAATGATTTTTGAGAAGAGTTCTACACGAACACGTGTGAGCTTTGAGACAGGTATGTTTCAACTCGGTGGACATGCACTCTTTTTAAGTAACCGTGACATTCATCTTGGTCGTGGTGAGCCTATCGCTGATACTGCAAAAGTTATTAGCAGTATGTGTGATATGGTAATGATAAGAACATTTGAGCATAGTATGATAGAAGAGTTTGCAGCTAACTCAAAAGTTCCTGTTATAAACGGACTTACTGACTCCTTTCACCCGGTACAACTCTTAGCAGACTACTTAACTATGATAGAGTATGGCATCAACGAAAAAGCTGTTGTTGCTTATGTTGGTGATGGAAACAACATGACAAATTCTTGGATGTTTCTTGCTGCAAAGATGGGCTTTAGCTTGCGTATAGCTACACCAAAAGGTTATGAAGTTGATAGTAGTATTTTAGAAGAAGCACTAAAGATGGCTACACTAAGTGGTGCTAAAATTACTGTGATGAATGACCCTAAAGAGGCTATAAAAAATGCAACTATCGTTACAACTGATACTTGGGCTTCAATGGGACAAGAGGATGAAAAAGAGGAACGAATCAAAGCATTTAAAGGTTTTATGGTTGATAGCTTGCAGATGTGTTTAGCTAGAAAAACTGCTAAATTTCTTCACTGCTTACCTGCTTACAGAGGGCAAGAAGTCTCTCACGAACTTATGGAGCTTCACTCTGACATCATCTTTGATGAGGCAGAAAATAGACTCCATGCGCAAAAAGGGCTTATGGTTTGGCTAGATCGACAGGCAAAGAAGTAAAAACTTCTTTTCTACAAATTAATATTTTATTCCTGTAACTTCTCTAATTCTTTCTATCATAGGTAGGGCAGTAGCTCTTGCCTTATCTGCACCCATATCCAAAATCTCTCTTACTTCGAGTTGATTATTTGCGTAGTACTCGCGTTTCTCACGAAACTCTCTAAAGTATTCCCACATAACTTCTGCTAGATAAATTTTAAAGTGCCCATGACCTTCTCCACCTTTTTTATATCTACTTTGCAAGTCTGTGAGTTCATCACCCTCTAAAAATAGTTTTGCGATATTGTAAACATTACAGCCTTCAAATTCTTTTGGGTCTTCTAGGGCTACTTGCTCTGTAACTATTTTCTTGATTGTTTTAAGCTGTTTTTTCTCTTCGCCAAAAATATTTACAGTATTTTTATAAGACTTTGACATCTTTTGTCCATCGGTTCCTGGAACAGTCTGAACATTTTCTTCCACACGAAAGCTTGGAATTGTAAAAATTTCGCCATATTGGTTATTAAACTTTATAGCAATATCACGAGCTATTTCTACATGTTGGATTTGATCTTTTCCAACAGGAATGATGTCAGGAGAGTAAAGAAGAATATCAGCTGCCATTAAAACAGGATAAGAAAAAAGTGAGTGGTTTGCTTTAATCCCTTTAGCAGTTTTATCTTTGTAACTATGAGCACGCTCAAGTAAACCCATAGGAGTATAAGAAGATAAAAACCAGTAAAGTTCAAGGACCTCTTTAACATCAGACTGTACCCAAAAAGTATTTTTCTCAGGGTTGATTCCCAGTGCTAAAAAGTCAGTTGCTGACTGCATTGTAAGTTGCGCAAGTCTTGTCCCGTCATTTACACTTGTCATTGCATGATAGTTGGCTATAAAAGTAAAAGTGTCTTCTTTCTTTTGTGCATCAACCATCTGTTTAATAGAACCAAAGTAGTTCCCTATATGTAAGTCACCCGATGATTGAATCCCCGTTAATACTCTCATAAAATAAAATTCCTATATTTTTTTTGTAATTATACCTATTTCAGCTTTATTTAGTTACCATATACATAGTACAAGAAGTAAAAACTTCTTTATAAAGGATTTACGATGAACTTACAAATTCGTTCAAAAGACATCACATTGACTGACGCTACTAAAGCACATATTGAAGGTGCTGTTGAGGCATTTAGAAAATATTCATTAGAAATTACAAGTATTAACTGTACTGTTGGGGCTGAGAAAAAGGGTGTACATGTTGAGTTTGATATTCATATTGCACATGCACAACCTGTTGTTATTAACCAAAATGATGATTCTTTAGATGCTGCTATTGATTTGGCTATAGAAAAAGGGAACAAAGCACTTCGTAGACTTCATGACAAAGTAGTAGACCATAAAAACACTTCTGTTAAAGACTTAGAAACTCTTGACACATAATTTTAGTATATACCTATATATGGGTATATACACCTCTCTTTCATCATACAAGGAAACCTGATTGAAACTTATTGTTACACTTCTTTTATTTTTAAACATATCCCTTTATGCCGATAGCGATTTAATACTTCGCGGTGCTTATGGAACATCTTCAGCTAGTGATTTTGATCAACTTTACACATTTACAGGCTTAAATACGAGTCCATTTAACACATCAGTTTATAACCTCGCCTTGGGAAAAAGGTTTGTTGAGAACTTTTATGGTTTACCTATAGATTTTAGTGTCAATGGTGGTGTGAGTTACTTTGATGAAAATGCTTATCAAGATAATTTTTTAGAAGCGACACTCTATGTTAAAATGTATATTAAACTAAACCTATTTTCAAATCAATTTCGTTATGGTATAGCAGAGGGTGTTTCATATGCTGGAAAAGTTCCGTGGGTTGAAGCGCAAGAAGCGATAGTAGAGGGAGATAATCAGTCTAACTTATTAAATTATATGGAGATGACTTTTGATTTTGATATTGGGAAATTAATTCATGTCAAAAGCATGCATAACCTATACTTAGGTTACCTTATAAAACATCGTTCAGGTGCCAAAGGAACATATGGTGGTGTGTATGATGGTGGCTCAAATTATAATGCACTATATTTAGAAAAAAACTTTTAAGGATGAAAATGAAGTATATACTTTTACTACTAATTACACTTACTTTGAATGCACAAAACGATTTTTCTGTACGTGTACTTTATGGAACTGCGACAGATAAAGCACTAGGTGACATACTGATAGGGGACTTCGGTTCTTACCCGGAGAGCTTAAGTGTTAGTGCATTTGATGCCGGTTACTTACTAAATAAAGATACTTTTGACTTACCAATAAACATCTATGTTAAAGCTGGTTTGGGACAGTTTAATGAGGGTAGTTACTCTAATGTTAATGAACTTGTACTTTATGTAAAAGCGGTTTATAGTCTTGACTTTTTAGATAATCGTATCCGTTTTGGGTTAGGAGAAGGATTCTCTTATACTAGTGATATTTTAAGGGTAGAACAATTCGAAGCAGACACTACAACAGATGGAAAAACATCTCAGTTTTTAAACTACTTAGACATTACAGTTGATTTTGATTTTGGAAGACTTATAAGGTATGCACCCCTGCATGATACATATATTGGTGTAGCATTAAAGCACCGTTCAGGTGTGTTTGGGCTTGTAAATGGTGTAACAAAAGGTGGCTCAAACTATAACTCTATTTACTTAGAAAAAAACTTTTAAGGCTAAGATATGTTTGAATGGGTACTTTGGTTTCATGTCATCTCTTTTATATCTTGGTTCGCGGTACTTTTTTACTTACCACGGCTTTTTATCTACCATACAGAACATAAAGAAAATGTTGGTTTTGTAAAAGTAGTAAAAATCCAAGAGTACAAACTTTTTAAGTATATCGGTGTCCCTTCTATGTGGACAACAGTATTTAGTGGTTCTTATCTTGTGTATGAAATAGGTCTTGCAGATAACACATGGTTACACGCAAAACTTCTTTTTGTAGCTATTTTAATAGCTTACTTCTTCTCGATGGATTATTATAGAAAGCAACTAGAAAAAGATGAGTGTGAAAAAAGTGGAAAGTTTTTTAGACTGTATAATGAAGTGCCAACTATCTTAATGATGATTATCGTGGCAATGGTAGTTCTTAAACCCTTTTAACAGAGTTCATAAAAGGAATAAAATTCCTTTTATTTCTCACCTTTTTTCTTTGCTTTAAAGAGAAGAGGTGTACCTGTAAAGTTAAAAGCCTCACGCATTTTGTTTGTAAGGTAGCGTCTATAAGTAAAGTGAAGACCACTTGGTTTATTCATGATTATAGCTATCTTTGGTGGTCGCGTTTCATACTGTGTTGCATAGTAGATACGGATAACCTGTCCACTTACACTTGGAAGAGTATGGCGACGAAGTGCTCTCTCTATAACTTCATTTACCTTACTTGTAGTAATTCTCTGAGAATAGTTCTCGTTAATCTCTAAAATCATATCGTGAAGTTTATCAACTCTTTGGTGTGTTAAAGCAGATAGAGTTAAGATAGGTGCATAAGAAAGAAACTTAAATCTATCACGAATTTCTACAATAATTTTATCATGATCTTCGCGTTTAGAAATATCCCACTTGTTTAAAACGATGATACAAGCTAAACGGTTAGAATCAACAAGACCAGCAATCTTTTCATCTAGGTCTAAAAATGGCTGACTTGCATCTAAAACAACAAGTGCCATATTTGAGTTTTCAAGCATTTCAGTTGTACGCATTAGTGCATACTTCTCAATTCCTAAGATTCTACCACGACGACGAAGTCCTGCCGTATCTACAAAAGTAAGTTGTTTACCACCATACTCTACAGTTTCATCAATTGGATCAATAGTTGTTCCAGCAACAGAACTTACAACACAGCGTTCTTCACCTAAAAGTGCATTTAAAAGTGAAGACTTACCAACATTTGTACGACCAATGATAGCGATTTTAATGTGGTTTACATCTTCTTCATCAAACTCTTTGATACGGTCGTTATCTCCAAAGATAGAATCATCAGTGATAACACCGTCCATTTCATCTTCATCCCAGTAAGTAAAACCATCATCATCTTCATCACGAGTGTTTTTAAAGAACTCTTCATCATTCATCTCAGCTGCTTCTTCGCGGATAACTTCAACGACTTTTTCTTCCTCTTCTTTTACAGTATCTTCTTCAGGTATTTTATCTGCTACCCAGTCAAGAAGTTCTACAGTGTTTCGGTTATGCGCTACAGAGATACCAAAAATAGCATCTGTACCAAACTCATAATAATCCCAAAGATTTTCTTTCATCTTGTCGTTGTCAATTTTGTTAACAACTAAAGCCATATCTTTACCCATAGCCTGAAGTTCATAAAAGAACTTTTTATCTTCATCTTCAGGTATGCTTTTTCCATCAACCATATAAAGAATGATGTCTGCAGCATAAGCAGCTTTAAGAGACATCTCTTTTATCTTGTCAAAAAGCTCACACCCTTTGTCTAGTCCACCTGTATCAAGAAGTAGTGCTTCTTTATTATTTACAACAAAATGACGGCGTTTAACATCACGAGTAGTACCAGCTTGTTCTGAAGTAATCGCATCACGATTTTTTACTAAACGATTAAAAAGAGAGCTTTTCCCAACATTTGGACGACCAACGATGGCGATTTTTTTCATGAATGAGCCTTGTAAAACTTATGAAGAGTTATTTATACCTTATGGGTATTTTATATTTTTGTGATTATAGCTAAATTATGTTTAGGCAAAGTTGTAAGAAGAACTAATACTCTAAAAATATTTACTACATGAATGACACAAGCTGTCATTGAATCTTAGTACATTACGAATGCAAGTATATAAGGCTTTAAAGCATAATAATATATAACATTATTTGTACTAAAGTCATAGAAGATTAAGATTTATGTAGCTATAATGCATAAATAAAAATAAGGACAAGAAATGAAAAATAGTATTATATCAATCTCAGCAGCAACTTTATTAGTTGCAACTTTAGTTGGTTGTGGTGGAGAAACTCCAAAACCACAAGAACCTGTAAATAACTTTGCATGTAAACAAGAAAATGTATTGGCTCCGAAGTGGACATGTCTTCCAATGATAGAAGGTGCTTATGCTGGTGTTGGTATCAGTGAAAAAAGTAGAGCAGGAATGGCTCACATGCGTAAAGTAGCACAAATGAATGGTCGTTCCGATCTTGCACAACAAATCAAAGTACAAGTAAAGTCAAGAATGAAAGGTTTCACTCAAACAACTGGTGCAGCGGATAGTGAAACTGTAGATAAAATGACTCAGGCAGTAGATGATCAAATGGCTAAAGTTGATTTAGCTGGTTCAAAAGCAGTTGATATTTGGACATCACCTTCAGGAAGTATTTATATGCTCATGACAGTACCCGAAGACTATATAAACAAAACAGTAAATGAAACAGCAAAAACAAGTTTTAAAAATGATAACGCTCTATGGCAACAATTTCAAGCTGCAAAAGCTTTTGATGCAATGGATGCTGCTTTAGCTAACTAATGAAAAAAGTACAACTACTTATAGTTGTGCTTTTTCTCTCCTTTACAGCATGCTCTTCTTCTCCTAAGCTAAAAGATTCTAATTCAATGCCATCATGGGTGCATAATCCAAGTGAACAAGGCAAAATTGGGGCTGTCGGAGTAGCTAGAAGAACATATGATTCATCTCTCTCAACTCAGAGAAAACTTGCAATTAAGCGTGCCCTCGATGAACTTGCACTTCAAGCTAATGTGAAAGTGAAGATTCGGATGACTAAAGAAGAAACAGTTACTAACTCAAAAACTACGTTAAAAACAAAAGACTATAGTACCTATGGTGCAAACGAGACTATTTCAGCATATATTAAAGATACATGGATGGACAGAAGTTCTAATGAACTTTATATATGGATGTTAATGGATAAATAAAAGGCAAAACTTGAGACTTACATTTTTAATTACAATTTCGCTTATTTTAAGCAGTTCTTTAGTAGCTGACTCTATATTTAGCAAAACATATGAAGGCTGTGCATCTAGCAAGAGAGAAGCACTATATACTCTAAGTGGAAACATTCAGTCCCGAATTAGTACGCATATTGAGCAGACAATTGTTTTGAGTAACGAGAAAGATATAAAGTCTAAAGTTTCAGACTATAGTAGTTCTACAACAAACCTTTCTCTCGTAAATATAGAGTATAAAAAGCAAAAAAATGAAATATGTGCAGTTGTAAACAAAGATGCACAGGTGAAAAATACGAATAAGCTTCTGAGTCAAGCACTTCTGTATGATGCAAAGAATCTTCCCAAAGATACAGATGTAAAAATTGAGAAACTCTCAACATGGATATCTAACATCAAGCAACTCTCTTTTTTAATCCCGGCTTTTTTAAATGAACAAGACACAAGTATTGAACAGTCTATACTTAATCAAAAAGAAAAGTCTTTTACAGATATATATACTAAATCAATAGCATACTCAAACTCACTTTTCTTTAGAAGTTGTAAAACTACTAAAGAAAAGGCAAAGATAGCACTGAATGAAGTTCTGTTTCCAAATACAAAAAAAGATGCTAAAAAAAGTTTTATAGACTCCATCGCTAATATATTTGTCTCTAACGATTCCACAAAGATGCTCGATATTTTTGATGCCCAAATCATAGAAGTAAAAAAAGATGAAGATATTTGTTTGATGATAAAAAAAGAAGAACTTCTTGGAATAACTCAAAAGATGCATGCAGATGTAATGAGAGTAAGCGAAGCAAGTCTCTCAAAAAATCCTCTCAAAAGATACAAGAATATAGAAAATAATCTTTATGAACAACTTGATGTAACAAGAGCACTTATGAAAAACTATTCTAGTGTGTATAAATCAAATGACTTTAGTCAACTCGATAAAAAGAGAAAACTCTTAGAAAATATACAAGCAAAAACTTTTCCTCAGTATATAGTATTTAATATATCGGGGGGAACTGATATAGCTATTATACTGGATAAAAAAAGAGTAAAAAATAATGAGAAATATTATGTACAAGATGGTGAGCATACCTACAAAATAACATCTAAAGGAAACTGCCCATTAGTAGATACTTTTAAGAGTGATTTATTTCAAAATAAAACTGTCTCTGAGGATTTAAGTGGACAAGAATACCCAACTGTTATATTTCAAACAGATAAAGAGCCTAATATTGTTATTAATGGGCGGGTAGTTGTAATCAATATGACACAGATAATTAAGCAGTGTGAGGGAACAGCACGTTATGTTGTCAAATATGCAAATCAAAATAGTAGTGGTGAAATAGAGACTATACCCGGTGCAAAAAATACAGTAAGTTTGGATTTTTTAACAAAAGAAGAGTTAGCTATTTTTAATGATGCTAAAACTAAAAATTTTACCACTACAAGTGAAGCTATGTTTGCAGAGACACTAACACCTTTAAATAGTGAAAAGTTTGAGTTTAGTATCACTCGTGAGCCTATGAATGGAGAAGTTACACTACATAAAAGTGGTAGTTTTCAGTATATTTCAAAGAAAGGTTTTACCGGTTTAGATAACTTCGAGTATGAGATTACAACTCCAGATAAAACTAGTGCACCTAAACTTGTAGCAATCTCAGTAGGAGTGTCACTTTTTCCAACTTTAGCAACTGCCAAAGTAGAAGAAAACCTTACCAATCCTCAAAAGGCTATTATCCAAAGTACACCCCAAAATAAATTAGATACTTTAGGTGAACAAAAATATCAAAAATGGAAAAAAGTTGTAATGTCACAAGATATAGGTAATGTTGACTTTCTTAATATGCTAAAACAAAAATATCCAAGTGAATTTCAAAGGCTTCGTGAAGAAATGATAAATAAATAAAAGGTTATAAAATGAAAAAGTTATTACTTTCATTGGTGCTAAGTGCACTTCTGTTCTCTAGTGAAAAAAATGATGCAGTAGCAAAAATGTTGCAAGAGTTTGAAGCATCCAAACAAGCACAACAAAAAGAATTTACAAGCTATAAGGCACAATTGGAAAAAGAGTATAGTAATTATAAACAAGAATTAAAAATCTACTGGGAAGACCCTAAATTATCAACGAAAAAAGAGTGGGTTAGTTACACTAAAGATAAAAAAAGTCGTTCAAAAGTTGACTTTGAAAATAATAGCTATACTGTTGAAGTAATAGCCAAAAATCTTAAAGATGCGACAATTAAACTTAAAGAACGCATTTCATATATTGTCAGTAAAAACACAAAAGAAGTAGTTCAAACAGACCCACTTCAAAAAAGAGTAGCTAAAATATCTCAAGCTACGGATGTGGTGACATCACCGATAAAAGCAAAGCCAATTTTGAGTACACTTATTTTTCACGATAATCCTACTAGGTATGAAGTAAAAACTTATGCGACTCAAACACTTCAAGAAAATAAGATTGTAACAGCTAAAGCAAAAAGTAAAAATGAAAAAGTTTATAAACTCAATGTAAGGTTACCTAAAAACTCTAAGATAAAACTCTCGCAGGTATACCAAGGTGAAGTTTCAAAGAATTCAAAACGATTTAAACTTCCTAATGAATTAGTATTTGCTATTATGCAAACAGAGAGTGACTTTAATCCTTTTGCTAAATCTCATATTCCTGCTTTTGGTTTAATGCAAATTGTTCCTCGTTCAGCGGGTAGAGATACATATAAGCTGTTGTATAAAAAGAAGGGTATGCCTAGTGCAACTTATCTCTATAATGGAGAGAATAATATTCAAATGGGAAGTGCATACCTGTACATACTTTACTATAGATACCTTAGAAAGATTAAAAACCCACAAAGTAGACTTTACTGTACAATAGCTGCTTATAATACAGGTGCTGGTAATATCGCATGGGCATTTACACGTAAATACAATATGAGTAAAGCCGCTCCAAAGATAAATGCACTAAGCCCAGAACAAGTTTATAATCGCCTACTTAAAGATTTGAGATTTGATGAACCAAAAAATTACTTAAAAAGAGTGAGAAGAAGAATGAAAGTTTATAAGGTCGCCTATAAAGATTTGTAGATTTGGGCAAGATGAAGCATATATTTAATGATAAGGAAACCTTTGAAGCTATACTACTCATATGAAGCATTTAGAACTGATACGCAAGCACTGATGCAAAAAAGTAAAAGCTTTGAACCACAAGCTATCATAGCGATTGCAAGAGGAGGATTAACCCTTGCTCATTGCATGGCAGAGGGTTTGAACCTGCGGGATGTACAGAGTATAAGAACAGAGTTATATGATGTAGAGATTAAACGCAAGGAAATTACTCTTTTTGGAAGCTGTGATTTTGGGGAGAAAAAAAGGGTATTAGTTGTTGATGACATAGCAGATAGTGGAGAAACACTTCAAACTGTAATGTCTTATTTACAAAGTAACTTTGAGGATGTAGAATTTCAATCTGCTACACTTTTCTATAAAAAAAGTTCCGTTTATGAACCTCATTTTTGGGTAAATGAAGCGGATGCATGGATAGAGTTTTTTTGGGAAAAAGATTTTGTATAGATTATCTTGCTATAACTTTATCTCTGCCTGACTCTTTAGCTTTATAAAGAAGAATGTCAACCCTTTTTATGAGAGTACTCATTTCCTCATTTGGAACATACTCTGTAACTCCAAAACTAGCAGTTATAGCGAGCTCTTTGTTTGTAAAAGGAGTGCTTTTGATAAGTTTTTGCAATTTTTCTGCAATATATATAGCAACTTCTAAGTTTGCAGCAGCGATAAAAATAAAAAATTCTTCACCACCAAAGCGAATGAAGGAATCATTATCTCGAATAGAGTTTTGAGTTAGCTTGGAAATCTCAATAAGAACATCATCACCAACATCGTGACCGTAAGTGTCATTGACTTTTTTAAAGTAATCGATATCAAGCATAATCAATGAAAAAGGTTCACTATATGCTTTTACCCTCGATGTAAGTTGATAAAACTTATCTTCTGCCCCATACCGATTGTAAGCACCAGTGAGAGGGTCAATAACATTACGCAACTCACTCTCGCTGAGCTCATTTGTTAAAGTTTTTTGTGTACGATCAACATTTTGTAGATAAACTAGAAGGTTTTTGAGTTGATGGAGGTAGCTTTTATAGGTAAAAAGAGAGATGATATTATGCTCTTTTAGAGTGCTTGAAAGATGGTCATAATCTTCAAGGTGAGAGATAAGAATAACGGGAGTACCGCTACTTTCTATATCGTTATGAAGATTCTCTAAGAGTTCTAATATTTCTATGCTATCAAGGCTTATATAAATAAGAATAAGGTCAGCATGATTATCCATAAGATACTCTAGTGCTTCTTCTTTTGTAATTGTATATATTATGTTTATATCCAAGCACTGAAGCTCAGAGGATAACTCTTGATGATAGAGTTGAGAATTATCAAATGTTAGTAAGTTATATTGTTTCATGCACTAACTCTACAAAGAATTAGCTTTTAGAATCTTTAAGCTTAGTCTCTTGAATCATTTCATAAGCTTGATTTATCTCCTGAGTCTTTCTTGTAGCCTCTTGCATATAAGCCTCATCTTTACCTTGAGAAGCGATGATGTCTGGATGGTATTGTCTTACTAGTTTTCTATAAGCTTTTTTGACAACTTTTATGTCATCAGCTTTATTTACACCTAATATTTTATATGCATCTTCAATATTTGCTTTTGGAGATACATTTTTCATCATCTGCTCAAACTGATCAAAGATAGCATGATAAGCATCAGGATTAAACTCTAAAGCCTCTGCTATTGTTTGTAAAGCATCTTCTTCCTCGCTTGAACACTCACCGTCTATAAACGCGAGTTGAATTAAAAAGCCCATAAACTGTTGGAGTTTTGCTCGGTCGCGTTTGATAGCACTTGCTAAGCGATGTGCGATGTCTTGTGTATCATCACTTCTATCTTTTTCTTGGTTAAATATATCTTTGAGTATCTGTTTTGTCTTCTCAGGTTGGGGAAAAACTGCTGAGATGTCATCAAACATTATGCCGATAAGTTGTGCTTCAAGAGCATCAACTCTCCCATCTGCTTTAGCAACTTTAGCTACAAGGGCTACAAAGAGTCCTAGTTCGCTATTTTTTAATGACTCATGAGAGACAGAGAAATTTTCAAAAGCTTTTTTTGAGTAGTTTTCATACTTTGAGTAACTTTTAAATACAGAGTATAAAATATAGCCGATGACTGCAAGAACGATGAGGTTGAACATAAATATCCTTTTGATTTTGTTTATTATAAAGAAGAGAAGTTAATAGATGGGTATAATTACATTTATTAAGAACCAACAGTTCAATGCAGGGAGGCACTAAATGCCGAGTCGTATAAGAACCAACAGTTCAATGCAGGGAGGCACTAAATGCCGAGTCGTAATTACTTCGAAAATATGAATAAGGGTGTTAAGTATATGCTTGTCGCCTCTTTTACCTTTGCTATTATGGGTGCTTTTGCTAAACTAGCTAGCGAGAGTGTCTCCTCTTTAGAAGTAGTGTTTTTTAGAAATTTAGCAGGTGTTGTCATCATAGGTTTTGCGATTTTGAAAAATCCGATGACACATAAAGGTGGTAAACCTTTTTTACTTTTTTTTAGAGGTTTTATAGGATTTTTAGCGCTCCTTGCTTTTTTTTACAATATTGCCCATATATCACTTGGAGATGCAATGACTTACTCAAAAACAAGCCCTATATTTACAGCTGTATTTGCCTTTGTTTTTTTACAAGAGAAGTTGAATTATAAGACTTGGGTAGCTATTTCTGTAGGATTTATTGGTATCGTATTTATCACACAACCGAGTTCTCTTGGTTTGAGTAAATATGATTTATTAGGGATATTCTCAGGAGTGGGGGCAGCACTTGCATATACTTCTGTGCGCGAGTTGAAAAACTATTATGATACAAGGGCAATAGTGCTTTCCTTTATGTTAAGTGGAACAGTTGGACCAATAATTCTATTTCTCATTTATCCTTACTTCAATGCTCCAGAACTTGACTTTTTACTAAGTGATTTCATCCTGCCAAAGGGAATAATATGGTTTTATTTAACAGCAATGGGAATCTTTGCAACAATTTCTCAAGTGTTAATGACTAAGGCTTATGGAGAAACTAAGGCTGGTATCATTGGAGCTGTAAGTTATAGTAACATTTTGTTTTCTATTATAGTGGGTATGATATTGGGTGATTCCTTCCCCTCTGTCAGTACAAATTTTGGTATTTTTCTTATAGTTTTCGCTGGCATAATGGTAGCAAAAGCAAAATAAGCTATAATAAGCTTTATAAGGAAAACAATGAAAAAATCACTCATAACCCTAATTCTTTTGACACTTTTTATCACTGCTTGTGGTAGTGCCAAACTCTCACCCGATCAGAAAAGTATGATACATAATCGTGATTTACTTTATACTATTGTCCCTATGTGGGAAGAGAAAGACAGGATATATGGTACAAATTATAAAATAGGAACATTAATTCCTATTAATAGCTCTGTTAGAGTTATCGCGGCAAATAATAAGGCGATAGTTTTTGAATATAACGGCAAAAAAAAGACTTATTATATTATGCAAAATCACTCTCGTGTTGACACATCTGCAACATTAGCAAGAACTTTTTCAAGAACACCAGTACAGCTTAATGTATACACTAAAGAAATGCAAATAAATATAATAAGAGGAAACCTTACAAATAATATGACAAAAGATCAAGTTATCTTTGCCCGAGGTTATCCCCCATTTCATAGAACACCTTCTCTGACACAAAATAGTTGGAAGTACTGGAATACAAAACATGGCACACAAACAATACAATTTACTAATGGAGTTTTAGGTGGTATAGGGATGCCTTATTCAAGTCTACCAGTTGCGCTTACTCAGGTGCAAAACCCAATAATTAATACAAAACTTCCATATAATTTTACCAAAACAAATATATCGCAGCCAGATTCATTTGTTCTTGCAATCGGTATAAATAAGTACCAAGAAAATCCTGATGTTGCATATGCAGATAAATCAGCTCTTGCATTTGCTGAGTTAGCAAAGACAACTATGGGTGTGCCAAAAGAAAACATAATTACACTAACAAATGAGCAAGCAACTTCAGGGCAACTAAAAGCTAAAATGGAGCTTATAAAGGAACTCTCAGATAGTAGAGGAAATCTCTATATTTATTTTGCAGGACATGGTGTTCCCGGTAAAGATGGAGCAACATATATTCTTCCATATGATATGAATGCAGATACTATTCATCTAGAACCAAACCTTAGACTCGATAAAATTTATGCAAAACTGGCCAAATTGGATGTTAAAAAAGTATTTGTAATTATGGATACTTGTTTTAGTGGTAAAGATGATGATGGATCACTTCTTTATAAAGGTGTAGCTCCTGTCCTTAAAAGTAAAAAAGTTAAAGTTACCAGTAGCAAACTCACTGTTCTTACAGCTGGAAAGTCAACAGACTTTGCAAATGATTTTGAGTCTAAACAGCAAAGAATGTTCACGTACTATCTCATAGATGAATTATCAAAAGGTAAAAGTAATATTAGTGAAATCTATCCAGAGATTCAGTCAAGAGTGAAGCGTTCATCTCTGATGAAAGGACTTGGCTATAAACAAATTCCACAGAAATATGGAAATACATCTCAAAAGTTTTATTAAATATGAAAAATATATTTTTAATTTGGCTGTTAGTACCATTTTTAGGTTATGCTTCTCCAAACTGGATGTTCAAAATAGAACATGAAAAAAGTATAGTTATTGGGTATGGTGTTGGTGTTTCACTTAAAGAAGCCAAACAGAGTGCAATGTCTGATATAACAAATTTTCTCTCAGTTGAAATAAACTCAGATATGGCAATTTCCTCAAGTGATGTCAATGGAATTGCTAGTAATAGTTCATATGCAAAACTCAGAACTAGTTCTCAAGCACAACTTAGTGGAATAGAGTTTATTAAGATAAAACAAGAAGGAAATCTTTGGTATATCGCTGCTCAATATGATAATACCCCTTTTAGTGTAAAGTTTGCTAAACTAATAGGGATAGTTAGTAAAAATGAAGTACAAAATAAATATCTTAAAAATACAGCACTCTTTTCTTCTTTAAATAAAGAGATGGAGTGCAATCTAAACTATTCACTTATTAGGCAAGATAATCTATGGCAAATAAAGTATAAAAAATCAATTATTCCTCTGAACCAAAAAGAGTTTTATAAACTTTTTTCAAGTGAGCATAATGAAATTATTTATCTGAGTGCAAATAAAAAAGTCTATAAAGAACAGGATGAAATGTACTTTAATATACAGCATAAAAAACCTGGATTTATTTCTATCGTTTATGTTGAACATAATGGAAAAGTAGGTGTTCTTCTTGATAACATTCCTTCTAGAGGTGATTTTAAATATCCAGATATAAAAGACGAAGATGTATTTAAAGTTTCTAATCCCTATAGAAAGACTGTTAAAGAACTTTATGTTGCAATATATTCACAAAAAAGTTTAAATCTTCAAGAATTTGAAAATATTGGGGACTCGCAACTCGATGAGAGCAGTTATAACTTTGATAAACTTGTCAAACTTTTAGATAAGAATGATTTTTCTAGTTATATTGTTAAAATTAAATAAAAACTGTATAGTGCCTTTATCTTTGAATATGTGGCAGCAAAAGTAAAATAAGCTATAATAAGCTTAACAAAAATTTTAAACTAAGAAGAAAATATGAAGCTTTTATCAGGACCTTGTGTAATCGAGAGTGAAGAGAATATCTTTAAAATTGCTAAAGAGTTAGAACGGTATCATAATGATGAGACAATAGACTTCTACTTTAAAGCGAGTTTTGACAAAGCAAACCGTACCTCCTTAGAGTCTTTTCGTGGACTTGGTATGGAAGAGGGTTTGAGAATACTCCAAAAAGTAAAAGATGACTTTGGCTATAAAATAGTAACCGATGTTCATGAATCTACTCAGGTAAACGCAGTCGCAGAAGTGGTAGATATGCTACAAATTCCTGCATTTTTGTGTCGTCAAACAGACTTGCTTGTAGCTTGTGCAAAAACATCTTGTGAGATAAATATTAAAAAAGGGCAGTTTCTCTCCGCTGATGCGATGAAGTACCCACTTCTAAAGGTACTACAAACTCGTGGGTGTAGTGAGCCAACTTATGCAAACGCACTCAAACATGGAGTCTATCTGTGTGAACGCGGAAATAGTTTTGGTTATGGAAATATGGTTGTAGATATGAGAAACCTTGTCATCATGCGAGAGTTTGCACCAGTTATATTTGATGCAACACACTCAGTCCAGATGCCAACAGCAGAGAATGGAAAAACGGGTGGAGACAGCTCGATGGTTCCTCATCTTGCTAAGGCAGCAGCAGCCATTGGTGTGGATGGTTTCTTTTTTGAGACACACTTTGACCCAAGTGTAGCTTTGAGTGATGGACCAAATATGTTAAAATTGCAAGACTTAGAAAAACTAATACAAAAAATACAAAAAATTCAAGAGATATAAGGAAAAATAGATGAAGTTAATTGAAGGTAAATTAAGAGTACTTAATGGAAAGAAGATTGCAATAGTAAGTACAAGATGGAACCATTTTATAGTAGATAGACTAGTTGAGGGTGCAACTGATGCATTTGATCGTCATGGTGGAAATGAAGAAGACATAACTCAGGTTATCGTTCCAGGTGCATTTGAACTTCCTATGATAGTTGATCAACTACTATCAAGTGGAAAGTATGACGCTGTTTGTGCTTTAGGTGCTGTTATCCGTGGGGCAACTCCTCACTTTGACTACATCTCAGCAGAGGCTACTAAGGGTATCGCGACTATGAGCCTTAAGTACCAAAAACCAGTAAGTTTTGGACTTCTTACAACCGACACTATCGAGCAAGCCATAGAACGTGCTGGGACAAAAGCTGGAAACAAAGGTTTTGAAGCGATGACTACGGTTATAGAGATGTTAAACCTATATGAGGAACTATAATGGCAACTAGACATCACGCTCGTATGGCTGTTGTAAGCCTTTTATATGCCTTTGATTTAGGAAATGGTAACACAGCTGAGCATACAGATGAAATACTCGAAGAGAAGAAAATCCGTAACAAACAAAAAGATTTTGCACTTGATTTATACAGTGGTGTTATGAGTAATCTTGATGCTTGTGATGCAAAAATCATTGAGAATCTTAAAGACTGGGATTTCCAAAGACTTGGAAGCATCGAGCGTGCGACTCTACGTTTAGCAGCTTTTGAGATACTTTTTGGCGATTTAGATTCTGCTGTGGTTATCAATGAAGCGGTAGAAATCACCAAAGCTTTTGGAACAGAGCAGTCACCTAAGTTTATAAATGGTGTATTAGACGCTATTAGCAAGTCTAAGTAATTTAATGCAAAAGTTACTATTTTTAGCACTCTTTTTTACAGTTTCACTTTCTGCTGAGATTGATTATACGAAAAAAAATAACTGTCTAAATTGTCATAGTGGTATTGAGCATATTCGTGAAGAGAGCTCTAAAATGAGTAAAGCGATTGCCACTAAAGCAAAAGAGGCTGGTTATGCTGAAAATAGTTGTATTATCTGTCATGGCGGAAATCCTGCTACAAGACATAAAAGTAAGGCACACAAAGGTACGATAGAGTACTTTAAAAGTCATGCTGGACCAAAAGAGTACTATCCTGCACCTGCAAGTTCTTGGATAAACGAGAACACTTGTGGTGTTTGTCATCCAGTTCAAGTAAAAAATCAGATGAACTCTTTAATGATGACAGAACAAGGAAAAATCCAAGGGGCGATGTGGTCTTTTGGTGCCAAAGAGGGTTATAAACACATAAATGGTAACTACAAAACACATAATCCTCGTGATCCAATGTCTCGTTCGGGAACTAAAACTTATCGCGAGTACATGGAAAAACTCGCAAAGATGGAACCTCAAGCTTTTCCAGCGAAGATGCAAGAACTTCCAAAAGCTCCAACACTAAAAGAAGTAACTGCTGATCCATCTTTAGCTGTTTTTACATATCTTCGCCAAGAGTGTTTGCGTTGTCATACAGGAAGTAAAGGTCGCTCAAAACGTGGTGACTTTAGAGGAATAGGATGTGCATCCTGTCATGTACCTTACTCAAATGAAGGTTTTTATGAGGGAAATGATCAGTCTATAGATAAAAAATCCCCAGGACATATGCTCTCTCATCAGATACAGTCTTCTCGCAAGGTTAAAGTAAATATCCATGATGTGAAATACTCGGGTGTTCCTGTTGAGACATGCTCAACCTGCCATAACCGTGGTAAACGCATAGGTGTCTCTTACCAAGGGCTTATGGAGACTTCATATAACGCTACTTTTGATAAAGATGGAAACGGACAGCCAAAACTGCATACTAAACGCTACTTACACATGAAAGAAGATATTCACTATCAAAAAGGGATGTTGTGTCAAGATTGCCACACTTCAAATGACTTGCATGGTGATGGTTTTTTAGGTGGAGCAAATTTAGCAGCTGTTGAGATAGAGTGTCAAGATTGTCACGGAACTACCAAAGCATATCCTTGGGAGTTACCTATTGGTTACTCTGATGAGTTTTCTAAAGAGAGAAGTCAAGGTAAAGCTCGTGGTGTTACTGGGGACTTAGCTGAGTATCTAAAACAAGGTTATGTTCCTGCTGATAAGGGTGATGGATATATCTTAACAGCACGCGGAAATCCACTTCCTAAAGCTGTTAAAAAGGGCAACAAAATCATAATGCACTTGGCTAGTGGAAAAGATATAGAACTTAAACCACTAAAGCTTTTAAAAGAAGAAAAAAGACTCTCTAAAAAAGCACTGATTGCTATGGATGTTGTGACTGCACACACCGAAGAGTTGGAGTGTTACACTTGTCATGCTACTTGGGCACCTCAATGCTATGGTTGTCATGTAAAGATAGACTATAGTGGTGGAAAAACAAATGTCGATTATTTAAAAGCTTCTCACGATCAAGATATTCACGGAACTACTGGTGGCATGCGAGACTTAAAAAAATATCTTATACCGGGAAAAGTGACTGAAACTCGTTCATATTTACGTTGGGAAGACCCTGCATTAGCTCAAAATGGTGAGGGTCGTATAACTCCTGTTATACCTGGATGTCAAACAACCATTACGGTTATTGGTGAAGATGGAAAAGCACTGCTTCAAAACCATATATTTAAAGTGAAAAATGTAGAAGGAGCTGGAGAAGAGGGACAAAATGCTATAGATATGTCACCTGTTCAGCCTCATACCATTTCTAAAGAGGCACGTAACTGTGAGTCTTGTCATGTCTCAGATAAGGCTTTAGGACTTGGTGTCGGCGGTGGAAAACTCAACGCAGACTGGTCTAAAACAACTATTATAGATTTGATGAGTCCAGATAGAAAAATTCTACCAAGAAAAACAGATGAGCAGATACCAGGGATTCCAAATCTCAAACATGATTACTCACAGTTTGTAGATGAAAATGGTACTCAGCTTATGACAGTAGGACATCACTTTAAGCTTTCACAAGCACTAGACAAAGAGCAAAGAGCAAAACTTGACCGTCGCGGTGTTTGTCTCTCTTGTCATATAGATATACCAGAGGGAAATTTAGCGGTTAGTGCTATGACACACATAGCCGAGATGGCGGAGATAGAGATAGATAACAAAGAACATAAAAATATTTTAAATAAAATTTTAAATATTGGTGCAGCTACACAGATTGTCATAGGAATATTTGTTTTACTAGTGTTTATCTATCTTGTATATACTCTTTTCATTAAGAAAAAACTGATTAACCCAAGAAACAGAGGATGGAAATAATTATGAAAAAAATCGCACTACTATTAACAATAGTTTTAAGTCTTACTGCAAATGACATTATAGTAAAAGAGTCGTGTACTGATGTTAGTACAACAGCAAATAATATCAAAAATATTGTAAGCTCCAAAGGCTTAAGTGTATTTGCAATAATTAACCACAGTGGTAATGCAAAAATGGTTGATATGAAGCTTAATGAGTCAAAGATGATAGTTTTTGGAAACCCAAAACTTGGAACTGCTTTGATGCAACAAGATATGACTGTTGGACTTGACTTACCACTTAGAATACTTGTTTATAAAGATACAGATGGCAAAGTGAAAATGGCATACAGAGATGGCTCTTGGTTAGCATCTAAGCATATACTTAATGCACCAAAAAAAGAAAAAAAGATAAACAAAGCAATGGCAATGTTTGTGAGTAAAGCGGGACAATGTTCAAAAGATTAACAAAAGAAGAAGCATTAGACTTAATCAAAAATGCTGACTTAAAAGAGCTTGGACGATTAGCATCGGCACGAAAAAAAGAGTTACATCCTAAAGGAATTACAACTTTTGTAATAGATAGAAATATTAACTATACAAATATCTGTTGGGTTGATTGCAAGTTTTGTGCTTTTTATAGACATGAAAAAGATGCAGATGCTTATGTGCTTACTTTCGATGAGATAGATAAAAAGATAGATGAACTCTTAGAAATCGGTGGAACACAGATTCTTTTTCAAGGTGGTGTACATCCTAAACTAAAGATAGAGTGGTATGAGGATTTAGTTGAGCATATTCATACTAAGTATCCAAGTATAACTATTCATGGGTTTAGTTCTATTGAGCTTGATTTTATCGCTAAAGTTTCTCGTATTACAATCCAAGAAGTACTTTCGCGTTTAAAAGTGAAAGGTTTAGCTTCTATTCCTGGTGCTGGTGCTGAGATACTCTCAGATAAAGTTCGAGATATCATTGCTCCTAAAAAGATAGATGCTAAAGTTTGGGTTGGTGTGCATCGTGAAGCACATAAGCTAGACATAATGAGTACAGCTACTATGATGTATGGAACGGTTGAGAGTGATGAAGATATAGTTGATCACTTTGAGATGGTACGTAACTTACAAGATGAAACAGGTGGTTTTCGTGCGTTTATCATGTGGAGTTTTCAGGGTAAAAACACTGAACTCCTTAAACTCATTCCAGATATGGAAAAACCATCTTCAAATCGCTACCTGCGTTTACTAGCAGTTGCAAGACTCTACCTTGATAATGTACCAAATATCCAGAGTTCATGGGTAACACAAGGACCATATATTGGTCAAATGGCACTGCGTTTTGGTGCGAATGACTTAGGCTCAACTATGATGGAAGAAAATGTAGTAAGTTCAGCAGGTGCGGCTTATGCAATGGCAAAAGAGGAGATGGTACAGCTTATCCGTGATATAGATGAGATACCAGCGGTGCGAAACACAGCATATGAGACTTTAAAAATCTTCGAAGCATCATAAATGAAAATATTTTTAACACTTTTAGTACTAGGACAAATTTTAATGGCAACAACAATAGACTCAATCGAGATAAACGGTGTAAATGTACCTCTAATATATGAAGAGGATAATAGACTTCCAATAGTAACAACTCAAGTGGTTTTTACAAATAGTGGAAGCATAACAGACATTAAAAAAGCGGGTATTGCTAAGTTTAGTGCTAAAGTTTTTAACGAGGGAACAGCAAAACTTGGCTCAAATACTTTTGCCGAAGCCCTAGAGTCAAAAGCAATTCATATCTCGGCAAATGCTGGAAGTGAAACTTTTGTTATGGAAGTTAGTTCATTAAAAGATGAGTATGCAAACTCTTTAAAGTATTTAGACTCACTTTTAAAAGATCCTAACTACTCTAAAGAAGCGATGAGTAAAATAAAAACTATGACACTTGGAAGTTTAAGTAGAAAAGAGAATGACTTTGACTACATTGCCGGGGCTGAGCTTAAAAAGCTTATGTTTGAGGGGAGTGTTTTAGCTACTCCTTCAACTGGTACTCAAGAGAGTGTTAAGTCCATCCGTGTGACAGATGTTAAGAAGTTCGTTAAAGAGCATTTAGTGCTTTCACGTGCCATCGTTGTTGTGGGTGGAGACATCTCTTTAGAAGAGGTAAAGAAAAATATGCAAACTGTTTTATCATCACTAGAAGTAGGTAAATCAGAAGATGTTGCACATTTTACAGTAAGCAAAAGTGTAAAAAAATCTGTGCTTAAACGTGAAACAGAACAAGCATATATTTATTTTGGAACTCCTTATAACATGAGAGTGAATGACGAAGAGTACTATAAAGCTCGAGTTGCTACTTTTATCTTAGGTACAGGTGGTTTTGGCTCGCGTTTAATGGAAGAGATTCGTGTGAAGCGAGGACTTGCTTACTCTGCTTATGCTCGTGTTCATATGAGTAAATCAAGTTCATATATGTCAGGTTACCTTCAAACAAAACTAGACTCTATGGAAGAAGCTAAAAAAACAGTCAGTGAAGTTATAAACGACTTTGTAAAAAATGGTGTCACAAAAGAAGAGTTAGAACAGACAAAGAAGTTTATTCTTGGAAGTGAACCATTAAGAGTTGAGACTATGAGTCAGCGTTTAAGTAGAACATTTATGGACTATTACAAAGGCTTTGAAGCCGGTCACTCTACAGCAGAGTTAGAAAAAATCAAGAACTTAAAACTTAAAGACTTAAATAAATTTATTAAGAGTCATAAAGAGATTTTAAATATTACTTACGCGATAGTTACGAAATAGCCTAATAGTATGGCATTTTGTCATATATATAAGTGGTAATTTGAAAAAGTATTATAATTGTCGTATCGGTTGGCGGTTATGAGTGTTAAATTTTATTGTGAGGAGTAAGGTGGGACAGGGTTAGCCTTTAATAAAGGAGTAACAATGAGATTCACCCTCATGATTGTTATAATCATAGTTCTTTTAGAACTAAGGTTATATTCAGAAATCTTGTTTAGAAATTTCACATTTCAAAAAGCTTTTAGAGAGTTCCAGCTCTCTAACTGTCCCAACTGAATAAAATTATAGCATATTTTGTTTAAAAAGAAAAAGGAAAATAGATTTGGCTACAACTCTAATCGGTCAAATAGATAGAATCCTTTTTGAAGATGAGGGCTTTATTATCGCGGCTCTTAAGTCTGGTGAAAAGATTAGTGGGACTTACTATGAGAGTGATATTGAGAGTATAAAAGGCTCGGCTATTACCCTCACCGGATTTTGGGAAGATCATAAAAAGTATGGAAAAACTTTTAAGTTTGAGACTCTCAAAGTCAACCAAAACGAACTTTTTTTCTTTTTAAACAAAATTATCAAAGGTTTCACAAAAAAACTAACAGCAGAACTTATACAGATGTTTGGGCAAGATGGTTTAGTTGAGATACTTGATAATGATATAGAGAGGCTTTTAGAGTTTAAGGGCATAAAAGAAAAACGTCTTAAAAAGATTCAAGCCTCTTGGAAACAGTTTCGTTCAATGCGGCGTTTAGGAGAATTTCTCTCTCCTTTTGATGTCTCTCCAGCACTCCTTACTACAATAGCAACTGCTATGAAAGATGTAGATGAACCCTGCACAAAGATAAAAGACAATCCTTACATACTTACACATATAAACTCCATCGGTTTTAAGCGAGCAGATGAACTCGCTCTTAAAATGGGGATAGATAGAGAAGATGAAGGGCGCATTAGCTCGGCTATGGATTATGTCCTACTTAACTACTGTGAAGCTCAGGGGAACTCCTGCATAGCTAAAGAAGTGCTTTTTAGTGGCTTAGATGAACTGCTTATGTTTACTCATAAACACAATCTTTATGAGGCCGCTTTAGTTGAGAGAGTAGGTGAGGGAAGCATCGTCATTATGAAAAATGATAGAGTTTCACCTGCTCGACTTTATGATGCAGAAAAGTACTTATATGATGAGTTCAAGATGCGAACTAAACTTAGTAGTGGTGGATTTGTTAAAAATATAGATGAGTTTTTAAAAGACTCTTCGCTTAAACTAGGCGAACAGCAAAAAGAGGCAGTTGTAAAGATAAATGAGGGAGCAATGCTTCTCTTTTTAGTGGGTTACGCGGGAACTGGTAAAAGTACTACAAGTAAAACTATTCTTGAACTCATAAACACAAAGCATGATAAAAAAGAGATAATGACCTGTGCTTTAAGTGGCATTGCCTCTCAACGCATAAGTGATACTACAGGATATGAGTCTGCAACTATACAATCTCTTCTTATAAAGCATGAAAATAGTGATAAATTTCCTTATAGTGTAGTGCTTATTGATGAAGCTTCCATGATTAACTCTTCACTTTTTGCAAGACTTATGGGAAAAATCTCTCGTAAGGCTATCGTCATTATAGTTGGAGATGATGCACAACTTCCTCCCATTGGTGCAGGAAATGTTTTAAGCGATGTGCTTACTCTTGAACTTGCACCTACTGTGAAACTAACTCAGATATATAGACAGAGCGAAGACCAAGCTATAACTCTTATAGCGAATGATATTCGTAAGGGTGTAGTACCTCAGTATAGAGCTAGTTATGAGGATTTTGAGTTTGTGGACATCACTATCGCGAACTACTATGCACTAAAGAATCAACTCTCAACAGATGAGCTTAAAAACCTTAGAGATGAGAACTCTCAACAGATAATAGTAGAGATAGTTCACCGTGTTTTAGACTCACTCAAAAAAGCGAGATACAGACTACAAAACAAACAGATAAAAGAGTACCTCAATTACTTTCAAGTTATAACACCGATGAAAGGTGGCATACTTGGAAGTACAAATCTTAACAAGGTTTTACAAGAGTACTTTAATCCTAATCCTAAAAAATGTGTTAAACGCAGTGGTTTAGAGTTTCGCCTTATGGATAAGGTGGTGCACACTAAAAATGAGAACATGACCTCATGGAGTGGGGATGGTTTTAAAATGGGTGAAGACTCCAACCAAAGACGTATCTTTAACGGTATGAGTGGACTTCTTTTTAAGATAGAAGAGGATGATGAACAACTGTTCGTTTTCTTTCCAAACGAAGATGTGGTGGTAGTGTATGAGTATGAAGAGCTTAAAAGCCACCTTATGCTTTCTTATGCTTTAACTATCCATAAAGTTCAAGGAATGGAGTATGACATAGTAGTTATACCTATGACTTTTACTCACTTTATCATGCATAATACTAAGCTAATTTACACAGCCATCACTCGGGCTAAACACAAGTGTATCTTAGTAGGTGAGGGAGCTGCGTTTGAGAGTGGGTGTCGAAAGTTTGAAGCAACAAGACGTGATACTGTTCTTTTAGAACTTTAAGAGGAAAATGTAAATGCCCGGTCGACTCTGTATGTTTGATGATGAAGCTTTTAAGTTCGATATTTTTACTAAACTTGGGGATTTCAGAGATACTATTGGCAGTATAAAGAAACAATATAACATTGCCCCTACATTAAACATAGCAATATATACAAACACAAATATCTATACTTATGCACATTTTGGTCTCATTCCCTCTTGGGCTTCCTCTCGTTCAAGTATGCAGATAAATGCAAGAAGTGAAAGTGTGTTTGAGAAGAGTAGTTTTAAAGAAGCATATAAACAAAGAAGATGTTTAGTCCCACTCAATGGTTACTTTGAATGGACAAAAGATAAGGTAAGTAAAAAGAGTCAAGCTCATTTTATCGTTTCAAGCGACGGGGATTATTTTGTATTTGCAGGTATCTATGAGTCTTGGTATGACAATGCTCTTAAAAAAACTATATTAACTTGTGCAATACTTACAACACAGCCAAATGAAAAAATAGCAATTCTGCATGACCGTATGCCTGTTATACTAAAAAATAATGACTGGGAATTATGGCTTAATGATAATAGTACTTATAGAGAGCTAAACCAACTATTTACCCCACTTTCAAGTGAAAAAATAAACCACTTTAGAGTAGGAGAACTAGTCAATAGTGTTAAAAATAATGGGGTAGATTGCATTAGTGAATCTAATGTAATAACACCTAGGCAAGGAACACTCTTTTAAAAGAGCCTATATAATCCATTCTCTAAATGCTATCTTCATTTTAAGCCTATGCTTAACTAAGGGAAAGACAATTAGAAAGGATCCAAAAGTCATGTAAACAGGGAGCAACATACTCTCTAAACTATGATCTGTAATAGCAAAAATAGCGATAAAAGAACCTGTAAAAAAGAATATCCATGCGAGTGGTTTCTCTTCCTCAGGACTTGCAAATACAAAACGCAGGGTCGGAAAAAGTGCACAAAAGTCAGCTAGTATGGCGATGCTTATTGGTACTATTCCTGAATCATCTTTAAAAAAATACCAAATCACGATAGCAGACAATCCTCCAACAAGAGAAAATATCTCTAAGGTATCTACTTTTTGACTCTCTCCTTTAAAGAGAGTAAGAATAAAGATGATACTTGGATTTATCATAAATATCAGGGTGAGCATTTTAGTAACTTCATCAGCAGTCTCAGGTGTAATCAGCCAAAATGCAAAACCGATAATACTCCAGATAAACCATGAAATACGATTAGGCTTGACAGTGCCTCGGAAGATACTTATAGAGTAGGGAAGTATAGAAATAGCTAAAATAAATTGTGCAAAAAGGCCTAATGTGTATGGTTCTATCATGAAGTTCCTTGAAGTTACTAGAGCTTTTTTTTGAGAGTAAACACGGTGCATTACCGTGTTTTAAGTGGAGTGACTATTTAGCTTCGATAAGTGCTATAAGTTCTTTTTGAGTAGAGATAGCTGTAATTTTAGTAATTTTACCATCTTCTACAGAAAGAGCGATGATTTTCTCAACATCCATATCTTTTCTAAATGGAGCAGCAACTGCTTTTTCATTTAAAAGTAAAACAGTATGTTTAAAGTCTTTAAGTCCAGGAAGGATAAAAAGGCTTTTGATGATTGAAGGTGCAGCACTTACATCTGCTATAAACTCTGTGTTGTTGTCTGAAAGGTAAGTTGCTTCTTTAGTCTCAAAGTAGTCATTACAAGTGTGTGCAGACTCTTTATCAAAAGCGAAAACAACTGTAGCAGTAGTACTTTTAAGTGTATGTACTTTTTCAAACTGATCTTGAAGAGTTAAGCCATTAAGACTTTTACCAATTACAAGTTTAGCCTCAACATTTTGAGTACTTTCTTCTTTAGAACCACAAGCTACAAAAAGTAGAGCAAGTGTTATCGCTGTAATAATTTTCATCATTATCGTATCCTTTTTTTATTGTTATGAAATGATACACAAGATAGTTTATATTTACAATGGTGTATAATTGCAAAATTAAAATTTAAGGATGCAAAATGGCATGGGCAACAGCAAGACATATACTAGTAGAAGATGAAGAAAAATGTTCACAATTAAAAGAAGAGATAGCAGGTGGAATTGATTTCTCAGATGCAGCAAAAACAAACTCAAATTGTCCTTCATCAGCGCAGGGTGGAGACTTAGGTAAGTTTAGTCCAGGACAAATGGTTCCTGAGTTTGATAAAGTCGTGTTTAACGGTGATGTTGGTGTAGTTTATGGACCAGTTAAAACTCAGTTTGGTTACCACTTACTAGAGGTTACGGGGAGAGGATAATCTCTTCGAGTTCCTCTAGAGGAGCGGATATAAGTCCATCAAACTGTGTTTTATTAAAAGTTTGCTGGCGTTTTGCGAGTTGTGCGGTGTGAATAGATATTAACTCGCACATCTCCTCTTTTTCTACTTTTGCATCTAAAAACTCTAAAACTTCTACTATTCCGATACTACTCATAGAGTGTGGTAAACGCGAGTACTTCTGCTCTAAAACACAAACTTCATCTATTAAACCCATCTCAAGCATCGCAGTTGTACGTTTTTTAATGCGCTCACGAATAGTCTCTCGTGATACTTCTATGTTATAGATAGGCATTTTCTCGATGATTGGTTTTGGTGGATTTTTACTAAACCACTGAGAAGGTGTTAAACCTGAAGCTTCATAGATTAGTAAAGCTTTTTCTATTCTATAAGCATCATTTTTATCTATGTTTTTCATATACTCAGCATCATTACGAGAGAGTAGCTCATAACACTCAGTTAAATTTTTGAGTTGTTCATTTACTCTGGTTTTAATCTCTTGAGAAATAGAGGGAAGAGTTGAGAGTCCTTGCATTAAAGACTTAAGATAAAAAGATGTTCCACCAACTATGACAAGGTTCTTGGCATTTTCTTTACAATTTTTAACAACCTCTTTATACAAAGATATAAAAATATCTACACTAAAGTACTCATCAGGACTTAAAACATTTATGCCAAAGTGCTTTACTTTAGAAAGCTCTTCTTTTGAAGGTTTGGCTGAGACTATGTCTATCTCTTTGTAGATGCTAAGTGAGTCTATGGAGAGTATGTAAGCATTAGTCTTGAGTGCGATTTTTATGGCTAAGTCACTCTTCCCTGATGCAGTTGGTCCAATGATTGCAAGTTGATTCATGCTGAAATTATATCATTTTAAAGCTCTTTTAGATAAAATAACTAATAATTATGTAAAAGGGAAATATCTTGCAAAGAGTTATACAAAAAGCGAAAGATTTTAATGAGTTAGTAATGTTTGAACACTCTATCTTTTCTCTTCCTTTTATCTTTATAGCTATGGTTGTAGCAGCTGATGGTTGGTTTGGTTTTTGGCTTTTGTTTATGGGTATTTTAGCCGCTCTTAGTGCTAGAAACTTTGCTATGGGTGTGAACCGATATGCTGATCGTGACATAGATGCACAAAACCCAAGAACAGCTTCTCGACCAAATGTAGATGGACGGCTAGACTCTTTTAGCATTTTACTTTTCATTCTAGTAAACGCAGTGATTTTTGTAGCTGTGGCATACATGATAAACCCTTTAGCCCTGAAACTTTCTCTCCCTATACTTTTTGTATTAGGCTCATACTCTTACTTTAAGCGTTTCTCGTCAATGGCACATATCATTTTAGGGATTTCACTAGGTCTTGCTCCTATCGCAGGTGTTGTAGCAGTAAGTGCTACTATCCCTTTGTGGTCTATGCTTTTGAGCCTTGGTGTTGTTTTTTGGGTGGCGGGATTTGATTTACTCTACTCTTTACAAGATATGGCATTTGACAAAGAAAAAGGTCTGCATTCTATTCCCTCAAAATATGGAGCAGAGACTACACTTTTAATCTCAGCGATTTTTCATACACTTACAATTTTATTTTGGGCACTTTTCGTTTATGAGGCTAATCTAGGCTATATCGCATATTTCGCTGCGTTTGGGAGTGCTTTAGTCTTGGCATTTGAGCAAGAGCTCGTGCGTCGTGACTTTACACAAATAAATCGTGCTTTTTTTACTGTAAATGGCTACTTAGGTGTTGCATTTTTTGCTTTAATTATTTTAGATAGGATTGTTTCATGAGTACTCCACGTTTAGTTCAAGCCCCCATTAGTATCTGTTTTAGTGAAGCAGATATAGACAAAGAAGTTTATGAGAGGGAGTACCAACAGTTAAGTGAGTCTGATGAAGATCCAATTAGCCAATGGTTAAAACTTGCAAAAGCAAAAGGCGATACAAGAGAGACAGACCCTATACTTTTAGAACTCGTAGTTGAGCTACATAGAAAGATAGATTCACTAGAGATGTTTTTAAAAGATGAGGTACCTTCTCGTGTCTCACTTATCAGTTCTTGTGCTATTGAGTCCATAGGGTTTGAGTACTTTAAGATGGAGAGTGAAGTTTTGCAAGAGGGTGTTATTTACTATGGTCGTATTGAAATGCCTATCTATCCTAAACATGATGTTGGAGTGTTTTTTCAAGCAAAAGATAGTAGTTTGGCAAAGATAATTAAGATGCACGATAGAGATGAAAAAGAGTGGAATGCCTACCTGACAGCAAGAGAAAGAGTTTTAATCCGTGAAGCAAGAGAGAAAAGATAATGCAATATTTACAGTTTAATATAGAGTATATTGTTGTGGCGATGGCGGGGATTATCCTCTATCTTCTTTATTATGTGTATGCAAAAGATGCTAGTTATACGAAAAATATTCGTTCCGTCGCAACTGTTGTAGAAGAGATGAATCGTGAACTTTTTTATCTAAAAAAGAACCTGACTCAAACACAAGGAAGCATAAAAGAAAATTCACAACGTATGAATGATGAAGCGATATATGAAGAAATAGAACGCAGTGTTTACGATATGGTTCAACCTCTAAGTTTAGGACTAAAACAGCTCCAAGATAACATAAATGCCATTGATACAGAAGTGGCAAACCGGATCGCTCATTTAGAAAGTGGTGTGAAACAGATAAGTATTCCGACCTCTGTTCATGGAAATGATGATGAAAAGATTCTCTCTCTTTTTAAGCAGGGTGTATCAGTTGAGACTATCTCAAAAGAGTTGCATATTTCACAGCCAGAAGTAGAGTTTGTACTTAAAATAAACAAAATAAAGTAGTCTTATGGGTGCAGATAAAAAACTTTTTACCTTAGTGAGTATATTAATCGGGATTAGTGTGATGCTTTCATACACTCTCGCATCTTATACGACACTTCTCTTTGGTGTAAATGAGTTTCATTTTGCTATTCGTCAAACTTTTTTTGCTATTTTAGGGATAAGTATTATCTTTTTTCTCTCTCAACTTGACCCCGATAAATGGCTCACTCCCATAGGATTTTTACTCTTTTTTGGCTCACTAACTCTTATGATAGCTATGCCATTTCTCCCAGAGTCTTTAGTCTCAGCAGTAGGTGGAGCAAAACGCTGGATAAAGATAGGAGGATTTTCTTTAGCACCTGTAGAGTTTTTCAAGGTAGGTTTTGTCTATTTTCTTGCATGGAGTTTTTCTCGTAAATTAGGACATCATGATGGTATGGGTATTATGAATGAGTTTAAACGTTTTGTTCCTTATGGGGTAATATTTATAGGGGCTATGTTTATCATTGCATTTTTGCAAAAAGACTTAGGACAGGTCGTGGTTCTTGGTTTGACTCTTCTATTTATGCTTATTTTTGCTGGAAGTAGTTTCCGTTTTTTCTTTAGTATTTTAGGCGGAATTATTACTGCTGTTATTATTTTTGTAGTTACTGCTGAACACAGACTTATTCGTATAAAGTCATGGTGGGCGTTAGCACAGAACTCTGTTTTAGAGATACTACCTGCGAGTTTAGCCGAGAAACTTCGAGTACCAGTTGAGGTTGAACCATATCAGATAGGACACTCATTAAATGCCATAAACAATGGTGGAATTTTTGGTGTAGGCATAGGAAATGGTACTTTTAAACTAGGTTTCCTCTCAGAAGTTCATACCGACTTTATCTTAGCAGGTCTAGCAGAAGAGTTTGGTTTTGTAGGTGTTGTATTTGTAGTGTTCATCTTTTTATGGATGCTCCAACGTATCTTCAAAATTGCCAACCGTGCACAAGATAAAAGTGTATATCTTTTTAGTATAGGTATTGGACTCATTTTATCTTTTGCTTTTTTAGTGAATGCTTATGGTATCAGTGGAATTACTCCTATTAAAGGGATTAGTGTACCTTTTCTCTCTTATGGTGGCTCTGTTATGCTTGGCTCTGCATTTGGTATAGGAATGGTGCTTATGGCTTCAAACAGAGTAAATATGGACAAGGCGGATATAGAGTGAATATATGCATAACAGGTGGTGGAACAGGTGGTCATCTTATGATAGCAGAGGCACTTCTTGAAGCGGCTATACAAAAAGGACACACCGCTATCTTTATCGGTTCTACACATGGACAAGATAGAAAATATTTTGAGGATTCGTCAGCTTTTAAAGAAGTGCATTTTTTTGAGACAACCGGTGTTGTAAACCAAAAAGGTTTAGGAAAACTAAAAGCACTTTTTAAAGTTTTTAAAGCATTTTTAAAATCAAGATCTGTGTTAAAGTCTGAGAAAATAGATGCTGTGTATAGTGTAGGTGGTTTTTCTGCTGCACCTGCTGCGTTTGCGAGTCTTTTTCTGAGAGTACCTCTCTTTATACACGAGCAAAATGCAGTCTATGGAAGACTAAACGCACTTCTTAAACCCTTTGCTTCGAGCTTCATCTCTGCTTACGATAAAGACTCCTCTATAAAAGGGTATCCAGTAAAAAAGATTTTTTCAACAACAAAACGAGTGAGAAAAGAGTTAAAAAACATCATCTTTTTAGGTGGAAGCCATGGTGCAAAAGCCATAAATGACTTAGCACTTTTAAAAGCAAAAAAACTCAATGCTATGGGTATCCACATAATCCATCAAGCAGGTGAAGCTGACTTCCTTAGAGTACAAAGTGCTTATCAAAACTTGGGCATTGAAGTAGAGCTTTATGGCTTTACCAAAGAGATACCCGCACTTATAGCTAAGGCAGATTTGGCTGTGAGTCGTGCGGGTGCGAGTACTCTGTGGGAGCTTACAACTAACGGCTGTCCCACTCTTTACGTGCCTTATCCTTATGCCGCAGGAAACCATCAGTACTATAATGCGAAGTTTATAGTAGATGATGAGATGGGTTGGTGTGAGCTAGAGGGTAAAAAACTCTCTCTTGCATTAGATAAGATACTTAAAGATATAGACTTAGACTTAGCAAAACACAGTAGTCGTTTACTTGATTACTCAAACAAAGATGTAGCGATAAAAATGATAAACGCAGTAGAGGAAATAATATAGATGTTACATGAACTAGCACAAACACTTGTAGATTTGATTTTTGATTGGGGATACTTGGGTATCTTTATTATGATGGCTATTGAGAGTAGTTTCATTCCTTTTCCTAGCGAAATAGTTTTGATTCCTGCTGGATACTTAGCAAGTCAAGGTGAGATGAGTATAGGTATGATAATGCTGAGTGCTCTTGGTGGCTCTATGGTTGGTGCATTTGTGAACTATTATCTCGCACTTACTTTAGGGAGAAAAATTCTCATAAGATACGGAAAGTACTTTTTCATAAAAGTAGAAACCTTAGAAAAAATGGAAAACTTTTTTCAAAAGCATGGGCATATCTCCACTTTTACAGGACGACTTATCCCGGGGATTAGACAACTTATCTCTATTCCCGCAGGTTTAGCTCGTATGAACTTAGCAGAGTTTTCACTTTTTACAGCTTTAGGAGCTGGAATTTGGGCTTTAGTTCTTATACTCTTAGGCTACTATATAGGTGAAAATCAAGTACTTATTAATACTTACTTACGAGAGATAACTATTGCAGTTATACTTGGTTTAGTTATCATTGTTAGTGTATACTTTCGCATTAAAAAAAAGAGGAATAAATAATGGATTATATGTTTGAAGCTGGATTTTTAGGAACAAAAGCACCATTTTTTATGGACTTTGTTACACTACTTGTTGCACTACTCCCAGTGCTAGTATATGGTGCGATAATTTTAGCTAGAAAGAGAATGTATAAAACACACATGGTAGTGCAAAACATCATTTTTGTAGTGGCTTTAGTTGTTGTTGCTTACTTTGAAGTTGGTGTTCGTGTTGGTGGTGGTTTTGATGCATTTATGGAGGGAAGTGGAGTGCCTTATACTTATGCACTAATAGTCCTACTTGTACATATCCTCATCGCAGTTGTTATGCTTTTTTACTGGGGTCTTACTATTGTAAATGGAAATATTAACTTCAAAAAAAGAAGCCTACCCGGCATAGCATCTCGTTCTCATAAGGTGATGGCACTCAAGGCTTTTGTAGCTATTATCTTCACTTCTTTTAGTGGTATCTGGGTATATCTATTATTATTTGTATATTAAAAGGAATTAAATGATTAAAATCGATGAAAAAGCACCGGAGTTTTGTCTCCCAAATCAAGATGACATAGAAATCTGCTCCCGTGATTTAAAAGGAAAGTGGATAGTTTTATATTTCTACCCTCGTGATAACACTCCTGGATGCACAACTGAAGCTTGTGAGTTTACACAAGCTGCACCTGATTTTAGCGATCTTGACGCTATCATCTTAGGTGTAAGTGCTGACACAACTAAAAAGCACCGTAACTTTATAGAAAAACAAAACCTTGGCATAACACTACTAAGTGATGAGTCAACTGAGATGATGCAAGAGTATGGTGTTTGGCAGATGAAGAAAAACTATGGTAAAGAGTATATGGGAATAGTACGTAGTACTTTTATCATAAATCCTGAGGGAATTGTTAAAGCTGTCTTTGAGAAAGTTCGTGTGAAAGAGCATGTAGCCAAAGTTCAAGCTGAGCTTGTAAGTTTACAAGCTTAGATTTTAGTAGTTAAAGTTCTCCTCTAAGAGGAGACCTTTATACTGTTAATATCTATATCTTAGATAGAAACGAATGTCTTGTGCTGTATCTACATACAGGCTTGAGTTACCCATTGTGTCACTGATTTCAAATGGTGTTCCTGTTCCAGTGCTTCCATCAGCTGATCCACCGAAGAAACCATTGCTTCCTGCATATTTATAATCAATATATGTCGCACGAATCTGGAATGTTAAGATGTCTTCGACTATTGGTTCTGTAAAGTAAACTTCATATGCTTGTCCACGAGTAGCAACTTTAGAGCCTATACTTGTGTCTTCAGCATAAGTTATACTTCTCCAGTATTTACTACCTTGGTTATACTCTAACCCCCATCTCCCATCTTCTGTTATAAATGATGGCATTTGTAGCCCTGCCCATGCAGAGTACCCAGTTACACTATCAGTCCTTCCAAGCATGGACTTTCCTTCAAGAGGATTAGTAACACTCATGGCACCACTTACAAAGAAGAAAGTATCATCAAGATAATCACTCCACTCATCACCAATACCATTAAGAGTTAAGTTGGCTGTTACACTATGGATTCCACCAACTGTATCAAAACCTTGAGAAAAGTCTCCTGGATTTTTGACATCAATAAGGTTGTTTGCATAGTAGTACTGTGTAGCGACTGCATATTGACCATCGTCATAAGGAACAAATATTAAACCACCTAAATCTATGTCAGGATTTGAAGGTGCTGTGTTTGTTCCACTTCCATCTGTTCCATCGTATGGTGCAGGGCTAAATTTATCGGATGCATTGGTCATTCCACGTCCTGCACAGAACTTAACATACATTCCTTCTACACCGATAACATCTTCAAGTGAAAACTTAGAACTAATTCCATCAAACTCTACATTAATAGTGTGACCCATTGGAGAAGAAGCACCATCATCCTCTCTAAGATTAATTAAATGACCATTTGTAGATGGACGCCTACCAATACTAAATGTCCATGGAATGTCTGAACCAAGAAAAGTATCATTTTTATATAAAAAGTATGCTGAGCGGATATTAAGTCCATGCCCTGCAGGATTTTCATTTTCAACCCAGTCAAATGACTCTAGTGGACCATAAGAATTACTACGTTCACCAAATGCTTTATTGTAAGCTAGTTGACCCGAGAAGCTAAGGTTATCAGTAGCTTTCCAGCTCATGTTAATCCAAAATCTATTTGTAAGAAAAGCATTGTTCCCTTGTTCTGAACCATCAGCCATTTTATACTGTAAGTTATCAAGAGCAACTCTGTAATCAATGTTGAATTTTAAGTGAGAACCATTTGTAGCTTTACTAAGTTCGAAGATACTCTCTTCCATTTCAGCTATTCTTTCTTCAATAGTTATTTCTTCGTCTTCATCCTCGTCGTCTGAATCTTCAGAATCATCATCTTCAGAGTCAGAATCCTCATCTTCAGAGTCAGCATCCTCTGCAGTTGTAGCTTCTTCATCATCAGCATCTTCATCAGCTTCTTCTTCAACTTCTTCTTCAACTGCTTGTGTGTCTTTTGACTTCAGCGTAACTAGTTCCTCTTGCATCTGTTTCATTTTTAGTTCCATCGACTGGATACGCTCATACATTGACTCTGCGTTTAAACTAGATGTTAGTATAGTCGCAGCAGCTAATGATAATAGTAAAGGCTTGTTCATTCTTTCCCCTTATTTTGTAATAAATCTATGATACTATACATTATATAAGATAAAACTAATTTGAAAGCAGGCTTAATTGCTATAATAAAATCTAATAGTGGGTACAAAAGCTTAAATTAAATAAGATTTGAGTATAATTCGCGGATTTTTCATTTCTCTTAGTAGAATAGAAAACATTAAACAGATATGTGTCAAAAGTTAGTGCAACTCTCTTTTTAGTGAGTCAATGTCCGACATTATCGAAGTTAACTAACAAAATCTTCGCATAAATGCGATTTAAGGATTACCTATGGTAACTATGAAAGACCTTTTAGAATGTGGTGTACACTTTGGACACCAAACACGTCGTTGGAACCCGAAAATGAAAAAATACATCTTTGGTGTTCGTAAAAATATCTATATAATTGATTTACAAAAGACTTTACGTTATTTCCGTAACACTTACACAATAGTTATGGATGCAGCAGCAGAAGGTCAAACTGTTCTTTTTGTTGGTACAAAGAAACAAGCTCGTAACTCTGTAAAACAAGCGGCTCTTGATTGTAACATGCCTTATGTTGACAACAGATGGTTAGGTGGAATGCTTACTAACTTTCCAACTATTCAAAAGTCTATCCGTAAACTAGACATTATTTCTGAAATGCAAGAAAATGGTCAAATTGATCTTCTTACAAAGAAAGAAAAATTAATGCTACTTCGTAAAAAAGTTAAACTAGAAGCATATTTCGGTGGTATCCGTAACATGAAAAAACTTCCAGATATGCTTTTTGTAGTTGATGCTGTTAAAGAGCACATTGCAGTTCTTGAAGCACGTTGTCTTAAAATCCCAGTAGTTGCTCCACTAGATACTAACTGTGATCCAGACCTAATTGATTACCCAATTCCAGGCAATGATGATGCGATTCGTTCTATTCAACTTTTCTGTCGTGAAATGACTGCAGCTATCAACGAAGGTAAAGCTCTAAGAGATGCACCTGTTGAAGAAGAGCAGACTGAAGAAGTAGAAGCAGCAACTGAGACTACTGAAGCTCCAGCTGCAACAGAAGAAGCATAATTATGGCAGCAGTTACAGCAGCAATGGTAAAGGAGCTTCGTGCTTCTACTGATGCTCCTATGATGGATTGTAAAAAAGTTCTTGTTGAAGCTGATGGAGACATGGCAAAGGCAACTGAACTTCTTAAGGCTCGTGGTATCGCTAAAGCAGCTAAAAAAGCTGATAGAATCGCGGCTGAAGGTCTTGCTGGACTTGTTATAGCTGATGACTTTTCTAAAGCTACTGTTATCGAAATTAACTCTGAGACTGATTTTGTTGCTCAAAACGAAGGTTTCCAACAGTTAGTAAAAGATGCTACTCAAGCTGTTTATGATGATCAGCCTGCTGATGTAGCTGCGTTTAACGCATCTGCATTTGGTGCAACTTTTCAAGCTGAAGTAATCAAAATCGGTGAAAAAATTGAGATGAGACGTTTTGCTACACTTAACGCTGATGCAACTACTTCTTTAAATGGTTATATTCACTCAAACACTAGAATAGCAGTTCTTGCTATCGCTAAGTGCGACAGTGAAAAAACTGCAGAGGCACTAAGACCTTTCATGAAGCAAGTTGCTATGCATGCATCTGCTATGAAACCAACTACTCTTTCTTATAAAGATTTAGATGCTGCTTATGTTGCATCTGAAACTGTTGGAAGAATCGAAGTTATCAAAAAAGAGAACATTGAATTAGGTCGTTTGAAGAAACCTCTTAAAAATGTACCTACTTATGTTTCTATGAGCCAACTTACTGAGGAAGTTTTAGCAAAAGCTGAAGCTGACATCAAAGCTACTCTTAAAGAGCAAGGTAAGCCAGAGAAAATCTGGGACAAAATTGTTCCTGGATCTTTAGCTCGTTTTATCTCTGATAACTCTACTCTTGATAAAGAGCAATGTTTACTTGACCAAAACTTTGTAATGGATGACAAATTAACGGTTGCTCAAGCAGTTGAAAAAGCAGCTAAAGCTGTTGGTGGTACTGCTGAAATTACTGAATTTGTTCGTTTTGAAGTTGGTGATGGAATTGAGAAAAAAGAAGAAGATTTTGCTGCGGAAGTTGCTGCACAAATGGGTTAAGCTTTTAGCTTAACAATCTCTCTTTCTATATAAAAGGCTTGGAACTTCGGTTTCAAGCCTTTTTTTTGCCAAATTTTTATGAAGATGATATAATAATTTATGTCACAAAATAAGAAATCAAAAATTATAATTATTGGTGGTGGTTATGCAGGAATAAAGACTACACAAAAACTTGCCAAAAATCCTAATAATGAAATTATACTTCTCGATAAGAATCCCTACCATTATATGCAAACTGAAGTCTATGACCTTATTGCAAATGAAGAAGACTTTGCACAAATCACACTTGATTTATTTACATACTGCAGCGGATTTAAAAACAATAATGTAACTTTTTATAAACAAGAAGTAAAAAATGTAGACTTCGAGAAAAAAAAAGTAATTACCACGGTAGATAGACTCTATTATGATTATCTTGTTATCGGAGTTGGTGCTCGTACTAAATTCGCTGCAAATGTTGATGGACTCCGTGAATATGCATACGGAATAAAAGCACTTCATCGTGCTATGTACTTTAAACAAAAGTTTGAGATGTCTTTGTTTAAAAAAGTAGATGAAAGTGGCACAACATGTACCCCAATTAGTATAGTGATAGCGGGAGCAGGTTTAAGTGGTGTTGAAATAGCTGCACAAATGGCATCTTTTGCAAAAGAATTTTACAAAAATAATAACTTTTTATGTCGTAAATTAAACATAGTACTTGTAAATGCAGCAGAGAAAATTCTCAAAGGTATGGACAAGCATTTAGTTGAAAGGTCTATAAAAAGATTAGTAGACTTAAGCATAGTTATAAAAAACAAAGAAAAAGTTGTTTCTTTGACAAAAAACAGTGTAACACTTAGCAGTGGCGAGAAGATATTTATGGACTTTATGATTTTTGCAGGGGGAATTGAGCCAAATGGGTTGATATTTGACCTTAAACTACAAAAAAACGAAAGAGGATTCTTAGAAACAAAATCAAGCCTACAAGTGAAAGACTATAACACTGTTTATGCTATTGGCGATTGTACTACACTTTATGATAGTGAAAAAAATGTACTAGCACCAACAGCAGACATCGCAGAACAGATGGGAGAACTTTGTGCTAAAAATATTAGCCTACATCAAAAAGGTAAAATGTTACACTCACATAATATAAAGTCAAGAGGAATCCTTATCGCACTCGGAAGAAAATATGCGACTGCAAAAGTTTTTGGTATCTATATAAATGGCTATCTTGCATATATGATGAAAAAAATTATTGAAAGAGTATATTCAAAAAGATTAGATATGCATTCTTGTGTTGGATGTAAAAAAATATTTGATGAGTAAAAACTTATCTTTAGTAAGTTTAGAATATAATAATTAAATGAATTTACTTACAGCACACAACATGGCCCATACTTTTGAATACGAACTCTTTAGCGGTGTAAATATAGAACTAAATAAGCAAGAAAGTATAGCGATAATAGGTATGAGCGGAAGTGGAAAATCAACACTACTTCATCTACTTTCAACACTACTTACACCCAAAAAAGGTTCTGTTTTACTCTTTGGAGAAGATGTCAGCAAAATGAGCAAAAAAAGGCTCTCTACCATAAAACGTCATGATTTAGGGCTTATCTTTCAGTCTCATTATCTGTTTAACGGTTTTAGTGCATATGAAAACTTAGAAGTCTCGCAACTACTTTCAGGTGAAAAAATAGAAGATGAGTTACTTGAAGCCTTGCATATAAAAGAGCCCATACATCAAAAAGTGACACAACTCTCAGGCGGACAGCAACAACGTGTCTCCATAGCAAGAGTTTTAACAAAAAAACCTCGTATAATTTTTGCAGATGAACCAACCGGAAATTTAGATAAAAAAACAGCAGATGAAGTGATGAAGCTTTTTTTTAACTACTGTAAAAGTAATGATGCTGGAATGATACTAGTGACTCATGACAATGAGTTAGCGCACCAATGCGATAAAGTATTTCACCTTGAAGATAAAAAACTCCTACGAATCAAGTAGTTTAAAATATGGAGTTTATGAAAATATTTGAAGAGACTTATGTAGTCGGATTTTTACTTCTTTTTTTTCGTTTTGCAGCACTCTTTGTAGCTGTTCCCATTTTTTCTCATAAAAATATTCCTATGCAAATTAAAGTTGCGATGGCACTTTTTTTTACTATCGTTTTTTACTCCTCTATGCCCGCCGTTGAAATAGAGATAAATATAGCGACTGTTATATTGGCAATATTGAGTGAGTTTATGCTTGGTCTAGTTGTTGGAATAGTTCTTTTACTTGCATATCATGTAATCACATTTGCAGGAGGAATTATCTCTTTTATGATGGGCTTTTCAATGGCAAGTGCAATCGATCCACAGTCAGGTGTCTCAATGCCCATCATATCTCAGTTTTTATCACTAATGGCATTGATGGTACTGCTCTCATTAAATCTACACCACTGGGTACTGCTGTTTGTAGACAGCTCTTTAAAAACTATACCCTTGGGTGGTTTTGTTATGAGTAAAGATCTTTATCATTATGTAATTCATGCAGCTTCAAATATGTTTATGGTTGGTTTTATGATTGCATTTCCTATCGTCGCACTTTCTTGGCTTGCAGATGTTATTTTCGGTATGTTGATGAAAACTATGCCTCAATTCAATCTTTTAGTTATTGGATTTCCGATAAAGATCATGGTTGCATTTGTTGTTATAATAGCGACATTTGCTTCGACAATGCTAATCGTAAAAACTCAAATGATGGATGCATTTAATGCTTTAGAGATGTTTTTTTAGTTTTATTTAGATACAATAATAGTAATATAATCAATATACTACTCTCAAGGAATATTCGTGAATATCTTACTCATAAATGATAACCCTGTCGTTAATAAACTTGTTACACTTAGTGCTCAAAAAACCTCTGATACTCTTGAAGTTGTCGAGTCTATAGACTCTTTAGAATCAACTAGCTATGATTTAGTTGTTATAGACGACACACTTTATAGTGATGAGCTTCATATGGAACTAAATGCAAAAGTTCAGTACTCAAAATCACTTTACATCTGTTCTAGAGATGCAGAAGAAGTAAGCGGGTTTACTAAAACACTAAAAAAACCATTTTTACCAACAGACTTAGTAGAACTTTTTTCATCGTTAAGTAAAGAAGTGGATGAGATTGATCTAAGTGTATTAGAAATAGAAGACTTAGAAGAAGATGAAATCGAAGAACTTGAGAGCTTGGAAGAAGATGAAATCGAAGAACTTGAGAGCTTAGAAGAAGATGAAATCGAAGAACTTGAGAGCTTGGAAGAAGATGAAATCGAAGAACTTGAGAGCTTAGAAGAAGATGAAATCGAAGAACTTGAGAGATTGGAAGAAGATGAAATAGAATAACTTGAGAGCTTAGAAGAAGATGAAATCGAAGAACTTGAGAGCTTGGAAGAAGATGAAATCGAAGAACTTGAGAGCTTAGAAGAAGATGAAATCGAAGAACTTGAGAGTTTTGAAGAAGATGAAATCGAAGAACTTGAGAGTTTGGAAGAAGATGATAGTGTTTTAGATGGCGATGAAGCACAAAAAGTAAAAGATTTACTTGACGAAACCGATATAAATATTGAGGATGAAGAAGAACTTGAGGTTGAAGAAGAACTTGAGGTTGAAGAAGAGCTTAAGGTCGAAGAAGAACCTGAAATCGAAGTTGAAGATGAACTTGAAGTAGAAGAAGAGCTTGATGTCGAAGAAGAACCTGAAATCGAAGTTGAAGAAGAACTTGAAGTCGAAGAAGAACTTGATATCGCTTCACAAATTGAAAACGCAGTTGAAGATTTGAGTGAAGAAGACTTAGAGAGTGAGCTAGATGAAGGGACTCTCTTAGATATAGTTTCGGGTGACTTAGACTCTTTAACTAGTAAAGATATGAAGTTGGCTGTTGGAGAAAGTGTTGAAGAAGAAATATCTGATACTACAAATAATGAAGATGGGATTGTAGAAGATGAAAGTTTAGTTGAAGAAGTTCTTGTTGAAAAAAATGATGATGCAGAGAATAAAGGTCTAGAAGCATTAAAAAATCTCCTTGCCGCGTTAAGTGATAAAAATGTTGCAGCTTCGATGAAAGGTATGAAAATCAGTATTAATATTACACTAGGGGATAGCTAGTGATAAAAAACAATGGTGTTGTACTTGTTCTCTCTGGTCCAAGTGGAGCTGGAAAAAGCTCGTTAATAAATAAAATATCTGATGAAATTGGTGACTATTATTTTTCTTTATCTACTACAACTCGTGAGAAACGAGAAGGTGAGGAAGAGGGTGTACATTATCACTTTGTGAGTAAAGAAGAGTTTGAAAAAGATATAGAAGCTGATAACTTTTTAGAGTATGCTACTGTTCATGGAAACTACTATGGTACTTCTTTAAATCCTGTACGTGAAGCACTCCATGAAGGAAAGCTTGTTATCTTTGACATAGATGTTCAAGGAAATATGGCTGTAAAAAATAGGCTTGGAGATATAACAACTTCTGTTTTTATAACACCTCCAACACTTTCAGAACTCAAACGCAGACTGCAAAAACGTTCAACCGATACAAAAGAGATTATAAAGGGACGCATTCAAGTTGCTAGACGTGAGATACAAAGAACATCAGAATATGATTTTATAATAGTAAATGATGACCTGGATATTGCAGCAAAAGTTTTAAAACAAATTGCATTAACTGCAAGACTAAAAATACCACACAATATGATAAATAATTTTGTTCAAAAGTGGGAAGATATAAGAGAATAAATACTGATAAGAGAATTTACAGTAAAATTGAGTTATAATCTCAAAATAAATATTTAAAAGGAAAGATATATGGGAATGCCTGGTACAACTGAATTAGTAATAATATTTGGAATTATCGTTTTATTATTTGGAGCAAAGAAAATACCTGATCTTGCAAAAGGTATTGGTAAAGGAATCAAAAACTTTAAATCTGAGATGAAAGAAGTAGATGAAGTTGTTGCAGAAGCACCAAAAAAAGTCGAGGGAAGTGAAGAAGTAGCATCTACTACTGAAACTCCAAAAACTACAACACAAGCATAATACTTTGAAACAACGTGTATCGGCGCTTTTGCGCGAAAAACTGGGTCGTGAGGTTGTTTTAGAAAAACCACGTGACCGTTCTTTTGGTCACTTTGCTACTCCTATAGCATTTTCACTTGCTAAAGAACTTAGAAAATCTCCTATGATTATTGCAGAAGAAATTGCTGCATCTTTTGGTGAGTATGAAGAGTTTTCAAGTGTAGAATCTGTAAAAGGTTACTTAAACTTTAGACTAAGTGAAGGCTTTTTAGCTGAGTATGCATCTTGGGCACTAGAGAATCCTAGTGACTTTGCAAAGCAAGAAAAAAATCAAAAAATACTTTTAGAATTTGTCTCGGCAAATCCTACAGGACCTCTACATATAGGGCATGCTCGTGGTGCTGTTTATGGTGATACTCTTTACCGTTTAGCAAAACACTTAGGCTATGACATCACTGCAGAGTACTATGTAAATGATGCTGGGAATCAGATAGATTTACTTGGTCTGTCCATACAACTTTATGCTCGTGAGAACATCTTAAAAGAGACTAATGTTGAGTTCCCAGAGTCTTACTACCGTGGTGAATATCTGGAGTCTTTAGCTACTGGAGCTGAGGGACATTTTGGAGTTGAGATTCTCTCTGATGAGTCTCGCCAAAAAGAGCTTGCTATGTGGGCTAAAGATAAGGTTATGGAAATCGTAGTTGACTCTTTAGCAGACACAAACATTCATTTTGATACTTTTGTACATGAATCTGGTCTTTATAAAGACTGGGATCGCGTTATGAAAAAGATGGGCGATAATGTCTATAAAAAAGAGGATAAACTCTGGATAAAGTCAGAGTCTAAAGGCGATGATCATGATAGAGTTGTTGTCCGTGACGATGGCCGTCCTACTTACTTAGCAGGTGACATAGTTTATCATAACCAAAAGTTTGAACGTGGATATGATCAGTACATTAACATTTGGGGTGCTGACCACCATGGATACATTCCAAGAGTAAACGCAGCCATAGATTTTTTAGGTTACGACTCAAACAAACTTGAAGTTTTACTTGCTCAGATGGTAAGCTTACTTAAAGACGGCGAACCATACAAGATGAGTAAACGTGCTGGTAATGTTATACTTATGAGTGATATAGTAGATGAGATAGGTTCTGACGCCCTGCGTTTTATCTTCGCATCTAAAAAGTCAGATACTGCCTTAGAGTTTGACCTCGCAGAGTTTAAAAAGCAAGATAGCTCTAACCCTATCTTTTACATTCAGTATGCTCATGCTCGTATTCAAACATTACTGAGCAAAGCGACTGTATCAAGAGAAGATATAAATAGTGCAAGTCTTAAAAACTTAGGTGAAAACGCAGACACTTTACTTTTTGATGCACTTTTACTTCCTGAAATAGTTGAAGATGCATTTAGCTCACGCCAAGTTCAAAAGTTACCTGAGTACTTAAAGTCACTCGCAGCATCTCTACATAAGTTCTATTATGATGTTCGTATGATTGGAACAGATGATGAAGCAAAACTATTGAAACTTCTGCTAGTTGTCGCACTTAGTATTAAAACTGGTCTATTTTTGATGGGTATCGAAGCTAAAGACCATATGGAGAGAGAAGAGGAAGTAAAATAATGATAATCCCAGACAATAGAACAGGTTTTTCAATGAGAGTAGAAGGTATTTCCCTTATACGTCCTGACTTGTATGTGATAGCAGCAGAGTTAGGGATTCAAAATAAAGATGTGTTAGTTGAAAATAAGATACTAACTATTTATAATACTTCTAAAGTGTGTCAAGAAATTGTAGATGATAATGCTCTTGCATCTTTCGTCGCAATGGCCATTAGTATCTCTCCTGATGATATTAGTGAAATGACCGCTGTTAAAGCAAAACCGAAAGTTATAGATATGGAAGGTATGTTTGATGAAGATGAAGACGAAGACTAGTTTATAAGGTTTAATCCAGAAGAAATTTAGAGTTCTTTACTTGAGGGTAAAGATGTAGGATTTCTCCGAATGAACTTTTTACTATTTGGATAAGAATAGGATTTTTATCTTTGTCTAAGAGAGAGATTATTTTTTTAAGTACACTCTCTTTCATTGAGGTACAGCCTGCCGTTGAACTATTGATACTTTTTTGTATGTGTAAAAAGATGCAAGACCCGCGTTTAAACTCCGCACTTTGGTTATGGGCAACAACTACACCATACTTGTACTGCTGGTCACTGCGCTTCATAAACTCAAAACTTTTTTCCTCTCCATTTGCTTGAATTATCTGATTATAAAAGTTTGAGTTTGAATCATCTACACAGATTAATTTTTTGGATGCATAAAGATAAGGAAGTTTATAACTGTTTTTATGAGCATAACCAAAAATATTTGTCAGTTTAAAGACCCCTGAAGGAGCTTTTCTATCGCCTTCATATTTAATAGGGTCTTCCTCCTTTTGTTTGAGTTTAACCTCTCCAAGTCCCCAAGCCATACCATTTTCACCTAAGTTTACTTCTGCATTTAGTAGTAACTTCTCATCTTCAAAAAACTCCAAGGAGGCTTTGGATACATGAAAGTTATCTGCTACAACTAAAATAATTTGTTGGGAAGAAAACAAGAAAATTGGAAAGATTATTAAAATTAAGATACTTTTTATCATAAAGTATGGTACTATTACTATTAAGTACAAAAGCTTAAAATATCGTTTATTATAAATTTAATTTTGGAAAAATATTATGGGTATTAAAATTAAACAAGCAAAAACTGAAGATAGTGCTTTTTTAGCACAGATGATTTTGCAAAGTTCTCGTGCAGGAAAGAAAGATGGTCTATTTGATCTTCTTTTTGCAACTAATGATAATGCAACAATTCTAAAAAGACTAGAGAATTTGACAAAAACTGATGCAAAGAGTCACTGCCATTTTAGTAACTTTCTCTTAGCTGAACTTGATGGAAAGTTAGTTGGTACACTCTGTAGTTATGAGCCACGTATCTCAAACAAAGAATCATTTATAGCAGCACTAAGTGAAATAGGCTGTAGTGATGAGAACGAAGCTTTAGAAGTAATGTACATCTGCGACTTTAACCTTAATAATAGAACACTGATTTTTGATTTTATGGAAGAACTTGAGGGTTTCATAGATGTAGGTGTTTTAAAAGCACTTATGCAAAAGTCTCTTTTAACTGCACGTCTAAAAGGTTATAGAATAGCACAAACTATGATAGAGATAGGCTCTCTTGAGTCAGCACTCTTTTATAAAAAAATGGGTTTTCGGGAAGTGCAGCATAAAGAGTGTGAACTTTATAGAGAAAAGTTTGGTCGAAGTGGTATGTCTTTAATGAGCATTGAGTTTTAGGACTTATGCTCGAGCCTACATACCTCTCTCTTTTCCCTTCACTTTTAGCAATTTTTTTAGCACTATATAGTAAAAACGTAATCCTTTCTCTTTTTAGTGGAGTTGTTCTTGGAACTCTCTTTTTAAACGACTTCTCAGTTGTTGATTCCCTTATGTCAATAGTTCTTCTCTTTAGTGGATTGATGCAGGAGGCTTGGATACTTAAAACTCTAGCCTTTGTGATTTTAGCCGGTTCTATTATGGCACTGATTGAAAAAAGTGGTGGTGTTGGTGGCTTTGTGGACTTTGTTTTAAACAAACACTCATTAGTGAAGTCTGAACGTTCTGCTTTGATGCTGAGTTATATCTTAGGTGTAGTTATCTTTATAGAGACATCCATAACAGCTTTAGTCTCTGGATCAGTAGGAAAACCACTTTGTGATAAGTATAAAATCCCCCATGAAAAACTAGCCTTTGTTTGTGACTCTACCTCTGCACCTATTGGCTCACTCATAGTACTAAATGGTTACGGAGCACTTTTACTAGGACTTATAAGTACACAGATATCTCTAGGCTACATAGAGCTAAACGCAACTGAGATGTTAATAAGTGCATTAAAGTATAACTTCTATGCTATGCTCGCACTTGTAGTTACATTTCTCTTCATATACTTTGGTCTTAACATTGGTCCTATGAAAAATGCAAGCTATAAGACACATAGTGTAATGCAAGAAAATATAAATATAAAAAGTATGTATCTCATGGTGCTACCCATTTTTTTGATGATAGTTCTAGTCTTTGTTTTTCTCTACATAACAGGAGAGGGAAACATACTTAAAGGAAGTGGCTCTAGCGCTATCTTTTACACGATGATGAGTACGACTGCGTTTACACTTGTTTACTATGTTAGTACGAAGGTTATGTCTTTAAAAACATGGACAAAAACTGCTTATAATGGAGCGAAGTCTTTCATCCCTGTTGCATTTATACTAGTCTTTGCGTTTGCTATGGGAAATGTTACAGGAGAGTTCAAAACAGGTGTTTATCTCTCTACTTTAGCGAGTGAAAATGTCAGTGTTTATTTTCTAGCAGGGATTATATTTTTACTCTCGTCTGTTATCTCTTTTTCAACGGGGACTTCATGGGGAACTTTTAGCATCATGGTTCCCATAGCAGTCCCAATGGCAGTAGGCATGGATGCAAACATCGCTTTGTGCATAGGTGCTGTCATAAGTGGAGGAATCTTTGGAGATCACTGCTCGCCGATTTCAGATACAACTATCATATCGTCTATGGCGAGTGATTGTGAGGTGATATCACATGTTAAAACGCAGCTTCCTTATGCTCTTATAAGTGGAAGCCTTGCGTTTGTTATGTTTATCGTTTTTGCCTTACTGGGCTAAAACAGTATTTATCGAGTACTTTAAATCTTCATCTAGGTTTTCCATAGAAGTAAGCATCCATCTTAGATAACCAGCATCTTCTCTTGCAACTTCAGCTAACTCTTTACCCTTATGTTTTCCAAAACGAAATGTTTTTACAAGTATAGGAGTGTTTGTTAAGTCCACCATCTTCTCAACTGGATTCTCACTTGGATATGCCTCTTGAACGCCAACTCTTAGTTTTGAGAGTAGAAGTTTAAGAACTAGAACATCACCGATGGCGTCATGAGCTTTTACAACAACGCCAAGAGCTGCTGCTTCTTTTTCCTCTTCTTTATATAACTCCATCTTGTATCGAAAGTACTGTAGTCTATGCGCATCTTCATCAGGGAGTATATGTTTAGCGACTCTAAGTGTATCTATCACTTTCATCTGCACATTAAAACCCTCTTTTTCAAGCATCTTTATATCAAAAGGAGCATTGTGGATGATGAGGTAGTTGTCATTTGTGTTTAACTCTTGAAGTCTTTTATAAGCTGAAGTTTCAGTACATGTCACTTTACCTTCAAGCAGATCAGGAGTGATGCCATGAACTTCCATCGCACCAAAACTGATGGGCATATCAGTAGAGTTAAACTCGTTATGTACTTCTACGGGGTTTGTGCCTAAAACTACATATCCGAGCTGTATCACTCTGTCGTTATCACTTACACCTGTTGTCTCTGTATCTAGTATTATGTATTTTGCCATTATTTTTTACTCTCATAGTTTACGTTAAATTTTTTACTTGTGTTTGCTTCTAAGTCGATGCTAAAGGTAACTAAATTTCCCTTAGTAAAAGTATATATTTCATCTGTTGTAACATTAGAATCTGTATGTGTGTTAAATGGTACTAAAATTACAAGTGTTTTGTTGGTGTCTGAGTTGTTACTTACACTGTACTCAACATCAACATTAAACCGCTCAGTACTGTCACTGCGTTTAGTGGTTCGTTGTACTACTTTTAAGTCAAAGTTTGTTCCTGTTTGGAGCTTTATATCAGTGTTTTTTGGAGTATGGTTTATACTATTTTCGCCTAAGAGTATAGTCTGCCCTTCGAGTTGTGAGTAGATACGAACATCACCTTTTGGAAGAGGTACACTTAAACCACTAAATGCGATGAACTGACTTACATCACTTTTCTGCTCACCTCGTAAATATAGAGGGTTGTTAAGAATCACTGAGTAAAGCCTCTCAATCGTGATATTGTTTTCTTGTAAAAATTTTATCTGTGTAGTTTCATTGTTAGCGATAGTTACGTTGAATGGAATAGTGTAAAAATGGTAGCCTTCAAAAGATTTTTCTTTTACTTCTACGGAGTCACTCATAGCTCTAACACTTTTGTAAAGTCGTTCCCGGCGCATTTGTTTTTGCTGTATATCCCCTGCTAGAAGAGAAAGCTTTGTACTCTCAAATCTTTTTCCACTTCTGTTGTTCACACTAATCCAAGCTGTTAAATTTGCTTTGTCTCCATCAACATTTAAAATATAGTTACTCTTAAAATTAATGTTTGAGATGAGGTAGTCAAGCTTCATCGTTGTTTTAACATCTTTTTTGCTTTTTATATTCCAAACTAAAGAGGGCTTTGTTATGAGTGTGTCAGGAATATCTTCAAAAATTATGTCATCACTTTTTACAGTAATGATTTTATAGTCAAGAGTCTTTACTATGGACTTTTGCCCATTAAACGCAAGTAGAGTTGCAGAGATGACTTTAAACTCATTTCTGTTTTTGAGTAGTCTTACTTGTATCTTTTTGCCGATGTGTGCTTGGAGTAGTTTACTTTGAGTGAGGGAGTCAAATCTATACTGTTGGGAGTTGATTGTAACATCTGGAGAAATTTCAACATTTATAGAGTCTGTTTGTACACTTGAGGCTACACCTTTGTAGATGATGCTTGTGTCAGACTGATGCAGACTCAAGTCTCGCTCTTCATGAACTAAACCTAAGTTCGAGTTATAAACAACTAAAGAGCCATTTTTTATCTCGTTTGAAAGTGTTGCCCCAAAAATAGTGCTTGTAAATGTTAGCCCTATCAAAAGTGCCATTGTGAGTTTTTTCATATTTTCCCCTTGATATCTTCTTTACTTATGATACACTTATAAAAAAAACAGAGAGCAACCTTTTGATAAGTAACCCACTTTTATATCTTTTTTCACTTGCTATTTTAGTTACTCTTTTTTATCTACTTGAGAGTAAAACATCTTTAAAAGTCTTTAAACTCATACCGGCTGTCGTTTTCATCTATGCCTCAAGTATGCTACTTGCTTCTTTAGGACTTTTTGACGCAAACGCAGAGATAAACGCCATCTATAAACAGACAAAAACAAACCTACTTCCGGCTATGCTTTTTTTGATGTTACTTCAAGTTGATTTGAGACACTTCGCTAAACTAGGAAAGTCTTTAATCATCTCTTATCTTCTAGCAGTATTCTCCATTGCATTTGGCTTTATAGTCGTAGCAATTTTGTTTGACTTTAACTCTTCTATGTCGGGAGCATTTGGTGCCTTGGCAGGTTCTTGGCTAGGTGGAACAGCAAATATGATAGCAGTAGGTTCAGCCCTAAATGTCAGCGAAGAGGCTTTTGCTTATGCTCTTGTAGTTGATAGTGTAAACTATACTTTATGGGTGATGTTACTACTCTTTTTGGTGCCTTTTGCTCAGTACTTCAACAAGTTTACTAAGAGTAGTGAAAACTTAGCTTACTTAGGTGATATAGCCTGTGCTTGTAATATGGGAGCAAAAAGATACTGGCTTTTAATCCTCTTCGCATTAAGCATCTCATTTTTAACGCAGTACTTAAGCACACTATTTGAGATTATAAATGCAACTACAACTATGGTGATTTTAGCTTCTGCGTTTGGAATTTTAGGCTCATTTACAAAACTAAAAGAGTTAAATGGTTCAAGTGAGTTGTCCACTTCTATGCTTTATCTTCTCATAGCACTCATCGGTTCACATGCTGTGATAGAGAGTTTTTCAGGTTTAGGGCTTTATGTCTTAGCAGGGTTTTGCATACTTCTTATCCATGCGTTTATCATGGTTCTTGGTGCAAAAGTTTTTAAACTTGACCTCTTTAGCATAGCAGTCGCCTCTCTAGCGAACATAGGAGGAGTAGCCTCAGCCCCAATTCTCGCTGCAACTTTCAACAAGTCACTTGTAAGTGTAGGTGTACTTATGGCTGTGATGGGTTACATCATCGGTACTTTTGGTGGTTTAGTACTCGGAAATATTTTGATAGGACTAAGTCAATGATAGTTAAAAGTATAAGTTGTGAAGTAAAATACATAGCACTCAAAACTCCATTTATTACAGCGCTGCGAAGAGTTGAGACTATAGAGTTTGTAAGAGTTTATGTTGAATGTGGTGATGGGAAAGTAGGGATTGGTGAAGCACCTGCGACTATGGCTATAACGGGTGAGAACATAGAAATAATTATGCACTCGATATCTCAAGCCAAAGATGAACTTGTAGGCATAGAAGTTAAAAAAGCCTTAGAATTACTCCATAAACAAAGTATTGGTTCAAGTGCAAAAGCAGCTTTGGACATGGCTTTTATGAGTCTGCTTGGTTTTTTTAAACTTGAAAACACTCGTGAGATACAGACCGACATCACCATCAGTCTTAACGATGTACATACAATGTTAGAAGACGCAAAAAAAGCTTGTAAAGAGGGAATGGATATCTTAAAAGTGAAACTTGGTAGTGATGTAAAACATGCCATAGATGTGACATGCAAACTCTCTCTCACCTTACCCAAAGCAAAACTACTCATAGATGCAAATCAGGCTTGGAGTTTAGATGAGTCTTTAGAGTATGTAAACGCAGTAGAGAACTTAAACATAGAACTCATCGAACAACCTGTAATCGCAGAGGATTTGGACTCACTAAAACTTATAACAGATGCTACAAAAATCCAAATACTTGCAGATGAAGCTGCGTTTACCCTAGAAGATGTAAAAAAAGTTATGCAAAACAGATCTGCTGATATGATAAACATAAAACTGATGAAGTGTGGGGGAGTGAGTAGGGCAGTTGAGATTTTAGAGTATGCAAGAGAAAAGAAGATAAAGTGTATGTTGGGCTCTATGCTTGAAGGTCCTTACTCCATAAACGCAGCCTTATACTTGGCATTTAACTACCGTGATGTCATAGAGTATGTGGACTTAGATAGTCCTCTGCTTTATAAAGAGCGGTCTTGTGAGTTAGACTTTACTTTTGATGGCTCCAAAATCTCAGCCAAAGAGTGCTAAACAAGCCTGATATATGTAATTCGTAACATTTCATGAAGATAATAGTTGTGTTTGATATGTATCTTGTCTAAGTTAGTAAAAAGATCTTCTGAAATCTCTTTACCTTCTCTAGCACTTGCCCAAAGTAAAAGACCCTTATAAAACCAAAACTTTTTAAAGTTTGGCATTAAGCGCCATACATTTTCTTTTGTCATATTTTTAGTTGGTTCTATTATGACTAAAGTAGAATGCTCATCTTTTAGTAAGTTTATGAGTTGATTTAATGTAGCTTCTTTATCATCAACTACACTGAGCAGTGATGTAGCACTGACAACATCAAACTTTTCTTCTAGTGTAGAAAAGTCATCTTTTATATAAGTTGTGTTTTTTAAATTAAAAGAGAGAAGTCTTGCTACAAAAAGGGAAAAACTATTGATATCAATGCCTGTGATTTTGTACTTGAGTGAACTTGCTAGTCTACTCATAAGCCCCGTACTACAACCAACATCAGCCCAAGTTTTAGTGTACTCATCGCCACTTTGGATTGGTCTGATTACCTCTTTTTGAAGCTCTTTATAAAAAAATTGTTGGTGTAACCATAAAAAGATAAAAGTACTAATACTAAACTCCTTAAAGGTGCTTTTGCCATCGAAGAGGTATTTGAGATTTATCTCCTTTTGCTATTAAAATAGCCCCTATAATCATAGCTCGTGATGAGTTGTCCCCTCCACAGTGTGCATTTGCAATGAGTGCTTCTTCGTAGTTGTCGTATTTCGAAAGTATATGTACAACACCACTCATCCCAACTTCAACTCCACAGTGTGTACCAAAAGAGTGTAGTGTATCTTGTGTATCTGCATCTTTTGAATCTAATCCGCTTTGGATGTAAGTTTGAACTGTTTTAGAGTAGTTATTTTTTAAAGACTCGATACTTTGCACAATGTCCTCGCCATCTAAAACAGCTAAGAGCAGAGATGAAAAGAAATGTGTCGCTTCTAAAACTTCTACATTATCATGTGTTGCTTTGACAAAAATGCGAGTATTCGCTAAAAATTCCTCTTTAGTTTGAGATACTTTAAGTAGCGCAAACGCACGTCCAACTGCAGCCATATCATGTGCATTTGAGCCACAAGGTACAGGTTTTTTCTGTGCTAAGTTCTCTATGGTCTCTTTAGTAGCCCCATCCATATATGTATCTATCTTAGAGATTTCACTAGCCCAGTAGTATATGTACTTCTCTACATCAAAAGTAGCATTATTTTGCTCTAGGTAAGAGAGTAGAATCTTTATCTGATCTCCATAGTGAGTAAAATCACCAAGTTTTTTCTCTCCATGCCAGTCAACACTTGGGTCTCCAAGCTCAGCCCAGTTAATCTTGAGATTTTTAAGCTCTTTTCTGTCATATACCCAGTGTGAAGAGAGACAGTAAGTGTCGGCTACTAAGGTAGCTAAGATTAAGTCGTCTGTTTTATTTTCGTACATGGTAAATCCTTTAAAAGTAATATTTTACAGTATAGACAAAGGATGAAAGCCATTTATCACTACCGCGTTTGTATTTTGAGTATCTGTATTCTATACCGGTTTTAATTTTTTTAGCTGGATGCCAAAAAAGTTTGATAGCACCATTTAAACCGTAACTCTTAGAGTCACCGATAGGAGTGCCAGTGCTTAGTTCATAAAAGCTTTTTGTTCTTAAAAATTCTATCTCATTCCATTGAAAGATGGAAAAGTTGTGGTTTAAGAGTTTAAAGTTATAGTTTAAAAGCCAACCAGTCATATAACCATTTAATCCTGTAAAATAGGAATCATCACTATAGTGTATCCCAATAAATGGTTTAAACCAAAAGATATTTTGATTTGTATATTTATAGGCAAGTCCTAATACATAATCATTGACACGCAAAGAGTTACTTAGTAAGTGGTAGTCTTGATAATGAACTCTAAATGCTTCATTGATTTTAATATCTAAGTCATTTACCATAGTATATCTCAGGTTTTTCTGTGGAGTTGCTTTATACTCTTTTGTTGGGTTATGTATATTAACATTTCCATAGTACTCTGCTGTGTTCAATCCTGCACCATACTCAGCACTTAGAAAAACAAAGTCGTCATTAGCTGCCTCGTTTATCCAACTACTATAATTAGCTCCAAGGTTAATAAATGAGTATCCCGTTTGTGCCCATGAAAAGTAGGGCACAAAGAGGAGAAGAAAAAGTAGATTTTTTATTTTTCGTCTTTTTCTTTTGAAAATAGGTACAAAAGAAGCATAATCCAAGTTGCATTAAACATAGCAAAACCAGAAAGTTCTAATGTTACACCACCAGTTGCCGTGTAAAAGATACCCGTAAAGAGGTCAATAGCCTGAATAAGAATCATAAAATTAATCCATAACTTGTGCTCCATTGCAGTCTTAGATATGTAGATAAACGCGATACCATAAGCGATAAACCTAGAAGCCAGCATCCCAAGAGGGTAAAAGATGTCACTCTGAGGCACAGAGTGACCAAGAGATGCTAGTAAAAATGCAGGTGCAAATAGGTACATAAGACCTAAAATAATTTGGATAACTCCAACTACTCGTAATAAAATTGTTAACTTGTTCATAATATACTCCTTGTGTATGAGCTATTATAATATAAGATAAAATTATATACTGATAGTTTTGTTGACGTTTTTAGTAGTTTTGTTGATACTTTTTAGGTGTAGTGTCAAACGCTTCTTTAAAACTCTTTGTAAACCAAGATAGAGAGTTGAAGCCACACTCCAAAGAAACTTCTGTGACACTGAGGCTTTTGTCTTCTAAAAGAGTTTTTGCTTTTAAGAGTGAGCGTTTGAGTAACCACTCTTTTGGTGTTGTTTTATAAAGTTTAGTAAATGTCTTTCGAAATTGTGGTTCTGAGAGTTTAGATTGTGCCATCATATCTTTAACACTTGTAAATTCACCATTTTGGATGAGGTCTTGGAACTTATAAATACTACTTGTATATAAAGTCTGTAAATAGTGTAAAATATTTTTTGATTTATTACTTTGAATCAACTGTAAAAATATCTCTTCAAACTTTAACTCAACGAGAGCCGTGACATTAGACTCTCTTTGTAGATAGCTTTTCGCGGATAACATAGTCTCATGTAGAGGTGTAGAATCCTCAACGACAAAGAGGGAATTTAATGTTTCTCCTTCTATCTTTTCTTTGAGTATATTGTACTTAGTAAATAGTTTATGTAAAAATTCATCATCAAAAAAGACCATTATTCCATCAAAGTAAGATTTCTCATCAGATAATCGCTCACTAATAAAATACTGACCTTTTGAAATAAATGCACTTTGATGCTCTTGTATAGCATAGTCATTATCACCGATATGTATAGTCTTGGAACCATTAAATACATGTATGAGCATATGTTTGTTCAGTTGCACATTTACTTTTTGAGTCTGCTCTTTGTTAAAGTAGTAGAGCAGACTAAGGGATGAGAGCTGTAGTGTGTTCGGATTTTTTGCGAAGTGTTGAGGAATTTGAATAAGCATAGTATAAAATACTTATTTAGGCTTCAAAAACCACTTGGTTCCTACCTGCATTTTTTGCTTTGTAGAGCATCATGTCAGCATTACTTATTGTTTCTTCTAATAACTCTTGTGAATGAATAACGCAACCAATAGAGATAGTGAATTTAACGAAGTTGTCTTTATCAACAGTAAAACTAAAAGACTCAACTTCTTGTCGAATCCTTTCAAAAATATCAAGAGCACTGTATCTGTTAATGTTTTTGAGAACCATACAAAACTCTTCACCACCAAAACGTGCTACTAAATCTCTATGACTTGTTGAAGTTCTAAGTACCTCCGATAAGGCGATGATGATTTTATCGCCTACATCATGACCATATGTATCATTTATTTTTTTAAAGTGATCAATGTCTATCATAGCAACTGCAAATTTCTCACCATCTTCACCTATCTCATCTTGGTATTCAGCCATTGTTTCAAAGAAGAAACGGCGGTTATATAATCCGGTTAAATAGTCTCTGTTTGCATGGTTTGTAACGATTTGAATGTTCTCAAGTGCTTCGATAGTATTGTTTATACGACAAGAGAACTCTTCTTTGCTAAAAGGTTTTGTGATGAAGTCATTTGCTCCTGCTTTTAAAAAGATGGCGTTTACTTCATTGTCTTTGTTTGATGAAACAGCTAGAATCGCAAGGGAGTTTTTGTTATGTTCTTTTCGTATCTCATATGTAAGTTCAAGACCATCCATAACAGGCATATGGTAGTCAGTTAAAACTAAATTGATGTCACTGTTTGTACCTAAAATATTTAAAGCTTCCTCACCATGCGCAACAGAGATAACTTTAAAGAACATATTTTTTAGAAGGTTTTGCATCTGCTTTCGAAAAACCATAGAATCATCAACAACTAAGACAGTGTGGTTTTGGTTTTTATGTAGTCTATCAATTGTTTGGATGATGTAGTTTATGTCATCTACTCCACCTTTATTTACATAGTCTATAATATTTTTTTTGAGTATATTTTGTCTAAATTCTTTATCAATGTTGGCACTTAAAACGATGGCACGGTTATCTTTAGAGAGCACATAGTCAACAACTTCACCGTTTGGAGCATCAGGTAGGTTGATGTCTAGGAGAGTTATGAAATACTTATACATCTTTAAAAAGAGTTTTGCTTCACCAAGCGAGTAGGCTATATCTACTTGAAAGTCTAATGCAGCTTCTATCTTTTTTGAAATTAGTTTTGCAAGTGTTTTATTGTCTTCTACTATAAGTATTCTTTGACTCATTATCGCTCCAAATATGGTTTGTGTATTTTACAGTATTTTAGCTATTCTTATAGTAAATATGGTTATTATTTGCCTATGAATTGGCTAAGTGTTACTATAGATAAATTAAAATCAAAACAAAATGTTTTTCTCACCGGTGGCGCTGGTGTTGGTAAAACGACTATAACGAGAGAGATTATTGAACATTTTGAAGAGGATGCAAAAAAAGTAGCTAAACTTGGCTCTACTGGAATGGCAGCAACTCTCATCGGTGGACAAACACTTCACAGCTTTTTGGACCTTGGCATCGCTAATGACATAGAAGACTTACAGAGTAAGGGTAAGTTTGAGATAAAAAAGAAGATAAAAAAACTTATAAACTCTATGCAACTTATAGTAATAGATGAGATAAGTATGGTGAGTGATGCACTTTTTGAGATGATAAACCTGCGTTTAGAACAAGCTGCGTTTGAGGGTACTCTTTTAGTTGTCGGTGATTTTTTACAACTGCCACCCGTAGTTCGCGGTTCCAACGATGTTCATTTTGCCTTTGAGTCTGAGGCTTGGGGTGAGATGGCGTTTGAAAAGGTAGAACTTACACATATCTATAGAACAGATGATGTTGCGTTTATAGACCTGCTTAACCATGTACGTTTTGGTTTTGTTGATGAAGCCGTGCATCATCAACTCAACGACTACATAAAACCTTTGCCAGAAGACTTGAGTAAGTTTACCTTTCTTTTTGGGAAAAATATCTCAGCAAACCTTCATAACAAACGCCAACTAGAACACATAGATAACGAACTCTTTGTAAAAGAAGCACAAGTTATCAAACATCTAAAATCGACTAAAGACAATGAAGTAGAGCGTTTTATGAATGATGCAAGGATAGAAAAAGAGTTAGCATTAAAAGTGGGAGCACCTGTACTTTTTACAAGAAACTCATGGAACTACTTTAACGGAGAGAGAGCAGTTATAGTAAATGTAGATGCTGCGAATGTTTTTGTGCAAAAGAGTGATGGTGTGGTTATAAAACTAGAGAGTTCTTCGCAGAGCAAAGCAAGATGGAGTGAAAAAAGTGTAGATGGCAAAAAGGAGATGGTAGAAGAAAATCTTTTTAGTATCTACCAGTTCCCCATAAAGTTGGCGTTTGCTATCACTATACATAAATCACAAGGTATGAGTATAGAAGATTTGATAATTGAGACAAACGAGATCTTCGCACCCTCACAGTTTTATGTGGCGCTATCTCGTAGCTCAAATCCTAAAAACTTAAACCTAATCGCTCCTATAAAACAGTGGTATGACTTAGCTTATGTAAACGAGCGGGCAATGGCGTTTGTGAAAGATGATACAATGCTAAAAAGAGATGAGATTTAATGAGTCAACCAACAAGAGAAAAAATCTTAGATGCAGTTTTTAAACTCGTTTACATAAACGGTTATAACGGTACTAGTATGGCTATGATACTTAAAGAGTGTGGGATTCCTAAAGGCTCTTTGTATCACTACTTTAAGTCAAAAAAAGCAATGGTTTTAGCTGTTGTAAGTGAGCGAATAAACCCTCGTATGGATGAGTTTTATCAGTTAAATGTTGAGGAGTCACAAGAGGGGATAGATACACTTTTAGCCGCAATTTTAAAAGTATCTAAAAAAGAACTACTTGTTAGTTATGGCTGTCCCTTAAACCGACTCAATCAAGAGATGTCTCCTGTAGATGCAGACTTTGAAAAAGCTATCAATAATGTTTATAATAGATTACGAGATAAAATAACACTTCTTTTAGAAAATAGCCAACTACAAGCTGATGTAGACAAAGTATCTCTCTCTGAGTTTATCATCGCAACTGTATGGGGAAGTATCTCTCTTAGTCCTACCCAATCCTCTACTTCTCGTTATATGCAGACAATAACACACCTCATAAACTACCTAAAATCGTTAAAAGTATAGCTTAGACCGTTCAGTCTAATTTAAGCAACACTAATGTAGTATTTCACAAATAGACTGTTCGGTCTAACTTTAAGGAGATACTATGTTTATTATTGATGTGATTAAAAAAGAAGATGCAACTGGCGAATTAAAAGTCGTGTACAAGCTTATAGAAAGAAGTTTAGGTTTTGTCCCTCCTCATTTTGAGCTTTTTGCTACTATTGATATTGAGGCGATGAAAGAGTTCGCCGCTTATAACCAGAAGATGCTTATGCATAAAACAATAGATAAGAACTTATTACCTTATCTGCGTTTAGAGATCTCTAAAAGAGAGTGTAGAGATTATTGTATGGCGTTTAATAGTAAAATAATTGCAACAATGAAAGAAGAAAATAAAACATATGATGTTAAACAAGAGATACTCTTGGAAAAAGTTTTAAAAGCTCTCTATGAAACAAAAAGTTTTTGTGAAAATGATATTAAAGAGTTGGCATCAAAGGGTTTTACTCATAAAGATTATTTCGACTTACTCTCCTATGCAACTAACTTTATAGCAAAGTCAAAAATGATTGACATTTATACAAGAAGGGAAGCTTAATGAGAGCAGATGAGATTGAATTTGTAAAACTTGTAGGTATTGAGCAAAGCGGGGATAGTGTATCATTAGCTTATAAAAAAGATGTACAAAGCCATATAAATACTATTCATGCCTCGGCTCAGTTTACTTTGGCTGAAACGCAGAGTGGACTATATTTACAAACATTATTTCCAGAATTAGAGGGAAAAGTTATACCTCTGCTTCGTGAGTCGAGTATGAAGTATAAAAAACCAGCACTTAAAGATATTACTGCGTTTGCTTCAGTTAAAGATGAGGATAAAGAGAAATTTTTAGAACTCTTTGAGCGAAAAGGTCGGGCGAGTTTGTCTGTCGCAGTTGAGGTAAAAGATAGTGATGGTGTTTGTACAGCACAAGGAACATTTGGGTGGTTTATTTCAAAAATTTAGATAGTGGTGTGGCATATATGCTACTTGCTGCTCTTATCTCAGCACTTAACGGTGCTTTGGCTAAGATGCTTAGTGAAGATATGTCGGCGTTAGAGATAGTTTTTTTTAGAAATATTATTGGTGTCTTTTTAATTTTGTATGCACTTAAACATACACCACCTACACTGAGTGGTGGAAAAATTTACCTCCTTTTCACTCGTGGTTTATTTGGGTTTACGGCGATGATTCTGTTTTTTTACACTATTACTACTATTCCTCTTGGTGAAGCTATAACACTTAACAAAACTTCTCCTCTATTTGTTGCAATTTTAGCCTATTATTTACTAGGTGAGCACTTGAGTAAACGCAGTGTTTTTGCTCTCTTAGTAGGTTTTTTAGGAATAATGTTTATCACAAAACCTTTTGGAATGGATGTCTCATATGAGCATTTCTTAGGAATACTTGGTGGATTCTTCGCAGCAGCAGCTTACACAACCATCAAAAAAATCAAAGATATTTATGATTCACGTATTATCGTACTTTCATTTGTAAGCATTGGAACACTTCTTCCGGCCTTGTTATTTATAAGTGCATCATTCATAGAGACACCTCAAAGTCTCTCTTTTCTTTTTCCGGAATTTATAATGCCTATGAGTATAAGTATATGGCTCTTAATAGGATTTATGGCAATTATCTCGACACTTTCACAGTGGCTACTCACAAAAGCATACAGTGCTTCAAACTTAAGCATTATAGGTGTTGTGTCTTATACTAATATACCCTTTGCAATTGGCTTTGGCTTTATCCTTGGCGATAGTCTTCCTGATATCTTTACATTTTTAGGGATATTTTTAATTGTCTGTGCTGGAGTATTAATTGGATTTAAAAGAAAATAGGTTATAATTACATTTGAAATAATTATACTAAAGATAAGGAATAGGAATGAATAAATTAGGAAGTTTACTTTTAATAAGTAGTTTATCTATGGTAAGTGTCTATGCAGAAGAAATGCATTTAGAAGAGCATGCGAGTGAAAACAACTTTTATGTATCAACAAAAGCAATCTACTCACTTGGTGCTTCAGTTGAAGAAGAGGCAGTAACACTTAAAGGCTCCTCCGGAGGAGGATTGGGTATAGATGTCGGTTATAAACTTGGTGCAGGATTTTCTGTTGAGTTAGATGTAGCTTATGTAGAAGCAAATATAGTAGAAAAAGACAAAATCACACTTGAAGAGCGAACAGTTAAAGGTTCATTTACAACGAGCTCTTTGGATGTTGCATATATTCATCATGTAACACATGAGTTAGAAGCCTTTATTAAAGGTGGTTACGAATATGAATTTGAAAAGATAAATGATTTAGATGTCGATACAACAAATAGCGGGTTGGTGTATGCTGTCGGTATAGAATATGAGTTGAATCATACAAGTGCAATAGCATTAGAATATGAAGGAACGACTATTAAGGGACCAAGAGGTAGTATAGCATCTTTAGGTTATGTTTATAGTTTTTAAATACTGATTGAAAAAGTAAGAGAAGAGTTAAAGCAGTGAGAATTCACTGCTTTAAGAAGAAAAGACTAAAGAGCGTCTTCGTGAGAACCTAAGTACTCAGCAACACCTTCAGTAGTTGCTTTCATACCGTCGTCACCTTTAACCCAACCAGCAGGACAAACTTCGCCAAACTCGTTAGTGAAAAGCATAGTGTCAACCATACGAATCATCTCATCAATGTTACGACCAAGTGGTAAGTCGTTGATAACTGCATGACGGATAGTACCATCAGCGTCAATTAAAAATGAACCACGTAATGCAACTCCACCATCTAAAAGAACATCATAAGCTTTAGAAATTTCTTTTGTAAGGTCAGCTACTAGAGGCATGTTAACACGGCCAATTCCACCTTTGTTTACTGGTGTTTCTCTCCATGCGAAGTGAGAAAATTGGCTATCAACAGATACACCAATAACATTAACACCACGTTCTTTAAAATCAGCTACTCTTTTTGAGAAAGCGATAATTTCTGATGGACAAACAAAAGTAAAATCTAATGGGTAAAAGAAAAGTACTGTACCTTTTTTACCATAGTTCTCTGATAATTTGAAATCTTCTACGATTGAGCCGTCTGCTAAAACTGTTGTTGCTGTAAAGTCTGGAGCTTGTTTTGTTACTAACATATAAATGTCCTTTTTTTTGAATGTTGTAATTTTAACTAAATATTATTAATAAACTAAGAGAAGAGAAATAAGACAAATTACTTAAAGAAAGTTTTAGCTATACTTGCGACGATTTATAGCCCTAGAGGCTGTATGTCAATAAGGAAAATCGATGACTAAAGAGTATATATTTACTTCAGAGTCTGTAACAGAAGGGCACCCTGATAAGATGGCAGATCAGATCAGTGACGCAATTCTGGATTATATTATTGAAAAAGACCCAAAAGCACGTGTTGCTTGTGAAACTTTGGTTTCAAATGGTTTTTGTGTAATAGCAGGCGAATTGAAGACTACGGCTTATGCCCCTATGCAAGAGATTGCTAGAAAGGTTATTCAAGAAATTGGCTATACGGATGCGAACTATGGTTTTGACTATAGAGCAGCAGCTGTGTTAAACGGAATAGGTGAGCAATCACCAGATATCAATCAAGGTGTTGACCAAGCAGATGGCGAGATAGGTGCTGGAGATCAAGGTCTTATGTTTGGGTACGCTTGTCGCGAGACAGATGTTTTGATGCCACTTCCTATTCACTTAGCACACCGTCTTACTCAAAGACTAGCATTAGTACGTAAAGAGGGAATTGTTCCTTACCTACGTCCTGATGGAAAAGCACAAATTAGTGTGCGTTATGTAGATGACAAACCAGTAGCAGTTGACACGGTAGTTATCTCTACACAGCATCACGATGGCATAACTCAAGAGCAGATTCGTAAAGATATGATCGCTGAGGTTATTCGTGAAGTTATTCCAGCAGATATGATGGATGAAAATACTATTTTTCACATTAACCCTACTGGAAAGTTTGTAATCGGTGGACCTCAAGGGGATGCTGGTCTTACTGGACGTAAGATTATCGTTGATACTTATGGTGGTTCATGTCCTCATGGTGGTGGCGCATTTAGTGGAAAAGATCCTACTAAAGTTGACCGTTCTGCAGCTTATGCTGCCCGTCATGTTGCCAAAAATCTTGTCGCTTCTGGTGCTTGTGACAAAGCGACTATCCAAGTAGCTTATGCTATTGGTGTAGTTCAGCCTGTATCTATCATGGTAGATACTCATGGAACAGGTAAAGTAGCTGAAGAGAAGATAGAGGCTTGTATTAAAGAGCTTTTTGATTTAAGTCCTGCCGGAATTATTGAGTCTCTAGACTTATTAAAACCTATATATAGAAAAACAGCTGCTTATGGTCACTTTGGTCGTGAAGAGCCTGGTTTTACTTGGGAAGTTACAGATAGAGCAGAGGAAATCAAGAGCTATTTAGGCTTGTAGGCTTTCAATTCTTGGAAAAAAAGTAAACAGTACTAATAAATTTTTGTGTTATTTTAAAATTTTTAGCTGTTTTTAAAATTATAGAGGGTATAGTATCTCTATTGAAAATTATAGGAGAAAATAATGTCAGTATTAATTAACGACACATGTATCAACTGTGGTGCATGTATAGATGAGTGTCCAGTAGAAGCGATTGTAGACGAGGACGATAATCCAGATGATGAGGATGTGTACTACGTATACGGAGATAAATGTGTAGAGTGTGTAAGTCATCATGACGAACCTGCTTGTGCTACAGCATGTCCAACTGAGGGTTGTATTACTTGGGATGTTATTGGTGATAGCCCATCACATAGAGATGACATTACAGATGAACAACGTTCTAACAAAGAAAACATAGTAGACTAGTTCTACACTTTGAAGCACTTATGTGCTTCATTTTATACAAGTAAGATACCCACATTTTACTTTAAATTCAAAAAATTCATTTTTTAAACTAAAAACAATCTTTTTTTAGATATAATCCCACTCTAATTTTATATTTTCAGAGGAGATTTGATGGAAAGAACACTATCAATAATTAAACCAGATGCAGTTGCAAAAGGTGTTATAGGCAAGATTTTAGACAGATTTGAGAGTAATGGTCTTAAAATAGCTGCTACAAGAAAAATGCAACTTTCACGTGGTGATGCAGAAGCATTTTATGCAGTTCATGCAGAGCGTCCTTTTTTCGGCGATTTAGTTGATTTTATGATTTCTGGTCCAGTTGTTGTTACAGTATTAGAAGGTGAAAATGCTATGCAGATTAACCGTGATCTAATGGGTGCAACTAATCCTAAAGAAGCAGAAGCTGGTACTATCCGTGCTGACTTCGCTGAAAATATTGATGCAAATGCAGTTCACGGAAGTGATTCTGTTGAAAACGCAGCAGTTGAAATAGCATTCTTTTTCTCAGAAAGAGAAATTTCTTAAGTAGAACACATTGAAAGTTATACTAAGACGTGTTACCAAAACACCACTAGACTTTGATGTAAAGTCTAATGAAATAACTTTTAAAGGTTATTTGCAGTATCATGCTGGTAAATTAATTCTGCTTAAAGCAAATTTACAAGGAGAAATCCTTACAGATTGTGATGTTTGTGCAGAAGAATTCAAAATGCCATTAGATGAAAAGATAGAGTTTTTCATCTGTGATGGTATTTATAAAGACGAAGACAGCATCGAACTTGATGTTATCGAGTCTTTTGATGGTGAAGTTGAGATAGAAGAGTTATTACACTCTGAAATCGAGCTTATCAGAAGCGACTATCATAGTTGTGATGAGTGTAAACACTCAAACGATTAATATCGTTACATTATAAAATAAATTTAAGGAAATATTATGGCAGTACCTAAACGAAGAGTATCTCACTCACGCGGCGCGAAAAGAAGAACTCACTACAAAATTACATTAGCTAAACCAGTTAAATGTGAAGATGGAACTTACAAGTTACCACACCACCTTAACCCTACTACTGGTGAGTATAAATAGTTAATGGTTAAAGTTGCTATTGACGCAATGGGCGGGGACTTTGGTCCTGAGCCTATTATTAAAGGTTGTGTACTAGCACTAAAGCAAAAGAAATTCACTCCTATTCTCGTAGGAAAAAAATCAGAAATTTTACCTCTGTTACCAAAACGTTATAGAGATAAGATTTCTATAGTAGAAGCTGATGATGTGATTTCCATGAGTGATGCAGCAACCGATGCCGTTAAGCGCAAAGAAAGTACTATTTATATAGCTACACAATTAGTGAAAAATGGTGAAGCAGATGCACTTGTCTCTGCTGGTCACAGTGGTGCTGCTATGACACTAGCAACACTTAGACTTGGAAGACTAGAGGGTGTTCTACGACCAGCTCTTATCACTTTTATGCCTACTGTTAAAGGTAGACGTTCTGTACTTTTAGATGTTGGTGCAAATGTTGACTCAAAACCTGAGTACATAGCACAGTTTGCCGTTATGGGTGGCTGTTATGCTAGAGGTGTTATGGACATAAAAGAGCCTCGCATAGGGCTTCTTGCAAATGGTGAAGAGAAGTCTAAAGGCTCAGAAATCACTAAAGCAACAACAAAACTTCTTGAAGGCTATAAAGGTTTCATGGGAAATGTTGAAGGTGGAGATATATTTAACGGTTCTTGTGATGTTATAACTTGTGATGGCTTTCATGGAAATCTTGTACTTAAAGCGAGTGAAGGTGTCGCAACAACGATTAGCTTTTTCATAAAAGATTATATTCGTAGATCTCCTATCGCTATTACAGGTGCTCTTTTAATGCGAAAAGTTTTTAAACTGCTTAAAAAAGAGATTGATTATGCTGAAGTAGGTGGTGCTCCACTTATTGGAATCAAAGGCTGTGTTATTGTAAGTCATGGTAAAAGTAATCCAAAAGCAATTCAAAATGCAATATATCAAGCTATATCTTTTGTTGATGCAGATGTTAACTCACATATAGTAGATGAAATAGCGGTTTTAGAAGAAAGGGGCGTTTAATGGTATATGCTGCGTTTAGATCTATTGGTGCTTATGCTCCAGAGAAAATATTAACAAACGAAGACCTTTCTCTTATGGTTGATACAACTGATGAGTGGATAACTAAACGTACTGGTATCAAAGAACGTCATATTGCTGCAGAGAATGAAACTACAAGTGACATGGGTGTTAAAGCAGCGCAGCTTGCGATAGAACGTTCTGGAATTGCTAAGTCTGATATAGATATGGTTATTTGTGCAACTATCTCTCCTGATTACTTTTGTATGCCTTCTACTGCTACAACTATTTCACATAAACTTGGACTTCCAACTGTTACTGCATTTGATATTAGTGCTGCATGTACAGGGTTTGTCTACATTCTCTCCATCGCAAAAGCATTTATAGAGTCAGGTATGAAAAAAAATGTACTCATTATTGGTGCAGAAAAGCTCTCATCTATCACGGACTATACTGATCGTGGTACTTGTATCCTATTTGGTGATGGTGCTGGTGCTGCAGTTATCTCCGCTACAAAGAACAAAGAAGAAGCGATTATTGATGTACATACTGGTGCAGATGGTGCTTATGCTGACCTTCTTATGACTCCAAATGGTGGAACTGGTTCTCCTCATGATGCATTAGAAAATGAAGCAAGTTCTTGTTTTATGCAGATGAAGGGAAATGAAACTTTTAAAGTTGCTGTTCGTACACTTACTAAAGATGTAAAAGAGATATTAGCAGATAACGATATAGAGATGGACAAAGTAAAACACTTTATTCCTCATCAAGCTAACCTTAGAATTATTAAGGCTGTTGGCGATGCTTTAAAGATGAAAGAAGAACAAGTTGTTATAACAGTTCCAAAGTATGGAAATACTTCAGGTGCTTCAATCCCAATGGCTATGAATGATGTTTACGAAAATGGAAACCTAAAATCAGGTGAGCTAATGCTTCTTGATGCTTTTGGTGGAGGCCTCACATGGGGTTCAGCCTTAGTTCCTTTTTCTCCTCTTAAAAAATAATTTAAATACTTCTTTATCAAGCTATTGATCTTTTAGCATCAACGATAGGATTTTAATCTTGATATTTCTTGCCCTTTAAAATTTATTATGCTAACATAAAGCAAACAAGGATAAAAAATGAACAAAGTAAAATTATCAATAGTATCAGCACTGCTCTTAGGGACAGTCAGCTCTCTTTCTGCAATGCAGTTTCAAACAGTAGGCTACAAGTCTATCTCTATGGGTGGAGCTTCAGTTGCGAACTCTTCTGGCTCACTAAGTAGTTACAACAATCCTGCATTACTTGCTAAAAGTAAATATGATGTAGAGATATCTGTCTCTGGTGGGGCATCTTATTATGACCATGGAGCTGGTGCTTCAATGAAATCTTTACAAGACACAGGATTTATTGACTCTATGGATAGAGCTACAAACGACACAGCAAATATTACTCAATCAGATATAGATAATATTTATGCGGGAAAAGATGTTATTCTTGGAATGGATGGCGATGCAGTAAGCATACAACCTCAAGCTTCAGTAGGTTTTCAAATAGGTAGCTTTGGCTTTGGAGTTTATGGGACTTCAGATGCAGTTGTAACTGCTAAAGTATCTCAAGCACACGATAAAATGATTCTTGAAGACACAGCAAATCCCGGAAACTATATCGAAGTTCTTGCTGATGGCACTACTGCTGCAAGTAATATTGGAGCGTATCAAGCTTCTTCGATGGAGTATGCACTTAACAATGGACTCACTTATGCTGATGTACAAGGGATTGGCGTAGTTGAAGTGCCGCTCTCTTACGGACATGCACTTTCAAGTAGTGTTGGTACATTTTATGTTGGTGGTTCGTTGAAATATATGCAAGCAACCACTTATACTGAAAAATTAAAAATTGATAATACAGGAAATTCAGCTACTAAAAATGACAAAACAAGTAATGGTTTTGGTGTAGATTTAGGTTTCGCTTATGAGCCTAAAATCATCAAAGATATGACGATCGGACTTGTGGCTAAAAACCTTAACTCACCCTCTTTTGATACAGTAAGTGGAACACAGGTAGTAATTGATCCAATGGTTAGAGTAGGTATTGCTTATGACATCTTTGAGAGTCTTGAATTTGCTGCTGACTTTGATGTAACTTCAAACAAAACTTTTATCGCTGACCTTGATAATCAAATGATTGGTGGTGGTCTTGCTTATCATCCAGCATCTTGGTTCTCCTTAAGAGGTGGTCTTATGCAAAACATGGCTGCTAATGATAAATCAGGGTTAGTTTATACAGCTGGTTTAGGTTTTGGACTTAAGTGGTTTCAGATAGATTTATCTGCACAAATGGCTTCACAAAGTAGCACTGTAAATGGAACAACTTATCCTCAAGAAGGAAAAGTTAATTTAGCATTAGTGTCTCGTTGGTAGATATAAATAAGGAAACTCTAGAAAAATAGAGTTTTCAAAATAAAATTCTATGTCTTTTTAAAAGACTTATGATGAGAGTAATAGGGCTAGTTATGCTTTTGAGTAAGTGCATTAAAAACTCGTTTATGAAACTCATCTTCATTTGGTAAATTTAAGTTTACATCTCTTTGTTTTTCTCCCCACATCGATTGTGGAAAATAACTATCTTCTTCAAATCGTGCCATAATATGGATATGAACACGGGGCAAAATATTTGCGAATGAGGCCATATTGATTTTCTTTGGATTGTAATAATGTCTCATTTCATACTCGATTAGATCATATGTCTCCCAAAGTTTAGTGCGAAGACCAGCTGGAACATCTCCCAACTCTTTATAAGGCTCTTTTGTAAAGATTTTCAACCAAGGTATTTCACTCTCTTCTTTTTCAACATAGAGGCTGAAGTCTTCATAGATTATTTTATTTTTCATGGTTATGCCTTTTATAAGTATTCTTGATTATATTATAGCAAAGTTTTTTATTATGATGTAAAAGAAGAGTTTTAAAAAGTTATAAGAGAGGGAAGAGTGACGAAAATGTCACTCTTGTATAGTAGGGAAGTTAAGGTGTGAGAACTAGTCTCTGTTACCTCTGTAACCACCAGAACTTCTACCACCTGAACGGTTTCTATCGCCACCGCCGTTTCCGCCTTCACGACTTCCACCACCTTCACGGTTTCCACGGTAACCACCGCCTCCGCCACCACCTGAACGGCTACGGTTTCCACCGCCACCTGAACGGTTTCTTCCACGGTATCCACCGCCACGACCGCCACGGCCACCGCCGCCTCCACGCTGTGCAGCACGAGCAAGAATAGCATCAAGTTTATCAGCAGGAATACCGATGTTAGCAGGCCCTTTGATGTCTTGCTTATCTAAAATCATAGAGATAAGTTTGTACATGATTTGCTCTTCATCTATGTCTTCTTTAAGACGGTCAAGAACTTTGTGTGCTTCATCATAGATGTGCTGATCTTCGATAGTCTTAACCATTTTATCAACAGTTGAACTTCTAAGGTCAGTTTTACTTGGAACAAAAGCATGGTTCATTGAAGTACCAACTTTTTGTTTAATACGCTGTAGTTCTTTAAATTCCATTGGAGTTAAAAGAGTTATTGCTTTACCTTTTGTACCAGCACGACCTGTTCTACCAATACGGTGAACATAAGACTCAGGATCAAAAGGAATATGGTAGTTAAAAACGTGAGTAATGTTGTTAACATGGATACCACGAGCAGCAACGTCAGTCGCAACAAGAAACATTATAGAATCGTTTTTGAAACCTTTAATAACATTCTCACGTTGTCTTTGCTCCATATCTCCATGAAGACCATTTGCAAGGTAACCTGCGTTACTAAGAACATTACTTAGTCTATCTACTTCTGATTTTGTACGACAAAATACTACTGATTTTTTAACGCCATCAGAATCCATAAGACGGATAATAGCATCATCACGCTCATGCTCATCAATAACATAGTAAAGTTGCTCAATGTCAGAGTTTGTAGTCTCACCTTTAGTGATAGAAACAAACTCAGGATCTCTTAAAATTCTACTTGCAAGCGTCTTAATCGGTGCTGGCATAGTTGCTGAGAAAAGAAGTGTTTGTCTTTTTGCTGGTAGGAATGAAAAGATTTCATTGATATCATCAAGAAAACCCATGTCAAGCATCTCATCAGCTTCATCAAGAACTACCATTTGTGGTGCAAAATCTGGAATCATTCCACGTTTAAGGATGTCTAACATACGACCAGGTGTTGCAACAACAACTGAAGCACCACGAGCGATAAGGTCAAGTTGACGCTTATAAGAGCTACCACCGTAAACAGTTACTGTTTTAGCTCCTAAGTTACGACCATACTTAAAAATTTCATCACTTACTTGAGTAGCAAGTTCACGAGTTGGAGTGATAACAAGCATCTCTACTGAACCATCCATTTTCATGTTGTGAAGTGCTGGAAGACTAAACGCAGCTGTTTTACCAGTACCAGTATGTGCTTGACCAACCATATCTTTACCAGCAATTACGATAGGAATCGCTTGTGCTTGGATAGGTGAAGGTGTAGTAAAACCTGCATATCTAACACTTTTTAATATCTCTTCTTTTAAACCTAACTCATCAAATGTGAGTAACTTCTCTTCTACTTTTACTTCTTCTTTTTTTTCTTCGTTTTGTGCATTTTCTTGCATCATTTTCCTTTAACATAAGGAGATGATACAAGTTGCATTTTAGCTCTACGCTTATGCAGGGCATCTTCCCCTTAAAGTATTTCGCGAATTATACCCAAGTTTAACTAGATAGAAGTTGAAGCAATCCATATTTGAAGTGAGTTAAGTTTAAAGTGCTACAAAAATAGTGTATAATCATTTTATGAAATTTGATATTTATATGGGATTGTTTATCCTCAGCTCTATTTTATTTATAATAATGGTTTTTGTTTATCTTAAAAATAGACAAAAACTAGAACTCTTAGAAGATGACAATCGTGATGCAAATGAGAGAGTAAAGAACTTAGAATTGCAGTATGCTGTACTTCAAGCTCGTTACGAAGAGGAAATTAAATCTTCATCTCAAAAGCTAAATGTACTTCAAGGTGCAAAAGATGAACTCTCAAATGAGTTTAAAACTTTGGCGAACAAAATATTTGAAGATAAGTCTAAACAGTTTAGTGCAACAAGCAAGGATCAGTTAGAGTTACTCCTTAAACCCTTTCGAGAGCAGATAACAAACTTCTCAACACAGGCAAAAGAGCAGTTTTTAACACAGTCTAAAGACACATATCTACTCAAAGATGAGCTGCTGCGTTTAAAGCAGATGAACGATCAACTCTCAAGCGATGCTGTAAATCTCACAAAGGCACTCAAGGGTGAGAATAAAACGCAGGGGAACTGGGGTGAGATAGTTCTTGAGAATATCCTAGAGCAATCAGGACTTCGAAAAGATGTGGAGTATGAACTTCAAGCCACACTAAAATCTGAGGAAGGTAAGAGTTACAGACCTGATGTTATCATTCATATGCCAGAAAATCGTGATATTATTGTGGACTCGAAGGTTTCTCTTGTTGCTTATGAAAGATTTATGAGTGCTCAAGATGAGAGTCTGAAACTTCAAGCACTCAAAGAGCACATAACAAGTATAAAAGGGCATATAAAAGGTCTGAGTGAGAAAAAGTATGAAAAACTAGAAGGTGTGAATACTCTAGACTTTGTTCTTCTTTTTATGCCAATAGAAGGGGCATTCTTGCTAGCACTTCAAGAAGATGGAGAGTTTTTTAAGAGTGCTTATGAGCAGAATATTTTAGTTGTCTCACCCTCTACATTACTCGTTACATTAAGGACTATTGAACATATTTGGCGTACACAGCATCAAGAAGAGCATGCTCTGAAAATAGCTAACGAAGCTGAGGCGATGTATGATAAACTTGTAGGGTTTGTTGATGAGCTAAAAAAAGTAGGAGTACATTTAGACAAAGCACAAAGTTCGTATGAAACTTCTATGAACAGACTAAAAAGTGGTCGTGGAAATGTTATAAAACGAGCAGAAAACATAGTGAAACTTGGACTCAAACCAAAAAAATCACTTGCAATTATTAGTGAGGATGACGAGCTTTAAAGTTTCTTACATAATCTTTTGCTATCATACTAGTTATGAAGATTCAAACACAATACCATTATGAAAAAATATGGACAGAGACTAGTGACAAAGACCTCCTTCGAATGATAGAAGAGGAGATAGGTGATGCTGACCCACAAGGAACACTTCTTTATGTTAAAGAGGCAGTTCAAAATGGAAAAGTCATTAGTGTTGGTTCTTGTAAATTTCGCCAAAAAAAGGTTTAAGTAAATGAGTGAAGAACTAGAACAAGCTAACCAAGTTTATAACACCATAATTAACTACATAACAAACTATTCATTTCAACTTATCGGTGCACTACTCATTGTTATCATCGGTGTTATCGCTTCAAAACATATTCATAAATTTATCCTAAAAGTACTTCTAAAAAACAAGATAGATGAAACCCTTAGTGGTTTTGTAGCAAACTTTGTGCGTTTTATCGTTGTGACGATGATGCTTATCGTAGCACTTGGCAAACTTGGTATCAGTATAGCTCCTTTTATAGCAGCGGTAGGTGCTCTATCTTTAACTGCAGGTTTAGCACTTCAAGGGAGTGTTTCTAACTTTGCAGCGGGAATTGTACTTGTTATAACAAAACCTTTTAAGATAGGTGATACTATAACAGTACATGATGTCTATGGCGAAGTTACAGAGATAAAACTCTCATATAGTGTACTGGTAAATGAAGATAAAGAACAGATAACCATACCAAATAAATACATGATAGGCGATGTTCTTGTAAACTCTTTTTCTTATCGAGTAGTAGAGGGAAGTGTGGGTGTCTCTTATGATAGTGATATAAAAAAAGTTATACAAATTATAGAAGATGTTTTAGGAGATTTTTCAGTTTTAAACGCAGAGAATGAGCCTATCATCGGTGTTGAAAAATTTAATGAGAGTTCCATAGACATAGCATACAGATACTGGGCACCAACACATGCCTACTTTAAAACACAGTACAGTGTAAACCTTGCAGTAATCACTGCGTTTAACAGAGAAAAAATTACTATACCTTTTCCTCAACGAGAGATAAAAATTTTAGGAGATAGAAATGCCAACTAATGCAGACATAGCAAAGCTACTACTAAGACTTAGCACTGGAGGCTTAATACTTTTTCATGGTGTTCATAAAGTTATACATGGCACAAGCGGAGTTAAAGCGATGCTTAGCAGTGCTGGACTTCCTGAGTTTTTATCTTACGGTGTGTACCTAGGAGAAGTAGTAGCTCCTATCTTTATCATACTAGGTCTTTATGCTAGAGTGGCTTCTATGGTTCTTGGGGTAAATATGCTAATAGCAATCTTTTTAGCCTATGGTTTTTCTCTTTCACTAGCAAAGTATGGTGGTTTAGCGATAGAGTCACCACTTCTTTTTTTAATTATGTCTATCTTAATAATTTTCTTAGGCAGCGGTAAATACAGTGTCAACAATAAATAAAATAGAGGTAATATGAAAACGAATAAACATGTAAAATGGTATCAGTCTTTAGTCTTTAAGCTCAC
>NZ_JAEMVD010000020.1 GCF_029215975.1 Sulfurimonas sp. SAG-AH-194-C20
ACCCCCTAAAGCTACAAAAAAATCTTTTTTGAGATTTTAAATAACATATACCCCTCGTAACCTTTGTAAAATCATCTTATTTTGCTAAAATACAAAACTTTTAAAAATCGGAGAAACCAACATGGATAAAATGTGGTCAGGTCGCTTTAGTGCGAGTGCTTCTAGTCTGTTAGATAAATTTAATGCTTCTATAATGTATGACAGAAAATTATATAAAGAAGATATAGAGGGTTCATTAGCACATGCTGCTATGCTTGCTAAGCAAGGGATCTTAACAACTGAAGAATTAATTTTAATTACTGATGGTTTAAATCAAGTATATAAAGAAATCGAAGCAGATGAGTTTGAGTGGAACATTGCAGATGAAGATTTACATATGGGAATTGAGAAGCGTTTAACAGCTATCATTGGTGATGCTGGTAAAAAACTTCATACTGCTCGTAGTCGTAATGACCAAGTTGCCGTTGACTTTAGACGTTATGTTCTTCGTCAAAACTTAGAGATAGTAAAAGGGCTGAAACTCCTTATGCAAGAAGTTATAGTTGTGGCAGATAAACATACTGAGACTCTTATCCCTGGTATGACTCACTTACAACATGCACAGCCTATAAACTTTGCATTTCATTTAGGTGCATATCTTTCTATGTTTAAACGTGATATCGCTCGTTTTGAAGATTCACATAAACGCAATAATATTTCTCCACTAGGATGTGCCGCATTAGCAGGAACTCCTCATAATGTAGACCGCGGTATGACTGCTGAACTTTTAGGTTTTGATAGTGTAAGTGTGAACTGTTTAGATACAGTAAGTGATAGAGATTTCGCTTTAGAGATTTTATTTAACATATCAACTATGATGATGCATATCTCACGTTTAAGTGAAGAACTTGTTATGTGGTCTTCTTATGAATTTGGTTTTGTTGAACTCTCCGATGAGTACTCAACTGGTAGTTCAATCATGCCACAAAAGAAAAACCCAGATGTACCAGAACTTCTTCGTGGTAAAACAGGTCGAGTTTATGGTGCTCTTATGGGACTTTTAACTGTTATGAAAGGACTTCCTTTAGCATATAACAAAGATACTCAAGAAGATAAAGAGGGTGTTTTTGATGCAGTTGAGACTGCTACTATCTCTTTAGAGATTTTAAAAGAAGCTATCAAAACTATGGAAGTAAAAGCTCACAACATGGAGTCAGCTTGTGGGGTTGGACATTTATCTGCTACTGATTTAGCTGATTATTTAGTTGAGAAGTGTGATATTCCATTCCGTGAGGCACATTTTATTACAGGACGTGCTGTTGCTAAAGGTGAAGAACTAAAAACTGATATCTCAAAAATGGACTTTAAATACTTCAAAGAGATAGATGCTCGTATCAATGAAGATGTAATGCCTTACCTTGGTCTTCGTCACTCAATGAATGCTAGAACTTCTGAGGGTGGAACAGCCACTACGAGAACAAAAGAACAACTAGAATATTTTAAAACTTACCTAAAGGAAACTAAATGAAAATCACTATAACACATAAAGACGCGATGAAATTTGAGGCGAAGACTGCTAAAGGTAGCTTTATAATTGATTGTCCGACAATCTCTCCTATCGAGTACTTTTTATCAGGTATCATCACTTGTAGTGCAACAGATTTAATCATGATGCCAAAAAATCAAGGAAAAACTGTAACTGATTTAGTTGTAGATGGTGAAGTAGTTCGTGCCGAGCCACATCCAGCTAAGTTTGAGACTCTTCACTTAACATATAACTTTAACTCTGATGCTGATGATACTATGGCTAAAAGATGGGTTATGGCTTCTATTGAAACATATTGTTCAACTCTTAATACTATTCGTGATACTACAGCACTCTCTTACTCTATCACTCACAATGGAAATCTTATTTGTGAGAATGAAAAAATTATTTCTGGTCAGGGAAATTCTATAGATATGGGTGAAATTGAGTCTTGCCCTAGTTAGAGATTGTTCTTAGGGTCAGAATCACTAAAATGTCCCCATTTTAGTTTTGTTCCACCGAGTATGTGAAAATGTAAGTGCTTTACTTCTTGACCCCCATTATCACCAATATTGGTAATGACTCTATATCCCGATTTATCTATTTTTACAGTTTTAGCAATATCTTGAATAAAACTTGTCATTCCCGCCATAGTCTCAGGTGAAACTTCTATAAAACTATCTACATGTTTTTTTGGTATTGCTAATATATGAACAGGTGCTTTAGGATTGATATCGTGAAATGCTAAAAAATCATCATTTTCAGCGATAATGTTTGAAGGGATTTCTTTCTTTATTATTTTACAAAATAGACACATAATATTTAATTCCTTAAGTTTAAGTATCACTTATTGTAGCACAAGTTATAATAAATGAAGCTCTTTATTAGCAAAATTTAACTATAATCCTTTTAAAATTTGCTAAAGTAATAGACATTATTACTTAATATATGGAGACTCTATTTGAAAGAGTGGTATGATAAAATAAACGATGCAAAAACAGTTGAAACTCTCGAAGAGATTCGCATTGCTGTATTTGGTAAAAAAGGCATTTTAGCCGCAGAATTTGCAAAAATGAAAGATCTTTCAGGTCAAGAAAAAGGTAAGCTTGCTAAAGAGTTAAACACTCATAAAGCTTCTTTAATGAATGAGTTCACTGCAAAAAAGATTACACTACAAACAGAGGCACTTCGAGTTGCTATGAAAGCAGAAGCGATAGATGTTTCTATGTTTAGTACTTCAAGTCAGTCAGGTGCACTTCATCCTGTAATGGAGACGATGGATAGAATTGTAGAGTATTTTTCCTCTATGAATTTTGCTGTGAAAACTGGACAAATAGTTGAAGATGACTTTAACAACTTTGAAGCACTAAATCTTCCAAAGTATCATCCTGCACGCGATATGCAAGATACATTTTACTTTAAAGATGAGATGATGCTTCGTACTCATACTTCTCCTGTTCAGATTAGAACTATGATGTCACACAAACCACCTATTCGTATGATAGCTCCAGGAGCTGTTTTTCGTCGTGATTATGACATTACACACACACCTATGTTTCATCAGGTTGAGGGTCTTTTAGTTGATAAAGAAGGGACTGTATCTTTTGCAAATCTTAAGTTTATTTTAGAAGATTTTTTAAAGTATATGTTTGGTGAAGTAGAAGTGCGTTTTCGTCCTTCGTTTTTCCCTTTTACAGAACCATCTGCTGAAGTTGATATTAGCTGTGTTTTTTGTAAAGGTGAGGGTTGTAGAGTGTGCTCACACACAGGTTGGTTAGAAATCCTTGGCTGCGGAATCGTAGATCCAAATGTATTTGAAGCAGTAAACTACAAAGGTGTAAGTGGTTATGCTTTTGGACTCGGAGTTGAGCGTTTTGCAATGCTTATTCATCAGATAGGCGATCTTCGTTCACTTTTCGAAGGCGATATTAAATTACTGGAGCAATTTCAATGATAGTTACTAGATCTTGGTTAAATGAATGGATAGATCTTAGTAGAATATCTACAGAGGAAATAGCAAAAACTTTTAATAGTATAGGTTTAGAAGTTGATAGAATACTTGAGTACCGTGTTCCTGCAAAAATAGTTTTTGGTAAGGTTTTAGAGTGTGAAAAACATCCTGATGCAGATAAGCTAAATGTATGTCAAGTAGATATAGGTTCATCAATTCGCCAAATTGTTTGTGGTGCTGCGAATGTAAAAGCAGGACTAACAGTAGCAGTTGCTACTCTTGGTGCTAATATGCCGAGTGGTTTAGTGATAAAACCGGTAAAACTTCGTGGTATTGATTCTGATGGTATGATATGTGCGGCAAGTGAATTAGGTCTTGCTGATATGGGTAAAGGTATTTTAGAGATAGATGCTAGTATGGGTGAGTGTAAGCTCGGAGCACAAGTAAGCACGAATCCTCTTTTTAATGATGACTTAATAGAGATAGAACTAACAGCTAATCGTGGAGATTGTCTAAGTATCCGTGGTGTCGCTCGTGATTTATCAGCTGCGTTTGATAGACCTATTAAAGAATATACGGTTACTGATAACGATGATAAACGTGGAATTGGAAGAGTATTCGCTCTTTCACATGAAAAAGATTTGAATGTAAACCTAAGTTATAAAGCACTCTCTTTAAAAGGTCTAAATGTACCTACTTTAATAGCACTAAGACTAGCACAAATCCAAGAAGAGAGAAAATGTAAAGTAGAAGAGATTTTACTTTACGTGACACAAAGCACAGGTGTCATTTTAAGAGCATACAAGCATGAGTTTTTTTGTACAGGCGAAGAAGATAAAATAGCACAAGTGATTTTGAGTGAAGATGAAAATGGTTATGCCACAATTGAAGGTAAAGAAACGGCTTCTATTGTTGGAATAGTACAAAAAGATATTTCTAAGCCTAAAGATGAAGAGGGCACTATTTTACTAGAGGCTTCATATATCCCACCAGATATCATTAGCAAGAAGATGTCAGAATCTAAAATAGAATCAGGACCATTTTTCTATAAAACTTCACGTGGAAGTGAGCCAGAGCTAGAAGCTGGACTCGCATACTGTGTAGACTTAATAGAATCTAGTTCTTTATCATCAACATTTAGCGGAAGAATTGAACTTACAAATACATACAATGAAAAAATTGTAAGTATTACAAAACAAGAAATAGACGAGATAATTGGTGCTGAAATTGATAAGGTTGTAGTTACAAAAATTCTTAAAAATTTAGGGTTTAATACATCTAAATCATCAACAGATTCGTTTGTTATAAATGTACCTCAATTTCGTCATGATATAGTGAATAAACAGGATATCGTTGAAGAGATAGTTCGTATGGTTGGAATAGATAATATTCCATCAAAACCATTTGTCTTAACTGAAGATAACCGATTAGAAGATAACTACTTTGAGTATAAAAAACGTTCTATCTTTAGACATCGTGCGGCTAATAATGGTTTTTATGAAGCTATTCATTTTGTTTTTGATGAGAAAAAAACTTTAAACAAATACGGTTTTGAGACAACAAAAAAAGAATTAGAACTTTTAAATCCAATCGTTCAAACCCTTGATACTCTGAGACCAACATTACTAACAGGTCTTTTAAAATCAGCTTCTAACAATGTAAAAAATGGTTATTCATCTGTAAGACTATTTGAAATTGGTTCTGTTTTTACACCTGAACGCGATGAGTCTTATAAAATGGCATTCATTTTTAGTGGAGATATAGAGAATGAAAACTTAGCAAATTCTGGAAAACCTTCTAAAATTGATTTTGCATACTTTGTACAAAAAATCTCTGATGTTATTGGTGCAGTTGAGCTTCGTGAGCATAAAACTGTTCACTCTCTTTCGCATGACTTTCAGTCAGCAGAAGTCTTAATAAATGGTGATGTTGCAGGAGAGCTTTTTCGTGTACATCCAAATGTTGAAAAAGATTATGATTTAGATGTTACTTATATGTGTGAGCTAGATTTTTCAAAAATTCCTCATGGATTAAAGGTAGCACAACAGACATCAAAGTATCAGGCTTCTTTTCGAGACTTGAGTGTTATAATGCCAAAAAATATGTCTTATGAAAAAGTAAAAGCTGTAATCACTGAAGCAAATATTCAAAACCTTATCCGTTTTTATCCTGTTGATAAGTACAGTGATGAAGCTTTAGGTGAAGATATGAGTCTGAGTATTCGTTTTGTACTACAGTCACATGAAAAAACTCTTGAAGAAGAAGATATTACTTCTGCTATGGACAGTATTTTAGCAGCACTTAAATCTGAGTTAGGAATAGGACTTCGTTAATGAGTAAAGTTCTTGTATCTCCAGCCTCAAAATTTTCTTTAAACATTAGTGAAATAGCACCTGATAAGTCTATTTCCCACCGTAGTGTAATGTTCGCAATGCTTGCAAATGGTGAGAGCACAATAGAAAATTTTTTACGTGCTGAAGATACTATGAACTCTTTAGAAATAGTGAAAAACCTTGGTGCTAAAGTAAAAGATGATGGTAAAATCATTAAAATTTCTAGTGATGGTATACAAGAGAGTTTTGAAGTACTTGATTGTGGAAATTCGGGAACAGGAATGCGTCTTTTTTGTGGACTTTTAAGTTCGGCAAATGGACATTTTATTTTAACAGGAGACAAGTACCTTCGTTCTCGTCCGATGAAGAGAGTGACAAATCCTCTTTTAAGTATTGGGGCAAAACTTGATGGAAGAAATGAGGGTGACTTAGCACCACTTAGTATCCGTGGGGCTTCTTTAAACTCTTTTAACTATGAGAGCAAAATCGCTTCTGCACAAGTAAAGTCATGTATGATACTCGCAGCTTTGAGGGCTGATGGTGTTTGTACTTATACAGAACCAGAGCTCTCACGTGATCATACAGAGAGAATGTTAAAAGGTATGGGTGCAGGTATAGAAGTTGATGGTTTAAAAACTACGATTACTCCGATGACAGAGCTTTTAAACCCTTTAACTATTCGTGTTCCAGCTGATCCTTCATCCGCATTTTTCTTTGCAGTTGCGGCAGCTATAACTCCTGACTCTAACATAATTTTAGAAGGTGTAACACTCAATCCAACTCGTATAGAAGCTTTTAAAGCACTAGAAAGAATGGGTGCAGATATTTCGTATGAGATAACTGATAACAAGTACGAACCCATTGGAAATATATCTGTAAAGTATGCACCACTTCACGGCATCACTGTAGAAGATAATATCTCATGGTTAATCGATGAACTTCCAGTTTTAAGTATAGCAATGGCATGTGCACAGGGTGAATCTCTTGTGAAAAATGCAGAGGAACTACGTGTAAAAGAGTCTGATAGAATTTCTACTGTAGTAGAGGGACTTCGCTCTTGTGGTATAGAAGTGCATGAGTATAAAGATGGGTATAGAGTTATAGGTGGAGAACTTAAAGCAAGTATGGTAGATAGTGACGGTGATCATCGAATTGCAATGAGCTTTATTATCGCTGGTTTAAGATGTGGGATGGAAGTGACAGACTTAGAGTGTATAAATACCTCTTTTCCAAACTTTTTTACCCTTTTACAAAAAATTACTAAGGTGGAACTTTCATAATGAAAATAGAACTTGCTGAGAATTACGGTTTTTGTTTTGGTGTTAAGCGTGCGATAAAAATTGCAGAAGAAAACTCTAATGCCTCTACTTATGGTCCACTTATACATAACTCTAAAGAGATAGCTCGTTTAGATAAAGACTTTAAAGTTGGTTTAATTGATGATTTTACTACATTTAAAAAAGGCGAAAAAGCGATAGTACGTACACATGGAATCGTAAAAGATGAACTGTTTTCTCTTCTTAAAGAAGGTGTTGATGTTGTCGATGCAACCTGTCCTTATGTCACAAAACCACAAGAGATATGTCAAGAGATGAGTGAAGAGGGTTATGATGTAGTTATTTTTGGAGATGCAAATCATCCTGAGATAAAAGGTGTAAAGTCTTATGCAACTCATGGAGCTGTTGTTGTTACTAGCATAGAAGAAGTAAAAAAACTAAAACTCAAAGAAAAAATTGCTTTAGTTGCACAGACTACGAGAAAAGTAGAAGACTATATGGCAATAGCTCATTATCTAATTCCTAGATATAAAGAGGTGAGAGTTTTTAATACTATCTGTAATGCTACTTTTGAAAATCAAGATGCTGTTGATAAAATATCACAAAAGGCTGATGTGATGATAGTTATTGGTGGAAAGAATTCTTCAAACACTAAAGAGCTTTTTAGCATAGCAAAACAAAACTGTCCAAGTAGCTACCATATAGAAGATGAAACTGAGCTACAAAACTCTTGGTTTGATGATAAAAAATTCTGTGGACTCAGTGCTGGAGCATCAACTCCTGACTGGATTATTAAAAATGTTATCAATGCTATCCAAAAGATTGCTAAGCAATAGCAATCTTTCTCAACACTTTCCTTTTTTATTATACTAAATCTCTTCAATTAATAGCTATATAATCTAAACTTGGGTATAATCACGACAATTTTTATGTAACAGAGGATAGATAATGGCGTTCGATAACGAATTATTAGATGAAGAAAATTTTGCAGCGATGTTTGCAGAAAGTGAAAAGAAACAAGAGACAAGCCGTATAGTAGAAGGCGAAATTGTTGAAATTCAAATGGATGAAGACAGAGCATTAGTTGGTGTTGGTGATAAGTTAGAGGGTATTTTAAACCTTGACGAAATCCGTGATGAAAATGGTGAATTAAAATTCGCTTGTGGTGATAAGATTAAAGTAATGCAAATGGGTTACTATAATGAACGTCCTAAGATTTCTTACAAGAAAGTTTTAGAGCAAGAGAAGACTATTGAGTTTATCGATGCACACAAAGATGATTTTGAAGATACTATCATTGAAGGTATCATTACTAAGAAGAATCGTGGTGGTTATGTAGTTGAAGCTGATGCAGTTTCTTTCTTTATGCCACGTTCATTAGCTGCGTTTAAAGACACTGACGAAGTTGTTGGTCGTAAGATCAAAGCACAGGTTGTTAAAGTTGATGCTGCTGAGAACTCAATTATTGTTTCTCGTAGAAAACTTTTCAATGAAGAGCGTAAGAAGAAGAAAGAGATTATCGATCAACTTATGGCAGAAGATGTTATCGTTGAGGGTACTATCAAGAAAATTACTTCTTACGGAATGTTTGTTGATGTTGGTGGTGTTGATGGTCTTGTTCATTATAATGAGATTTCTTACAAGGGTCCAGTAAACCCATCTAAGCTTTATGCTGAGGGTGATACTGTAACTGTTAAAGCTATTTCTTACGACAAAGATAAGCGTCATTTATCTCTTTCAATCAAAGCAGTTCTTCCGGATCCATGGGCTGAAGTTGAGTCTGAGTTAGATGAAGGTGATACAATTACTGTAACTGTTTCAAACATTGAAGCATATGGTGTATTTGTTGACCTTGGAAATGACATCGAAGGTTTCTTACATATTTCTGAGATTTCTTGGAATAAAAATGTTAAAAATCCTAATGATTATTTAACTGTTGGTGAAGAGATAGATGTTGAAGTTATTGAAATTAACTCTACAACTCATAAACTTCGTGTTTCACTCAAGAAACTTTTACCAAAACCATTTGATGAGTTCTTAAAGAACTATAATGAAGGTGATATTGTTACTGGAACTATTACTTCACTTGCTGACTTTGGTGCATTTGTTCGTATTTCTGGTGTTGAGGGACTGTTACATAACCAAGACATCTCTTGGGATAAGAACACAAAAGCAAAAGAAGTATTAAAGTCTGGTGATGAGATTGAAGTAAAAATTGCTAAGATAAATGCACAAGATCAGAAAATTTCTTTAAATAGAAAAACTCTTTTAGAGTCTCCTATTGATAAATTTGCTCTTACACATAAAGTAAATGCTGTTGTTACTGGAACTATCCGTGACATCAAAGACTTTGGTGTATTCGTTTCTTTAGAAGATGGTGTTGATGCACTTATTCGTGATGAAGATTTAACTCCACTTGTAAAAGAAGAGCTAGAAGCTGGTCAAGAAATAGAAGCTGCTATCGCTAACATCGATACTAAACGTGATCGTATCCGTTTATCTGTTAAAAAATTAGATTACATTAAAAATCAAGCAATGCTTGAAGAGATTAATGATAATGAGTCACACTCTTTAGGTGACTTAATCAAAGACAAATTTAACTAAGAATTTGTAAATGCAAAAGATTTTAAAATGGCTTACTCCTCTCATCGCAGTTGGAGTGGCTATCTTTATAATCTTTTTTCTCATCTCTATTAACTCAAATGAAGTTTTCATAGAGACACAAGCACTATCACTCGAGAGTAAACCAACGTCAGCAAAACCAAAAAAAATATGGTTAGATAGTTTTGGAGAGTCAGAGCGAAAAGGGTACTTTTATCCAGTAAATGAAGTCTATGTAGAAGTCGATTTACAAGAAAAAATAACTAAAACTATAACATATAAGTTGTCCGCAAAACTTTTAGATCCTTATCAATTGTTTTGTCTAAAAGAGGAACTCAAAAACCACAAACTTAAATATTATCTTAACAAAGATAAAACAGATATAGATTTATTTATTTATTCACAAAATGTTGATAAATTACGAAACCTAGTTAAAGTGTTAAAAAATTATAAAATTTCGGCGACAATAAAGCCATACAAAAAGGAATACTAAATGTCAAACAATAAAAAATATACAGTAGTAGTTTGTGATCACATTCACAAAGCTGGACTTAAAATGCTTGAAGATGATGAAAATATCAACTTTATAATGGCAGCAGATGAGCCTAAAGATAAACTAAAAACTGAAATTCTTCCAAAGGCTGATGTTGCGATTACTAGAAGTTCAACTGATGTTGATGATCTTTTTCTTGCAAATGCAACAAATCTTAAGGCTGTTGTTCGTGCAGGTGTTGGTGTTGATAATGTAGATATTCCAGGCTGTTCAAAACAGGGTATCATCGTTATGAATGTTCCTACTGCAAATACTATTGCAGCAGTTGAACTTACAATGACTCATATGCTTTCATGTATGAGAATGTTTCCATACTCTCATGACCACCTTAAAAACCAAAGAGTTTGGAAACGTGAGAAGTGGTACGGATATGAGATGAAAGGTAAAAAACTTGGTGTTATCGGTTTTGGTAACATTGGTTCTCGTGTTGCTAAACGTGCAGCTGCGTTTGAGATGGATATTGTTGCATTTGACCCTTACATCAACCCTTCTAAAGTTACTGATCTTGATATGACTTATACTAAAAACTTTGAAGATATTCTGTCTTGTGACATTATCACTATTCACACTCCTAAAAATGCAGAGACTATCGGTATGATAAACGATGCTGAATTTGCTAAGATGAAAGATGGTGTTGTGGTTATTAACTGTGCTCGTGGTGGTCTTTATGATGAAGATGCACTACTTAAATACTTACAAAATGGTAAGATTCGTTTTGCTGGTATCGATGTTTTTAACAAAGAGCCTGCTACTGATCACCCTTTACTAGATTTAGACAATGTTACTGTTTCTCCTCACTTAGGGGCAAACACTTTTGAGTCTCAGTATAACATTGGTACACAAGCAGCTAACAATGCTATTGAAGCTGCTAAGGGTATTGCTTATCCTCATGCTATGAACTTACCTATAGATGAGTCAACTATCCCTTCATTTGTTAAACCATTTTTAGAAATGGGACAAAAGATAGGTTTTTTAGAGTCTCAAATGAGCAAGTCTCAAATCATAAGCATCAAAGTAACCGGTCATGGTGAGATTGCTGAGTATGTTGAATCACTTTCTACTTTTGTAGCTGTTGGGGCTATGAGTCAAAACAGTGGAGATACTATAAACTATGTAAATGCAGAGTTTGTAGCAAAAGAAAAAGGTATCAAGATAGAGTCTGAAGCTTGTGTTGATTCAAGTGTATATAAAAATCTTATTACTATTAAACTTACAACCAGTGAAGGTACTACAACTATTTCTGGAACTATCTTTGATGACAATGTTCAGCGTTTAGTGAACATAGATGGTTTTGCCATTGATGTTGCTCTTAAAGGTGATATGATTATGTTTAAAAACTCTGATGTTCCAGGTGTTATTGGAAGTGTAGGTACAGTGCTTGCGAACAACAGTGTAAACATAGCAGACTTCTCTCTTGCTAGAAATGATAAGGGTGAAGCACTTGCAGTTATCTTAGTTGATAATGCTGTATGTGAAAAGTCACTTACAGAACTTGCTGCTCTTGAGGCATGTTTAGCTGTAAACTATGCTCGCGTTTAAGTAGTTTTTCTTCTCTTCATTTCCCTCAAAAGGGAAGTGAAGCTCTCTTTTTTAATCTATATCAAACTGTTTTTTCAAATCTGCTATATTTAACAAAACTGGTACAACTATAAGTGAAGCAATAACTGCAGCAACTGTTCCAAATATAAGTGACACACCAAGCCCACCAAACACTGCATCACCAGCTAAAAGAGTTGAAGCTAGCATAATGGCTACTGCTGTTAAGAAAATCGGTTTTGCACGCGTTACAGCTGAGTGAGCGATGGCTGAAGCTTGATCCATACTTTTGTTTAGCATTAGTGATTTTGTATAGTCTATGAGCAAGAGAGAGTTTCTCGAACTAATTCCTATAAGAGCGATAAAACCGATGAGTGATGTAGCTGTTAAAAAGAAAGTCTCGTGTGTAAAAACATCCATAATGAAGTGTCCAACAATTACACCGATTATAGAAAGAAAAGAACCTAAAAGAATGATACCACTAATAGTATAGCTTTTATAGTAAACAACCATAAGTAAAAAGATAAGCACAAGAGCAGCTATAAACGCAGCACCAAGTTCAACAAAGGTGTCGAGTGTCACTTCCATCTCTCCATCCCAAATCAGCTTATAGACTTTGAGTGTTTTTTTATGAGTAAGTTCTAGGTTAAATAAACCAATTTTTTTAATCTCATAGGTATCTTTAAAGTTTTCAAGTATAGTGTTCCTAGCATCCATCAGAGGGTAAACTTGAGAAACCATATCTGTCTCAGCCATAACATTACTCATCATATGCAAATCTTTAGAGAGTATCATAGGATTGGATTTTTCAGCTTCAACACTTACAAGCTCAGTTAGTGGAATCATCATACCTTGTTTATTCATAAGTTTAAGAGCACTCAGTTTTGCTTTTATAGATACAAGGTCTTTTTTTGTAAAACTCTTAGACTCTTGTGAGAGTGAGAGATAAATTGGAACCTGATCATTATAAACTTCAGAGTTCTTTACTGCGATTTGCATTCCTTGGAAAGCGAGATATATAATGTTGTTTAACTGCTCTATATCTACACCAGAACGAACAATTTTAGTGTTGTTAACGACAATCTTAAATGTATCAAAAATATCATCTTGCATAATGTCAATGTCAACTAAACCATCTGTTGTGCTAAAGACATCTGCTACTTTTAAAGAGAGTTCTCGAATACCTTGTGCATTGTCTCCATAAATTTCAGCGACTATTGCTGCCATTGTTGGAGGTCCTGCTGGTGGCTCAACAAAAGAAATTTTTGTTCCATCGTAGAGTTTTTGACACTGCGTTTGAATGACTGGACGAAGCCGTTGAACCATAAGGTAAGAGGGCTCATCTCTGTTATGTTTTTTTGTAAGGTTAAGTACAAGTTCTGCTACATTTTCACTGTTTTTAAACTGACTTCCCTTGATAAGTCCCGCAAAATCAAGAGGAGATCCCATACCTAAAAATACTTCCAAATCACGAAGTTCTTTTTCCTCAGTTAAAAGAGCACTTACACATGATGTTACTTCTTGGGTTTGAGAGATAGAACTCCCCGTTGCAAGTGTTACATAGATATTAAAAGTATCGTTATTTTTTCCTGGGAGCATCTTTGCTAAAACCATTTTACCTGGTGCAATCATTAAGATAGAGAGTATAAATGCAATGAGTGTCGCTAATAAAATGAACTTTCTTTTCGAGGAACTTTGTATAGCTTGGTGTATAAAGTCTTCAAATTTTTTAAACATTTTCTTCTCCTTTGTCTGAATGGTCTGGACGTTTGAGCATACGAACTGCTAAATAAGGTGTAAAGATATATGCCACAAACAGTGAGGCAATTAATGCAACGGGAACATTAGCTGGAATAGGTTTCATAAACTGACCCATCATCTGACCTACAAAAGCCATCGGAACCATTGTGAGGATTATCGCAAGTGTTGCAATGTTAGTCGGTGCACCTATCTCATCTGTTGCTTTTATCATAAGCTCTGTTGGCGATTGATGTGCTGAGTCTTTTGAATGGTAATGTCTATGAATGTTTTCTATCACAATAATAGCAGCATCAACTAGCAAACCAAGTGAGAGTAAAAAAGCAAAGAGTGTAATACGGTTAATAGTCTGCCCAGATAGATACGCAACAAAAAGGGTAATTGCTAAAATTGCAGGAACCGTAAAAGTCACGATAAGAGACTCTCTCCAACCTAATACAAACGCAAGTAATATAGCGATAATTATAATCGAAAGTACTAAGTGATACACAAGTTCATTTACAGCCTCATCAGCACGTTCACCATCATTTCGAGTGATAACATAATGAATACCATTTTTTTCTAAAAGTTTTTTGTATTTGTGAAGTTCTTCTTTTACTTCATCTGCAATTATTACTGCGTTTGTGCCTTGTAGTTTTGAGACACTGAGTGTAATCTGCTCTTTAAAGGAAGAAAACTTACCATCTTTACCTCTTACTTTTATAAGTGCTTTTTTAAAGTTTTGTATATCATAACTATCACTTACATGAGCAATTTGTGAGAGATAAATAGGAGAACCCATATACTGTGCTACAATAATGTTACTAATATCTTTAATGCTATCAAGAGCATTTTTTACCCCTAAAATAACTATCTCATTATCTTTACTTGTATTTTTTGTTGCAGGAACATTATAGGCAAGAGAAGAGATTGCTTTTTTAATCTGCCCTAAAGATAGATTATACCCTGAGAGTTTGTTTATATCTACCTCAATATTGTACTGATGTTTAGAGCCACCCTTTAGTCCCGTGACGGCAACATTATCAAGACCATTTATGTGGTGCTGAATCTTTTTTACTCTGTCATACAACTCTGTTTTACTCATTTTCTCATCATCAGCATAAAAAGCGATAGAGACGATGGGAATATCAACATCAATATCAAGAGGTTTGATGATTGGTTTCATTGCTCCACTTGGAAATATGTCTGCATTTTGCATGATTTTGTCATATACTTTGAGGTTTGCTCCCTCTTTTTCTTCACCTATAAAAAAGGCTGCGTTTACGATTCCAACATTGTCCATTGCACGACCATATATATGCTCAACACCTTTTACCTCTTTGAGTTTTCTCTCCAGGGGATTTACGATGATTTTTTCTATCTCTTTAGCACTTGCACCAGGTAGAACAATGATAACTGTTGAACCACTTACAACCATTTGAGGGTTCTCTTCTCTTGGCATAATCTCAAGAGCAAGATAGCCTATGGCTAAGATAAATATTCCGAGTGTAAGAGTGAGTGGACTATGTATAAATGTTTTAGCGATTCGTCCAGCATAATCTGTTGGAATAAAGTTTACATCTTTCATGAACTCTCCTTTAGTTAATGCTTATGGTTGCATACATACCAGGGTATATAGATTTACTATTTGTCTTAAAAGAGACTTTTATTTTAAAAGTGTGCGTCATAGGATTTGAGTTTGGAATAATAGCTGATATTTTTCCAATTGCTTTAAGTTTAAGTGATGGTATCTCAACTATAACTTTTTTTCCATGAGTGATAAGTGAAAGATTACTCTCTGGAATGTCTGCACTTATTTTCAAGTCACTTAAGTCTGAGAGTACTATGGCTGGCATACCTGGCATAGCCATCTCACCAACTTTGATATTTTTAGCAACAACAACACCACTATTTGGTGCTTTTACATTTAAGTATTTGTATTGATTTTTCACCTCTTGAAGTCTTGCCTTTGCGATGCTAATCATATCTTGGAGATTAAGTGCAGCAAGTTCTAGATTTTCTACTTCATACTTTGAAACCATATCTTTTTCTAAAAGTCTTTTGTATCTATTGAGGTTTAGTTTTACATTTGTGTACTGGTTCTGGTACATCTGAAGGCTTAGTTCGCTCTGACGAGCAGCAGAATCAATCTCTCGTGAGTCAATAGTATAGAGAATTTGGTTCCTTTTTACTTTTTCACCTTCGTTTACATATACATTTGTAACAAAACCCATAAAACGACTCGTAATCATCTTCTGGTTATCAGAGATAACACTTCCAGAAAGAGTAAGTGTCTCTGCCATTAAAGCGGCACCTAATGCTATGATAAGTAATATTTTTTTCATTTTAAAGTCCTTTTGTATTTGCTAGTTTTTCTAAAGCAAAGATTTTTTCATTGCGTTTGTTTTTTGCTATTTGTAGTTGTAGTATTTTTTGAATCTGTTGTGATTGCTTGATTATAACATCATTCATTGAAGTGAGTTTTTCTCTATATCTTCCCTCGTAGTTATCGTAGATAGCATCAGCAAGCTCTAACTCTTTTGTAAGAGATTTTATCTCTTCATCTGCACTTGCAATCTCTGTTCTAATTTTAGCTATTTTGAGTTTTATACCATTTTTTGCAAGACTCATTTGCGATTGCATTTTTAAAAGTTCAAGTTTAGACTTTTGGATTTTAGCACTATCACGACCACCACTAAAGATGTTCCATGTAAGTCTTGCCCCCACTGTATAAGCTTGGTGCTTAACTGCATCCCCTAAAAAACTATTATCAGCTGTTGCTACTTCACCAAAAGCACCAACAGTTGGGTAGTATGAAGCTTCTTTAGCAAAGAGCATGTTTTTTCGTATCTCTAAACCAGTTGCAGCTTTTTTAATGTCCAAGTTTGATGAGAGTATATTCTCATCACTTAAGTTTGGCATCTCTATTTCTGAATTAGGAGTAGTGATTTGAGTGATTTTTTGGTTGAGTAAAAAGCTAATATAATGGTATAAAAGTGTTTTGTTAGAGTTCATCTGAACAAGTAGTCTTTTAACATTTCCTCCCTTAGCACTAACTTCTAAGAGATCCACTTTTTTTGCATAACCTACATCTATCATACTCTGTGTAGTCTCTTCAAGCTTTTCAATGTTTTGAAGTATGGTGGATAAGTTAGCAATTGAGCTCTTAAGAAGAGCCATATTATAGTAAGACTTTCTCAACTCGTAAACTTTTGTATTGATTAGTTCTTGTTTATTGAGTAACTGAATTTGTGTCATGGAGTGCATAATGCCACTGTAAGAACTCAAAGCAAAACCTGTAAAAAGGGGCACTTCATAACGGAGTTTACTTTGAAAGAAGTTTCTATCATCTGGATAGTTTAAATCATTTGGCTGTACATTTAATATGTTTGGATTAGTTGTACTAAACTCACTTAAACCAAAATCCCCAAAAGTAGCCTCTCTAGATGTAAGTTTAAAACCAAAAACATTTCCAGCATCATTACTTCGTGCAACATCTTCAACGAAGTCAAGTTTACCCCATGAGGCTCCCGATACACTCTCTTCATCTTGTTTTGCTATGGCTACATCAAGCGAGGCAGCTTTTATCTCTAAGTTTTTTGTTTGTAGTATTTGTATCGCTTCATTTAAAGTAAGTGCATCTATTGATGCACTTAAAAACTGTTGCATGATTATTATAATTAGCAGTAACTTCATTTGAATTCCTTATGGATTTTATTAAGATGAAATTATAACTTATATTTTGTAAACTTATATCATATTTATATCACATTTGAAAATTTAAGTTAATTTTTATTATTATAAGATTACTCAAAACTTAACAATTATTTTACAATTGAAATGTATAATAAGAGAATGAAAAATATACTATTACTAACATTGTTTATAATTACACTTCATTCTAAAGAATTTACTAATGCACTACAGTTTGAGACATCACCTTATCTCCTTGCCCATAAACATAACCCTATAGATTGGATGCCATGGGGAGAAAAGGCATTTCTCAAAGCAAAAAAAGAACATAAAGCTATCTTTTTATCATTAGGTTACTCAACATGTCACTGGTGTCATGTCATGGAAGAGGAGTCTTTTTCTGATAAAAAACTTGCAAAAATTTTCAACAAGTATTTTGTATCTATAAAAGTTGATCGCGAAGAGATGCCTCATCTTGATGCACTCTATCAAGAGGTTTACCTTAAAATGAAGCATCATTCTGGTGGATGGCCTTTAAGTATGTTTATGACTCCTCAAAAAAAAGTTTTTTATGCAGGTACTTATATACCCGCACATAAGCAGTCCTACTCCGAAGGACTCGATACTCTCATATCAAGACTAGGTAAAAAATATCAAAAAAATGATGCAAAATTTCAAAATGAGTTAGAAGAATTACAAAATATCATAAATGCAAAGACAGTGTATGAAACAGCTGAAAATACTGACATATCTGTTAAAACACTTAGTGAATCACTCAAAGAAAATTTCGATGAAATATATAGTGGTTTTGGTAGCGGACGCAAGTTCCCAGAAGCTGCAAAACTTTCTTTGATGCTAGACATTGCAGAGATAACTAATGATGAAGAGTTATATGACTACGCTTATGAGATGTTAGATGTCATGGTCCTACGTGGGCTATACGATCAAGTAGAAGGTGGTTTCTTCCGCTACACTGTAGATGCAGCATGGGAAATTCCTCATTATGAAAAGATGCTTTACGATCAAGCAGAACTAATCCCAATATATGTGAGAGCATATTTAAAAACAGGTAAAAAACTTTACAAGGATGTAGTAGTCGAAACTATAAAAATGCTTGATGCTCGTTATGTAAAGAACAACTTATACTATAGTGCAAGTGATGCTGACACTAAGCATGAAGAGGGTGCTTATTTTATATTTTCAAAAAATGAGTTAAAGGGGAGTGGGGTAGAATATGTAGAAAATTTTGAGGGTAAAATGCATCTAAATATTTATGATGATGCTAGACCTAAAAACTTTAAATCAATGCGAAAAAAACTACTTAAAGTACGTGCAAAAAAAGAGTACCCTTTTATAGATAAAAAGATAAACACAGCATGGAACTCTTTAATGATTGAAGCACTTTATAGTGCTTCTTTACTTGATAAAAAGTATAAAATAAAGGCAGATAAAACACTTAAAGCTTTAACAAAGTTAATGTTTAAAAATTATGAACTATATCATCAGACTATCATTGGAATAGCACCTAAACAAAAGGGTCTTTTAGAGGATTATAGCTTTTTTATTGGAGCACTTATCGCTAGTTATGAGGTTAGTTATGACAAAGATAAGCTTGATTTTGCTGAGTATCTGCTCAACCATGCTAACTCAAAGTTTTATAAAAAAGGTATCTGGTACTTGAATGATGACAAGCTTCATATTAAAGCAGGTCTTATAGATAAGTACTACACTTCTCCTCTTTCTAAAATGCTACAAAACATCATAAATCTAGCCTCCTTGAAGGCTTCGTTTCGTTATGAAAAGCTTGCACTGACGACACTTGAACTTCAAGTTGATGCACTTAAATACAAGCAGTCAGATGCACCTGCTCTAGCAAAAGCATATCTTATGCAAAAGTTAAAAGTTACAACTTTGAAAAGTAAAAAGAAGAACCTTTTAAAAAATAAATATCAAATTAAAAAGATAAATTATCCATATGTACTGACAAAAGAAGAGAAGTATGATGATTACCTTGCATGTACTCTTAGACTCTGTTTCTCTAAAGATAAAAATCTAAAAACTGTTATAAAAGCCATAGATTCAAAGAGAAGATGGTAAAATACGAAAAATATTTAATCAAGGCAAAAACATAGATATGCAGATGGTAGTAGACTCCCTCAGAAAAAAAGGGAAAATTTATAAAAAGATGTTAGAGATAGCTCCTAAAGAGTTAGGTATTCGTAATAAGATAAAAATCTATAAAGCGACAGATGTTAAGGGTTACTTTTGGGCTATATTTGCAGTGAGTCAAAAGAGTAGAATCTTGATGAAAGATGTACATAAGTTTCAAGAGATTTATGGCAAACTTACAATTTTTTGTGAACATAATTTTAAACATAAAATTATCTTTATAGATGCACCTTTATGCTCAAAAGCAGCGGCTGCGTTTAAAGAAGCCGGCTGGAAGATACAGTAATGATTCTGTGCGACATAGGAAATACTTCATACCATTTTTTAGATGAGCAAAAAGATTATAAAAAAGATGTCGAGACTTTTAATGCTTTGAGTGTGGATGAAAAAGTATATTATATCTCTGTAAACTCTAATGTAAACGCAGTACTTGAAAAACTAGATAATTGGATTGACTTGTCTCAGTTTATAGATAGAAAAAAGTATTATGAAACTATGGGTATTGATAGAATTTTTGCAGTGGAAGCTGTGACAAATACAGTAATAGTTGATGCAGGTAGTGCTATAACAGTAGATGTAGTAAAATATGGTAATTTCGAGGGCGGTTTTATCTACCCTGGAGTTGATGCAATGAGACAAACATATAAAAATATTTCTCCTGCTCTAGATTATTCATTTAACTTTGACCTAGACTTAGATATAATGCCGAAAAATTCGCAAGATGCCATAAGTTATGGTTTTTTGAAAACACTTTACTCTGAGGTGATGCACCACGAACTTCCTGTGGTCCTCACTGGTGGTAATGCAAAAGAGTTACACAAGATTTTTAAAAATGCCTCTCTTAATGAAACACTCATTTTTGATGGTATGAAACAGATAATAAAAAAGGCTATACTATGCTAACAGTTGCACTTCCAAAAGGTCGTATCGCTAAAGAAACACTAGAAATATTTGAAACACTCTTTGGAGATGGTTTTAAGTTTGATGATAGAAAACTCATTTTAGAAACTCCTAACTTTCGTTTTTTACTCGTTCGTAATCAAGATGTCGCGACTTATGTTTTTCATCAAGCAGCGGACATCGGTGTTGTTGGTTTAGACACTTTAGAAGAACAAGGTCTCGATGTTGTACGTTTACTTGACCTTCAACGCGGAGTGTGTAAAGTTTCTATCGGGATGAAAGTTGGCGAGAAGCTAGACCTCACAAAACCTGAGTTAAAAGTGGCTTCAAAAATGGTAAACATCACTAAACGCTATTTTGAAGAAAGAGCTGTAAGTGTTGAGATTATTAAACTCAACGGTTCAGTTGAACTCGCACCTCTTATAGGTCTTGCTGATATGATAGTAGATGTAGTTGAGACAGGTGCTACGATGAAGCAAAATGGTCTTGAAGTTGTCCAAGACATCATGAGTAGTTCTACATACCTCATAGCAAATAAAAACTCTTATGTCGCTAAAAAAGATGAAGTTTTAGATATTTATGAAAAGATAAATGGCATAATAAAAGCAGAAAATGACTAACTTAGACCTCTATGCAAAAGCAGAACATTTACTAGGCATTGAAGAAGCAACAGAAGCTCTTTATGACTTATATCGCTCAGAACTTGATGGTCAGGATGTAAAAACTCTTCTTGATGTTGGTTGTGGTCGTGGTGGCTTTATGCAGCGAATGATAAGTGATGGTGTTAAGTGTAAGGGTGTTGACTTATCCGCTGTTATGGTTCAAGAGTGTGTAAATGCAGGACTTGACGCTGAGTGCATAAACGCAGTTGATGTTGAGGGTAAATATGATGCGATTGTAAGTATCTTTGATGTACTCAACTTTATGGACAATGATACTCTTGTTACTTTTTTAAATGAGATGGCAGATAAACTTAATGATGGTGGTGTCTTAATAGCTGACATAAATACTCTATATGGTTTCTCTGATGTTGCTGAGGGAACTATGAGTAAAGATAAAGAGGGTGAGTTTCTTTGTGTGGATGCGATATTTCAAAACGATAAACTTGATACTCAATTTACTTTGTTTGAAAAGAACGAAGATGGCTCTTATACTAAACACCAAGACTCTATCATTCAGTATTTTCACAAGATAAAAACTTTTCAAAAGTTAGAGAAATTAAAACTGATAGAAAAGCAAACTTTTTCTCTCTATGACACAGAAGATAAGACCCTGCTTATCTTCAAAAAGAAGTAGCGTTTAGTCTATAAACTCTACTACATCTTCAAGTGGAAGTCTTAACTGTGAAGACTGTTCGTTTAGTCTATACCCAAAAGGTAAAACAACAGAGAGTTGGTATCTTGATGTGTCAAGTCCTAAAATATTCTCCACTTTTTCTTTCTCAAAACCTTCAATAGGACAAGAATCAATGCCTAAGGTAGCAGCACCTGTCATCATGTTCGCAGTAGCGATATAAGTCTGTCTTGCACTCCAAGAGTATATGTTCTCATCACTTGAGAGTGTTTTTTCTAAGTGACTAGCATAGAGACCAAGATAAAAGTCTAAGTTTTCTTGAGGCATATCACGGCGAGCAAATCGTTTTTTTACTTCTCCACTCTCAGGTTTAAGAGAGTTTATTCCTGCGAGAACTATCACTAAATGAGAACAAGTTGTAACTTGTTTTTGATCCCAGCAAGCAGGTCTAAGTTTAGCTTTAAGCTCTGCGTTTGTGATAACTAAAAACTTCCAAGCCTCCATACCAAAAGAAGAGGGCGATGTTCTTCCTGCTTCAAGAATACTCAGCATATCTTCTTTACTTATCTTTTTACTTGCATCAAATTCTTTACAAGCATGACGAAACGCCATCGCTTCTTTAAATGTTTTATTCATTATATTTTCCTTGTGTTTAGTTGGATTGCACTTTTTACTGCGTTTATGTAAGAGAGTGTTTTTGCTTGACCTTGGTAGGCAATGTCAAACGCAGTACCATGGTCTACTGAAGTTCTCACTATTGGTAGGTTTAGGGAGATATTTACACTCTCATCAAAGTGCAGGGCTTTAAGAGGTCCTAGACCTTGGTCATGGTACATGGCTACAAAGTAGTTGAAGTCTTTACGAAAGTGAGGGGTAAACGCCACATCAGGAACGATAGGACCTACAAACTGCTCAAACCCGAGTTGTTTGTTTGCACTTTTTATGGCTTTAAGAACTCGCATATCTTCGTGTCCTAAAACACCATTATCCCCTGCATGTGGGTTAAGACCAAGAACAGCTACTTTTTCTTTTGGAATGTCACGAGAGAGATTAAGCAAAAACTGTTTGAGCATCTTATACTTCACAACTTTAGTAACATCTCTTAGCGGGATGTGTTCTGTTACAAGAGCCACAAACATCTCAGGACACCCAAGCATCATAATAGCATCAGCATCAAAGTGTTGGCGAAGTAGGTCAGTATGCCCTTTATACTCTAGTCCAGCCAACATCCAAGCTTCTTTATGGATAGGCATAGTCACAACGCCATCGGCTTTTTTTTCTTCACACAGTTTGATACCCGCCATAAAAGAGTCATACGAGTAGCGACCACTTAGGGCATCTACTTTACCAGCATTTATACTAAAATCTCCTGATACATCATATAGTTGTATATCTGATGGAAGTGATACTTTTAGTAAAGAAGAAGCTCTATCTAACATCACTTTATTTATACAGTATATAGGATTACAAAGTTTTTTAACCTCACTATGAGACTTTAGTGCTATCTCAATTCCCACACCATTTAAGTCACCTATACTTATTGCTATAGTTTGCATATTTCTCTTTTTGTTTAATTTATGTTACAATGAGACCATCAGAGAGGTCTCGCCAAATTTATTTGGTAGAGGATTTGGGCTTAGTTCCCGTTACCCTCTGCTTCATACTTAAAATACATCGTATTTAAATCACTCGTTTTTATTATCTTATCTATTTTATCCAAAGAATCTGCTCTATATATCGTTTTAAAATAATATTTACCATTTTCATGTTTATGTGCTTTAAACATAATCATATGATGTAAACCATGCTCGTTTTTAAAGGGTTTATAAAATATCAAAGTATCATTATCTTCATATTTACTTTTAGTTATTAGCAGAGGCTCTTTTAATGTTGCTAAGAGAGTAGCATTTAGATGTTCTCTATTTTCTGAGTAAGTATTGTTTTTAAAATGGTTAAAAGCATATTTTACATCGATAACGATAAAGAACTTATCAATTGTATAAGTATAATGATTTAGTCCATCAAAAGAGTCTTTAAACTCTTTCATACTCCTATGTCTAGCAGGTAAGCTATCGGCATCTTTTGAAAGTATATTTGTTTTTACTCTTCCATCTCTAGGATTTATATATCTCTGTATAGCTTTATAACTCACTAGGCACTCTCAACAATACTAATCTCATCATCACTAAGCCCATACAGTTCATAGACCATTTTATCTATCTCTTTGTCGGTTGTGTTTATCTGTGTTTGTATCTCTTGGACTGCTTTTACATCGCTTTCAAAGAGAGAACGCCACTCATTTTTGAAGTTTCGTTCTTCTAGTTTGTCGGAAAATTTGAGTTTTTTTGCCTTTTTATACTCTTTGACAAAGCCATCAAAATCCAACTCCTCAAAGTTTTGGAGTTTTTTAGGGATTTTTTCTAGGTTTAACTCTTGGAGGAAGTTTTGTTTTGTTTCTTGGAGGGTTTTGTTTAGTTCAAGCATTAGATTGGCTTTATCATTAAATGGTTCTTGTTGTTCTATATTTCTTAGTTTTGGCAGAGGAAAATGTTCTAGGTACTTTGTTTGATACATAAAGTATCCACCTCTTAGTTCTGTACTAGTATTTTTGATAAAAAACCACATTAAAGAGGAATTAAAAATACTAAGGTAATATTTATAGTCTTCAAAAGTGTCAGCTTTTTTAATCATACTATATTGTCGTATTACACAATAGCCAAAATCATCATAACTCATTTTAGAATGAGTTCCCATTTCTTGAAAAACAATTTTGTTTTGGCTAAAATTACTAAGTCCTTGATTCCTACTATATAAAAACCATTCACTTTTGTTATCAAATCTGTTTTTTTCTCGTGCTCTTAATTCTGTGGAATTTTTCTCTAGATAAAGAAATGCTTTTGGATAATATTCTTTAATATATTCTTCAGTGTATGCTTTAACCTTGTTCTTTTTAATTGAATAGGGAAATAAAGCAAAATAGCTATTTTCGATATGTTTATATCTATCTATATCATCACCTTTTAACAATGGCTGAACCATATCTTCTTCT